>JABFRX010000033.1 GCA_013140995.1 Alphaproteobacteria bacterium | reverse complement strand
GCGGCGTCGCCTTAGTAAGCTCCGCGCCGAAATCGGCCGGAGGGGCGGCAGCAAAGCAAATGCTAAGCAATTGCTCCCTCTTTCTTCTTCTTCCAACGGAAGAAGAAAGAAGCAGCGCGGGCGTCGCGGCGCGGCGGAGACGCCGACGCCGCCCGCGCTCACCGAGGGGTGGGAGGCGGCGCACCCGTGGGCGGTGGAGTTGCGAGCGATCGTCGGCGATGCGGCCTGGCGGGCTTGGTTCTCCGATTGCTCCGCGGGCGTCACGGGGGAGTTGCTCGTGCCGAGCACATTTGCGGCCGAGCATATCCAGAATGGATTTGCGGCCCAGCTCCGAACCATCGGCGATCACTTCAAATGTTCCGTCGTCGTCAATCTCGTGGGGCAGCGGGTGGCGGCATGACCACATTCGAAGGCACACAATGCGGCAGTTGCAATTGGTGTTCGACGACGTTCGAAAGTGTGCGGTCTGCGATCGTCAGTTCGTGCAGCGCTCACGGCGCTGCCCGCACAAGTTTTGCAGTGATGCGTGTCGGCGCACGTCGAAACGACAACAGCAACGCGACTGGCACGCACGCGAGCGTCCCGCGCGGCGCGCCACGCGCCTCGCGCCACAGTGTTGGACCTGTGGCACGGCGTTACCTGCGCAAGCCGGCGTCGGTCGCAAGGCCCGCTACTGCAACGATGCATGTCGATCGGTCGGGAAAGCGCGAGGCAAACGACAGCGGCGCGCCACGCGCCTCACTGGAGCTCAACCCGATAGCCAGTGACGCTAGAAACTTTTGGCGTGCCCAGGGGGGTATCAAAATCTCCCGAGCCCCCAATCCGCCGGACCGGCGCCCAGTGTTGCGGATATTTTGAGTGAAATGAGCCAAAACAATTTTTGGGACGCACTTTCAAAAAGAGGGACATAGCAAATGACAACGCCGCATAACGAAACTGACGATGAACTGATGGCACGACACGATCGCAACGTGTCTGTTGTCACCGAGGCGGTCGCGGGCTTGCTGCCGCGCTTCGCCTCGAAGGGCATGACACCTGTTTGCGTGTTCGAAGGCGCAATCAAGGGCGGCACGCTCGCATTGATGGCGACGGGGTCCACCCCTGCAGAAGTCGCCGACCTTTTGGAAGAAGCTGTTGACGAGCTGCGCCGCATCCATGGCGTCACGAAGTCTCGGCACTGAGGGACTTGCATTGTGTCGATGACTGACTCATCCTCCGATTCGGCAACCGATGCCGCGCGCCTGCAAGCTGTAGGGCGCACATCGCAAGCCACCTCCGAAGCGCCCGCGATATGTGGGGCCACAGAGGCAACTGAGCAGGCAGCCGCGCCCGCAGTGGGCGCTGCCGCTTCCGTTGTTCCTGGCGCTTTGGATCAAGATGGCCCCGTTTCATTCTCATCCGTCCAATCGCGCCGCGACCTCGAAGCGTTCTTGCGCGCGCATGGTTGTCCGCGCGCTGCTGCCAAAGCGATCGCCGCCGGCGGCTGGCCTGCTCTCAAGAAGACACCCGATCAACAAGCCGCAGATGCGCTCAAGGCGCTCTGGCAGGCGCATATAGAGAGATTGTGAACCATGGACTTTGATGAACTTAAGAATGTGCTGGAGGACGGCTTCGTTACCGTTCGCAAAATCCTAGACGACGAGCGCAAAGAGCGTGAGGCGCTCGAGATGCGGATCAACCGGCTAGGCATTGGTACCGCTGCCGCCGGCGGGGTTGATAAGGGCGAGCTCGCCAAAGAGCATAAGGCGCTCGCCAACTTCGTTCGCACGGGCGACGAGGCGGGGATGAAGTCCATGAGCGTGGGCTCCGACCCGGACGGTGGCTACACCGTGCTACCGTTCATGTCGCTCGCGATGATCAGCCGCTTGTTCGATCAGTCGCCTATGAGGCGCTTGGCCCGCATCGAAACGATCCAGAGCGGCGACGCGTTCGAGGAAATCACGGATCCAAACGACGTCGACGCGGTATGGGTCGGCGAATCGCAGGGCCGGACAGCAACCAGCACCGCGCAGATCGGCAAGATTCGCATTCCACTGCGCGAAATCTACGCGAACCAGCAGGTCACACAGCGCCTGTTGGACGACAGCATGTACGACATCGGCAGTTGGATTGACCTGAAGATCACGGACAAATTCGGGCGCTCCGAAGGGTCTGCGTTCGTCAATGGCGATGGCGTTGCCAGGCCAAAGGGCTTTCTTCAGTACGCGACCGCGGCTACGGCGGACGGCACACGCTCGAACAACGAGCTGCAGCACGTCGTCACCGGGCACGCGACCGCGTTCTTAGCACCGGTCGCAGCCACCGGGGTCAGCCCAGCGGATTGCCTCGTCGACATGGTCTACGCGTTGCGCTCGCCCTACAAGCAGAGCGGCAACGTCAGATGGCTGATGAACAGCACGACCGCCGCGACCGTTCGCAAATTCAAGGATGCGCAAGCTCAATTTGTTTGGGCGGACAGCATCATCGAAGGCCAACCGCCATCGCTGCTCGGCTTCCCCGTCGAGTTGGACGAGAACATGCCGAACGTCGGCGCCGGCACATATCCGATCGCATTTGGCAACTGGTCGCTCGGCTACTGCATCGTCGATCGTCCCGGCATCAAGATGTTGCGAGACCCATACACATCCCGGCCGTCGGTGAACTTCTACGCATACAAGCGGGTTGGCGGCGACGTCGCGAACACGGACTGCATCAAGCTGCTGAAGGTCAGCACGTAGTCAGAACCTAATGCGCGCGGAGTTTCCCTTGCAGGTCTCTCCGTTGCAGCAAACCCGGCCAGGGTATCATCCCCACTGCCCTGGCCGGGTGAACGTACCGGAGTTTCAGCGAACGACGTTCGCCGAAACATCGAAGCTGGAGCAGCGAAATGCAAAACGAAAACGCACCCGAAGCATGGAAGATCATGCAGGGAGATCCCGCCGAAGCGCAGGCCTCTTTCGTGGCGAAGGCGCGCATTGTGTTTCGCGACGCCGCCGGCGAGCCGATCCCTGTTCAGCTGATAGCGGGCAGCTTGTTTGTGCCTGCGCTGCACGTCCTCGCCACGCTATCGCTGACGATGCAGCTCGCGCTGGGGGAGCGACTGCAAAAGGGTGAAGTGCAAATCGCGCCGGATAACGCACGCAGCGCGTTCGAGGCGAAGGGGCTCGATCTGTTTGGCGATAGCGCGCGCGAGCTGACCGACATCCAGATCGTCGACCTGGCATTGCTTACCACGCAGGCCTGCGCCGGCGCGCCGCCGCCGCGGCGCGAGGCTGGCGCGCGCGTCGACGCATAAAGTCACAACCAACAAGCAAAGGAT
>JABFRX010000293.1 GCA_013140995.1 Alphaproteobacteria bacterium | reverse complement strand
GTTCTTCGCAATGTCCAAACCGATTGTGATAATCTTGCCCATGGACGGCTCTCCTTGCGTGGCTTTGCAACAACCACACTATGGCACCTAGATGCCGGAAGCGGAGGCCGTCCACTTCATCACGTAAGGACTCTTGCGCTCGCGGACGCTCAGTAAGAGCAGGCGAGGACCCGCCTTCGCCAAGGGCTTCGGCGGGCACAGCGCCCGCGGGCCCAGGGTTTTTTTGTTCCTCTCATTGCTCGGTGACTGTGTCACGCGCCTCCATTGCGGTGCGCCTCGTTTGTGTTTTCAACGCTTGCCGCTGATGCGTTTACACCACTCGGAAACCATTTCGAGGCCACCTATCGTTGGTTGAAGTGCGTGAGTCGGGGTGTCAACAACAAGAAGACTTGGGCTCATCAGGCCGGATGCGTTGCCGGCGTAGTAATTTTGAGGGACTTGGCATGCGATTTGGAAAGTTGGTGCGGCCCGCTTGGGCTGCGGCCGCCGTTGTTGCGGCGGTTGGTGCGGTCTCGCCGGCGCTTGCCGGTGATCCCGCGGTGTCGGCGTTGAACTTCAAGGTCACGGCGCAAGGCGGACACGTGGATGACGAAGATGCGTGGCTTGGCCTCGTGCAAGTCACGGCGCCGATCGCGCATGCGTGGGGCGTTCAGGGCGAAGGCGGCGTATTCGGCGTCAACGGCGACACGGGTTACGGCCTCGCCGGGCACGTGTTCACGCGCGATCCGTCGATGTACTTGCTCGGCGGGTTCGGCGCCTGGGCGCACGCGGAGGGCGTCGCCGATACCGATGTCGGCCGCATCGGCGTCGAAGGCGAATACTATCTCGAAAAGCTGACGTTCTCGGCGAACACGGGTTATCAGTTCGGCGACAGCTTCATCGACGACTCGTGGTTCGGCGAGGCGCAGGTGCGCTGGTACCTGGACAACGACTTTGCGCTTTCTGGCGGCGTGGCGTTCGACGACGACGTCGCGATCACGCAGTTCTCGGCTGAGTGGTTGGTCGGTTCCGGTTCGTCGCTGCCCGGCCTCGCGCTGCGCGGCGATATCGCCATCGGCGACAACGACTATGACAGCGTCATGGGCGGCATCACGTACTACATCGGCCAAGATGCGAGCCTGAAGGACCGCCACCGCAAACAGGATCCGGACAGCGCGCTGTTCGATCTTCTGAATGCGGTCGAGTCCGCGTGCCAAGTTGTGCAGCAGCCGATCTTGACAGGCAATGCGCTCTATGTGCCGCCGGTGACGAGCTGCGGGCAGCCGATCTACTATCCGCCTGGCTAAACCATTCGCACTATTCAGATTGGGGGCCGCCGGTTTTTCCGGCGGCCTTTTTCGTGCCTGACGGCAGCGCCAGCACTTTGCGCACGTTGTGGTGTGCGTTGGCGCTCGTGGCGCCTGTTGAAAGCTTGGCGACCCAACCGCCGTTTGCTGGTGCGAAGTTCTGTGTTTTGCTACGCGAATTGCGATCGCACAGGTGAAAACATGGCTCTCGACAGCCCTCGGCAAGACCCGCTTACCCCCGGCCGTAAGGCGATGGAGACTGCCCGAACGGGTGCGGGACGCATGTGGCGGTGGATGACCGCGCCGTGGACGTGGGGGCCGGTGCAGACGGCGAGCCTCGTCGATCAGGGACCGGTCGGGCAGCACCTGCGCAACCTCGACGGACGCGCGCAAGTGCACGGGGCGGCGATCGAAATCATCAGCGCGCAGATCGGCGACATCGCGCGCGATCAGGGCGCTCTGCTGAAGCTGCTCGACCGGCAGACGGATATGTTCGTGCGGCTGGAAACGACGCTTGGCCGCCTCACCGAGATCGCGCAGGACACTCACGCTGTGCGGCAAGATGTGGGCTCGGTGCGCGCAGAGTTCGCTGATGGCGTTCGCCAGGTTCAGTTGACGCTTGCACAAGAAGCTTCGAGCACGCGCGCGCGGCTGGCGAGCCTGCCGTCGACGGAGCAGGTTCAGACGCTGATCGGACAAAGTGCGCCTACGCACGCGCTTGCATCTACGCAAGCTCAGTTAAGCGAAGAAATCCGGCGCGTGTACGATGCGCTCGCCGCGAACACGGCCGGCGTGCACGAACGGCTGGCGACGATGCCGTCGACCGAGCACGTTCACACGCTGATCGGCGGGGGCATGGTGGTGGACGAGGTTGCTTCCGTGCGGCAGGAACTCGCGCGCGACATCGCGAAGGTGCGCGATGCGCTCGGCGAGGTGACGGCGGGACTGCACGAGCGGCTGGCCACGTTGCCGTCGGCAGAGCAGCTGCAGGCGCTGATCGGCGATCGTGTGGGGCAGGACCTTGCCGCGGTGAAAGCGCAGGTTGCCGAAGCGACGGCCGATGTGCGCAGCCGCATTGCGGCGTTGCCTTCGGCGGCCGCGGTGCATGCGCTGGTCAGCGGGACGGTTGTGCAGGAGACTGCTGCGACGCGGGCGCATACGGCGGACGCGACTGAGAAGGTTCGCCAAGCGTTTGCGGATGCGACGGCGGGTTTGCACGAGCGGCTGGCGGCGTTGCCGTCGGTCGCGCAGATCGATGCGCTGCTGGGTGGCGGTGCCGTCGTGCAGCAGCTGCAGACGACGCGATCGCATTTGGCGGACGGTTTGCAGAAGGTGCATCAGGTGCTGGCCGAGCAGACGGCGGGGCTGCACGAGCGGCTCGGCGCCCTGCCCTCCGCCGAGCAGATCCACGCGTTCGTCGAGGGGGGCACGGCGAGCAGCATTCAAAGCGCGCGGCGCATGCTTTCGGAAGAGGCGCAGCGCGGTCAGGCGGCGGCGGAGCGGACGGCGAAGAAGCTTGAGTTCTTGCAATCGCGCAACGTGATCCCGCTACCCGCGCAGGGGCTTGTGATGTGCCGAAATCCGCTGGGCTTCCTCGCGGTGCCCGCGGACGATTTGGCGACGATCGGATCGCTCGCCGACGGTGTGCTGCCGGAACAGGGCACGATCAAGGCGGTCGAGAAGCATTTGAAGCCGGGCAGCACGTTTGTCGATGTCGGCGCGAATGTGGGTTTGTTCTCGGTGCTGGCGGCGCGCATCGTCGGGCCTTCGGGCAGGGTGGTTGCGGTTGAGCCTGCGCCTGCCGCCGCGAACGCGTTGCGGGCGACGGTGAATGCGAATGGGCTTCAGGCGATCGTCAAGGTTGACGAGCGCGCGGCAGGCGCGGAGCGTGGGCTTGGTACGCTTTCCGTTGCCCACAATTCTTCGCACAGCACGCTGCTGCCTGCCGATGCTGCCGCGGGGTCGGTGGTTGCGACGATCGTGCCGCTCGACGAGATGCTGGGCGATGCGGTCCCCGACATGGTCA
>JABFRX010000125.1 GCA_013140995.1 Alphaproteobacteria bacterium | reverse complement strand
GCCTTTGGGGCCGAAGTCGCGGTAGCTGAACTCTTTGATCGTGCTTGCGGGCGGAGCCGCGACAGGCACTTTCGTGCTGGCGAGGTGGGCTGTACGGATCGAATCGGTTCCGCCGGCGGGTGCTTGCGAGCTCGTGAAGAAGATCAGCGGCGGCGCGCCGTTCCCCATCGAAGCTTTCAACACCTGCGTTGCCGTCTGCGCCTTCAAGCCCTTGATGCTGGCACTGTAGAGCGCGAGGTCGGTTTTCGCGTCCGTCGGCACGCGGTTCGCTTCGAGGGAACCCATGATTAGGTCGGCGACGTCGGCGTTGGAGCGCGTGTTTTCGTTCGCGGCGACGAGCTTGTAGGGCGATTGCTGCTCCAGCGCCTCGCGGTCGACTTCGGCTTGCTGCAATCCGTGAACGAGCGCGCGGCGCAACTCCTGCTCTGCGGCGGCCAATCCCTTTTGCCAGGCGCCCGCTTTCGTACGGATCTGGAGTGAGTTCACGACCCCTGCCCCGCCGATCTGTTCGCGGCCGACATGAGCTTCGATGAACGGCGCGTCGGCCAGACGCGCGAGTTTGCTCAGACGGCGGTTCAAAACCGTGAACGCGACCAGGCGAGCGTGAATTTCACGGCGGCGCGCTGTCGAGTCGCCGCGGGTTTCTTCCGGCGCCACCCAACTCAACACAATACTCTCGTCGAGGCCCGGCTGAATCGACTGCGCGACTTCGAGACCGCGCTGCTTCGGCTTACCGAAGTCTTCGGCCGGCAGCGGACCGGCTTGCTTCCACGACCCGAAGACGGCGGCGATCTTGGCTTCGATAAGTACCGGGTTCACGTCGCCCGAGACGACGAGAAGCGAGCGCTCGGGCCTATAGTGGCGCTCATAGAAGCTGCGCAGCTCTGCGGGACCGGCCTTGCGGATGAAGTTCGTGTCCCCGATCGGGAAGCGCGTCGGGTACTTTTGGCCCGCGAACAGAAGACGTATCTGCCCTTCGTTCGCGCGCTGGCTTGGCGTGTCGCGCGAGCGTTCCTCGGAGAGTATCACGCCGCGTTCGTTTTTGATCGCCTGCTCCGACAGCGTGAGGCGGTCGCCCATCTCGCGCATGATGTTGAAGCCGGCGTCGAGCGTTGCAGGACGAACGCTGGGCAGCGAGATCGTGAACGACGTGTTGTCGAAATCGGTCGCCGCGTTCGCGTTCGCGCCGATTTGAATGCCCATGCGCTGCAGGGCGCGGAACATCTCGCCTTCGGGGTAGTTCTGTGAGCCGTTGAACGCCATGTGCTCGAGGAAGTGCGCGACGCCGCGCTCGTTCTCGTTCTCGTGCAGCGAGCCCGCAGCGACGCGCAGTTTTAGCGTTACCGTGCCTTCGGGGTTGCGGTTCGGCTTAATTGCATAGCGCATGCCGTTCGGCAGCACGCCGAACTTGATCGTGGCATCGGGTTTGAGGTCGGACCCTTCGTGGGGCCAAATCCCGCGGGCATCGGCGGGAGCTAGGACAAGGAGGAAAAGCACGAAGAAAGAGGCCGCAAACAACCCGCGGCCGAACAAACGCCACTCCTGCATCAATCACTCCTGGTCCGGTGCTTTCGTATCCAAGCGCGACTGACATCAGAAATGCGGCTCAGATAAGGCTTTGAGAATCCGCATTATGCCGTTTCTGCGCGCCTTGTCGCCCCCTGCCGTGGGCTTATCCCGGCGTTGTGACCGCGACCTCGAAACAGGCGGTTTCACGAGGCCGTTGCAGCGATCGCGTGCTACGCGTGGGCGATCCAAAACGGGGAAAACCGATGCTACGTGGTTCGTTGCTCTTTGCCGCCGTGCTTGCTGCGTTCTTTGCTGCAACTGCCAGCGCCGAGGCTTGGTCGCCCGAGAAAACGACCCTGGCAACTGCGCGCATGCAGGCGCTTGTCGGCACATCCGCCGGGCAAACGCCTGGCATTTCGGTTGGGGTTTCGGTCAACGGCAACCCGGTCTTCACGAGCGGCGCGGGCGTGGCGTTTTCAGGAACGCCGGCGACTGCGCATACCGGCTATCAACTGGGCTCGCTGACAAAGCAACTGACTGCCGCCACGATGCTAGCGCTGATCGAGAAAAAGGGCGGCAACACCTTTTCGCTTGAGACGAAGGTCAAGGACACGCTGCAGGACAGTTTTCCGTTCTCAAAGTCCGGCGCGGAGACGATCCGCAATCTTTTAAACCAGCGTACGGGCTACGCGACTTACACGAAGCCACCGGCGGGTGCGGCCAACGTGCCGGATGGCACGGCACCGATCGAGCGCCAAAGGCTGCGTGGCTATGTGTATTCGCTGTTGCGCCAGTTTCCGGCGGCGGCGCTGCCAGCACCGGGCGAAAAGCACGCCTACAACAATACGAACTACTATCTGGCTTCGCTGATGATCGAAAAACTTGGTGGCGTTGCCGACTACCGCGATGCGATGAAGCTGTACGTGTTTCAGCCCGCCGGCATGTCGAAGTCGGGCTTTATCGGTGCGCCGCCTACGGGCGTTCAACTGGCACAACCGCCGTTCGACACGACCAAATCGCTGCTCAACAAGCCGGACTGGCCCCGCGGCGCAGGCGATGTCGTGTCGACCGTGACGGACCTGCTGAAGTGGCATACGGCGCTTATGAAGGACAAACTCTTCAGCAAAACGTCACGCGTGACGATGGTAGCGCCACCCCCGGGCGACACCTATGCGATGGGCTGGGTGACCACGACGACGCCAACCCATATCTGGTTCAATCACAGTGGGATCATCCCCGGCTTCACGTCGTATGACGGCATCTACTTCAACGCGTCGACGAATGGGTGGGTTTCCGTCGCCGTGCTTGCGAGCAACGACGGCGTGCCGGTCGACAAGCTTGCCGTGTGTCTTGCGCAAGCTGCGATGGATCCGTCTCTCACGCTGAAGGGCATGGGCGCGATTCCGAAGGCACTTTGCGGAATCAGCAACAAGATGTTTGGCCCTTAGGCCGCGGATTCCCGCCGAATCTCCGGCACACTCGAATTGCCTTTTCTACGCTCCCTAGAATCGGTGCATGCTTCCGCGTGGAAGTCCGGTTCCTTCGTGGATCGGATCGCGCTTGCGAGTGCGGCCACCGGCGGGTTTTTGCTTGGTATATGTGCCCTCTTCTGTGGGCATCCTGTGGCCCGTTCTGGGCATTGCGGCATCGAAATCGATGTCCACAGAAAGGATTCCGCACACCTACTAAATCTGGTATTTGCTAACGCCTGTTAACACTAAATCTGTTGCGGCGATCAAAATGTAGGTACTAGATAGGGGTCCCTGTTAGCCAAGATTTTTGGGCACCAGGGACTGACCCGCGCGGGGGACTTTGGTGAAGCGCGCGGATGTAGGTCCCAAGAAGCTCCGAACCCATCACGGCCCTCAGGGAACAGTCGTCACCCAAGGGCACTCAAGAGGGGCTTCACGCATGCGCATCGACCGCGTCTTCACCGTTGACGGACAATCGGCTTACCAGAGCATTTCGTTCCGCACGACAGCGAGCGAGATCCGCAATCCGGACGGTTCGGTCGTCTTCCGCCAAGAGAACATCGAAGTGCCGGAGCGTTGGAGCCAAGTTGCGTCCGACGTGCTGGCGCAGAAGTATTTTCGTAAAGCGGGTATCGCGGCAAAGCTGAAGCCTGTTGCAGAGGACAAGGTGCCGGAATGGTTGTGGCGCATGGCGCCGGACGAGGCGGCGCTGAAGAAGCTGAAGGACGAACCGAAGGCCGTCGGCGAGTCGAGCGCACGTCAGGTGTTCGACCGTCTCGCCGGCACGTGGACCTATTGGGGTTGGAAGGGCGGCTATTTCGACGAAGAGAGCGATGCCCGCGCGTTCTTCGACGAGATGCGTTACATGCTGGCCGCGCAGATGGCGGCGCCGAACAGCCCACAGTGGTTTAACACCGGCCTGCATTGGGCCTACGGCATCGATGGTCCTGCTCAAGGCCACCACTATGTCGATCACTGGACCGGCGAGCTCACGGCTTCGGCCAGCTCATACGAGCATCCGCAGCCGCACGCGTGCTTCATTCAAGGGATCAAGGACGATCTCGTGAACGAAGGCGGGATCATGGACCTTTGGGTTCGTGAGGCGCGTTTGTTCAAATACGGCTCGGGCACGGGTTCGAACTTCTCCGCTCTGCGCGGCGTGAACGAAAAGCTGTCGGGCGGCGGCAAGTCATCGGGCTTGATGAGCTTCCTTAAGATCGGCGACCGTGCGGCCGGCGCGATCAAGTCGGGCGGCACGACGCGGCGCGCAGCGAAGATGGTCATCGTTGACGCCGACCACCCGGACATCGAAGCCTTCATCGATTGGAAGGTTCTGGAAGAGCAGAAGGTGGCAGCTCTCGTCGCTGGTTCGCGCCTGCTCAATAAGCACCTGAACTTGATCATCAAGGCGTGCGTGAATTGCTCGGCGGACGGCGATGCTTGCTTCGATCCGCTGCAGAACCCGGCCTTGAAGCGCGAAATCAAAGCCGCCCGCAAGGTGCAGATTCCGGACAACGCGGTTCAGCGTGCGGTTCAGTTCGCGCGCCAGGGCTACACATCGATCGACATTCCGGTCCTGGACACGGATTGGGACGGTGAGGCCTACTACACTGTCTCCGGCCAGAACTCGAACAACACCGTGCGCGTGACGGACGATTTCTTGCGTGCGGTCGAACAAGACGCGGACTGGCAGCTGGCACGCCGCATCGACGGCAAAACGCACAAGACCGTGAAGGCGCGCGACCTGTGGGGCAAAATCTCCGAAGCCGCGTGGCAGTGCGCGGACCCCGGCTTGCAGTTCCACACGACGATCAACGATTGGCACACCTGCCCGAACTCCGGCCAGATTCGCGCGTCAAACCCTTGCTCGGAGTACATGTTTCTCGACGATACGGCGTGCAACCTCGCCTCGCTGAACCTGATGGCGTTCCGCAAGGATGGTCCTGACGGGCGCAAGGTGTTCGACGTAGCGGCCTATGAGCATGCGGTCCGGCTTTGGACGATCGTGCTCGAAATCTCGGTGATGATGGCGCAGTTCCCGTCGAAGGAAATTGCGCAGCTGTCCTACGAGTACCGCACGCTTGGCCTCGGCTACGCCAATATCGGCGGCCTGCTCATGACGTCAGGCATTTCCTACGACTCGCAGCAAGGCCGCGCAGTTGCGGGTGCCTTGGCGGCGCTGATGACGGGCGCTTCCTACGCCACGTCGGCTGCGATGGCGCGCGAGCTTGGCGCGTTCAAAGGCTACGCCAAAAACGCGGACCAGATGCTGCGCGTGATCCGCAATCATCGCCGCGCGGCACATGGCGCGGTCGACGGCTATGAGAAGCTGTCGATCAAGCCCGTGCCGCTGAACGCGATCGAGATGCCGGCGACCGGCTATGAGGGACTTATCGACCGCGCACGCGGATCGTGGGACGAGGCGTTGGCGCAAGGCGCTCTCTACGGCTATCGCAATGCGCAGACGACGGTGATCGCGCCGACCGGCACGATCGGCCTCGTGATGGATTGCGACACGACGGGCATCGAGCCCGACTTCGCGCTGGTTAAGTTCAAGAAGCTGGCCGGCGGCGGTTACTTTAAGATCATCAACCAGTCGGTGCCGGAGGCGTTGCGCGTGCTGGGCTACCGGCCGGAGCAGACGGACGCGATCATCAACTACGCGGTCGGCCGCGGCACGTTGAAAGGCGCGCCTGGCGTGAACCACGAGTGGCTGAAGCTGAAGGGGTTCACGGACAAGGAGCTCGAGGCGGTCGAGGCATCGCTAGCGACTGCGTTCGACATCTCGTTCGTGTTCAACCGTTGGACACTGGGCGAAGAGTTCTGCAGGAAGACGCTGAACCTCGCGCCGGAGCGTTTGGATGCGCCGGACTTCAACCTGCTGCTCGAGATCGGCTTCACGAAGGCCGAAGTCGACTCGGCGAACCTCTATTGCTGCGGGGCGATGACGCTGGAGGGTGCGCCGCACCTGAAGGACGAGCATCTGGCGGTGTTCGATTGCGCAAACCCGTGCGGCAAGCTCGGCAAACGCGCGTTGTCGGTCGACAGCCACATCTTGATGCTGGCGGCGGCACAGCCGTTCATTTCGGGCGCGATCTCGAAGACGATCAACATGCCGATGGCGGCGACGGTGAAGGATTGCGCCGACGCCTACATGAAGTCGTGGAAGCTGGCGTTGAAAGCGAACGCGCTCTATCGCGACGGGTCGAAACTCTCGCAGCCGCTCGCGTCCTCGCTGTTGGCGACCGACGATGAGGAGGACGACCTCGTCGACGCGTTGCCCGAAATGGCGCAAGGCGCACGCGCGCAAGCGCTGGCCGAACGCGTCGTCGAGCGTGTGATCGAAATCACGAAGCGCGACCGCGAGAAGCTGCCGCATCGCCGCAAGGGCTATACGCAAAAGGCGACCGTCGGCGGGCACAAGGTTTACCTGCGCACCGGTGAGTACGACGACGGCCGGATCGGCGAGATCTTCATCGACATGCACAAGGAGGGCGCTGCCTTCCGCAGCTTGATGAACAATTTCGCGATCGCGATTTCGATTGGGCTACAATACGGCGTGCCGCTGGACGAGTTCGTGGAAGCGTTCACATTCACGCGCTTCGAACCGGCCGGTATGGTGACGGGCAACGAGGCGATCAAGAACGCAACGTCGATCCTGGACTACGTGTTCCGTGAACTGGCGGTGTCGTATCTCGGCCGTCACGACTTGGCGCACGTCATTCCCGGCGACAGCGAGATCGGCGGCGGCGACAGCGAAGGCAAGCGTCCTGCAACACCGGCGCAGAACACCGCGCGGATCGTGTCGGCCGGTCTCGTGCGCGGTCAGATGCCGCAACAGCTCATGGTCGTCGAAGGTGGCGCCGCCGTGAAGCTCGATCCGGCGCAGATGATGCTGGCGACGGCGAGCGAACTTGCGCTGGACGCGCAGGCACGCCGCGCTCTCGCCAACCCGGTCGCGCAACAGATTGAGATCGTGGAGCGCGAGGTGACGGTTTCGACCGCTCACTTGCGTGCGCGCAAGATGGCCGAAGCCCGCATCAAGGGCTACGAGGGCGATGCGTGCGGGAACTGCGGGAACTTCACGCTGGTGCGCAACGGCACGTGCTTGAAGTGCGACAGCTGCGGAACGACGACCGGCTGCAGCTGAGCCTCAAGCCAAGGATGGGCTCAGCGGGAGATGAACTCCCGCGAGCTGGTGGGAAGAACAAGAAAACTAGGAAGCCGAGAACACATGATCATCTGCTCGAAAGACGAAGGCAACGGCACATTCCGCGAGTTCGCGCTCGACAACGCCGCGTTCGGCGACAAAGCCCCCGTGAAGACCCACCTCGCCCACCGCACGGACGAGGGCTTCGTCGCAGATGACGAATGGCGCGATGCCGGCATGATCAAGCGTGCCGACGGCGGTGTCGAAGCGTCGATCTTGCGTTCCGTGCGCCGCGGGCGGATGAGCGACTTCGTGAAGCTCGATAAAGTGTTTCCGAACGAAGTCGCTGCGCTGCAGGCGATTGCCAAGCACTACGTCGCGTCGACTACGCTCAACAACTGATTGCTAGGCATTGCTTGGTCCAGTGAACAACAGCGCCAACCAGCCGGGATCATGGTGAAGCCCGTTGATCGCCGGTGCATTCACTCTTCACATACTCGGCGAGGATGTCCTGAGCAGATAAACAGCATCCAAGGCGCTTCGCGCACCGCCTATGATGTTCCGTCTCCATGGGTAGCCCTACACGTCTTCGAACGCGAACCCATTGAGCTTGTCCCGGATCGCGATGACCGCGTCTGGGTTCATTGGAATGAACAGTCCGCGGAAGACGGCGAAGCCTAGCTTACGGGCTTTCAGGACTGCCCGAACAGGAGCCAAAACAAGCCACCGAAGGCGGCGGCGGCCAGCACGATCTCTGCGATGATCTTGACGGTCGGGCTGAGCTTCTCCATGGACCGAATATGGGGTGCACCCTGCTGCTCCGCAACCGAGCCGACCGAAATGGGACGGCCGATTTCAAACTCACATCGACATTGACGGGGCGTTCGGCCGTAAGCCTGCGGCAAGGGTTGACAGGACCCTTGAGTCCGCTAGGCCACGACCGCGCCCGGGCGGCCCGCTTCGATAGCGAACCGGCCGGCGGAGCCGTCGGGCGTCTTGGGGTCGCGAACGTTTTCCACGATACGAAGGTCGGTGGTCATCGTCTTGCGGCTGGCGTCACACAGAAGATAGCCGCGTTTGCGGCTTTCGAAGAACTTTACGTGCGGATTGCCGGGTAGGAGCGCAGCAAACTGATCATAAGGAACGCCCGCTGAGGTGATCGAGGTTCCAACAAGTTCCGTCGCCACTGAAGGCGAAGACGGATTGCGAAAATCCTCCTTCACGTCGTTGACCCAGAACGAGTGGATGTCGCCGGTCACGAACACAGGGTTGGGCATCTTTGAGCGTGCGAGTGCGGTGATCACGCGCTCGCGAGCGCTTGGGAATCCGTTCCAATCGTCGGTCCACCAGCCTTCTTCACCCTGGGACGTCTTCTGATGCAGCCGTGAGAACATCTCGCCATTACCGATAACGTTCCAAATCGCCTTCGAGCGCGCGAAGCCGCCGGTCAGCCAACGTTCCTGTTCGTCGCCGAGCATCGTGCGCCCGCTTTCGAACAACTCCTTGCATGCCGCCGTCACAACTTGTCCGCCACCGTCCTCTTTCGACCGGCACGCCGCGGGCGAACGATACTGGCGATTGTCGAGCATCGCGATGTTGACGAGGTCGCCGAACACCGAGCGCTGATAGAGCCGCATCTCCTCTACGCGCGGCACTGCAATCCGGCGCAGCGGCATGTGCTCATAGTACGCCTGAAACGCCGCGGCGCGGCGCTTCACGAACGCCGCCGGTGCCTGCCAATCCTCCGACTCGAGCGCCTGATAGTCGTTGTCCACTTCGTGATCGTCCCACGTGACGAGCCAAGGACAATGCGCGTGCGCGCGTTGCAGTGCGGCGTCTGTCTTGTAGAGCGCATGCCGGTCTCGATATTCGTCAAGCGTAACGGGCTCGGGGCCGTCGTGCCGCCGCACGGGATCGCCCCATGAGGATTCGTAGATGTAGTCGCCCAGATGCAGGATCAGCTGCGGCGCATCCTTGACCATATAGTCGTACGCCGTGAAGTAGCCTTGCTCGAAGTGCTGGCACGAGGCGACGGCGAAGCGAAACCGGTCGAGTGGCGCGCCGAGCTCCGGCGCCGTCCACGCTTGGCCGATCGCGCTCGCGTCCGATCCGGCAACCCGGAACCGATACCAATAGGGCCGCCCAGGCGGTAGACCGCGCACCTCTACATGCACTGCGTGTGCGAGGTCGCGTGTCGCAAGCTTTGTGCCGCGCCGCACGATTTTCTGCATTCGTGCATCGCTCGCCACCTCCCAGATGACGGGCACGATTTCCTCGCCAACCGACAACCGGTCAAAAGGATCGGGCGCAAGCCGTGTCCAAATGACGAAGCCGTCGCCCACCGGATCGCCCGATGCGACACCGAGCGAAAACGGATAGCTGCCGAACTTCGGCCGCGCCGCCGCGAACCCTTGGCTTGCGCGAACGGTAGCGCCAGCGATCGAAAGCGCGGCGAGTGCACCCGCACGCCGCAACAAGTCGCGGCGGCTCGAACGAAATGCGTCTGTCATGGACTAGCCTCGGGTCTTTTTGCGGCTCGCAAACTACGCGGAGTGTTCGACAACGCAAGGTGTGTCGCACTGAATCAAAACTGTAAGAGAACCTTCACAGAGCCACTCGCCCAAACCGTGTGAAGCCAGCGCGCAACACAAAGCGGTTCGTGCCGCTTTCGTCACGCATGCGTCACGTAACAGTCGCGGAAGTTAAATCTCCATCGCGCTTTGTCTTCCACGGGGGCCGGACGTTCCGTCCGGTTGTTTTTTTCTAATCAAATCGCGGGGGCGATATGCGTTTCTTGAGGGGTATGTTTGCGTGTTCTGTGTCGACCTTGGCGCTTCTGGCGCTAACGGCACCTGCATATGCACAGTCGACCGGCACACAAGAGGTCGAAAAGGTCGAGAAGGTTACGGTCACGGGTGAGCGCAAAGGCACCAATGGCCAAATCGTCAAGGAGCAGCGCCCAAAAACCCGTTCGACGGTCACCCAAGATTACCTGAAAACACAGCCCGGTGGCCAAACCGTGTTTCAAAGCCTGAACTTGGCGCCCGGCGTGAACTTCACGAACTCCGATCCTTACGGATCGAGCGGCGGCAACGTGCGCGTTCGCGGCTTTGACGGCAATCGCGTGTCGCTCACGGTTGACGGTACGCCGCTCAACGATACCGGCAACTACGCCATCTTCACGAACCAGATGGTGGATCCCGAGTACCTGTCGCGCGCGACGGTGAACACAGGAACGACGGACGTCGACAGCCCTACAGCCTCAGCGGTCGGCGGCACGATCAACCTCGTAACGCGCAAACCCTACGAAGACTTTACGCTAACGGCAACCGGCTCCGCCGGCTCGTTCGACTATCGGCGTATCGCCGCGATCATCGACCTTGGCGAGTACCGGGGCGTCAGTTCCTTCGCGGGCTACTCGTTCCAGCAATACGATAAGTTCAAGGGTCCGGGCGAACTGCAAAAGCAACAGGGCAACGCTCGTATCTACCAGAAGATCGGCGAGGATAGCTTCATCAGCGTCATCGGCCACTACAACGAAAACCGGAATAACTTCTACCGCACGCTGAGCCTTTTGAACGCGAACGGCTTATTGCCGTCGCTGCCGGGCGATATCCCCACGTTCGGCACCGGCTTTGACAATTTCGCGACCTGTACCCGCGCCACGTTCGGCGCCGGTGCGCAAAGCGACGGTAGCGGCGCTGACACCAACAATCTCGCCAACCCATCAAGCTGCACGAACTTCTACAATCTGCGTATCAATCCCTCGAACACGGGCAACATCCGTGCTCAAGGCAGTTTTCAGCTCTCCGACAACTTTCGCCTGACGGTCGACCCCACCTGGCAATATGTCAAAGCGAACGGCGGCGGAACGAACACGGTCAGTGAAACCGATCGCAGGCTTGCGCCGGGCGGTGGTGGCGTCGACTTGAGCGGCGACGGCGACACGCTTGACACTGTGCGCCTCTACACGCCGAACAATACCAACACCAGCCGCTACGGACTGACCACGTCGCTGATTTACGACATCGACGAAAGCAGCAACGTTCGCGTCGCCTACACCAAGGACTACGGGCGTCATCGCCAAACGGGTGCGTTCAGCAAGCTGCTCGCCAACGGCGATCCCGTGGACATCTTCGGCGGTCTCGATCATTCGAACGCGCGCGTGTTCGGAACGGACGGCAGCTTCCTGCGGGGTCGCGATCGTATCTCCAATGCCATCCTAGATCAGTTTTCGGCAAGCTATACCGGACGGTTCTTCGAAGACCGCTTGCTGGTGGACGTTGGCTTGCGGGCGCCGTTCTTCAAGCGCGAATTGAACCAGCTCTGCTTCACGCAATTGGCTTCCAGCAACGTGCGCTGCTCCACCGAACCGTTCACCGACGCCGACGGCGACGGGATCGGCACGCTTGCCGGTGGCGGGGCGACGAACTACGCCAGACCCTTCGACGCCACGTTCGAGTACGATGCGGTTCTGCCGAACGTTGGGGTCAGCTTCGAAGTGTTCGAGGGGAACATCATCTACGCAAGCTTCGCCGAAGGGCTATCCGCACCACGAACTGACAACCTCTACTTCGTGATTTGCGAAACTTGCGCTCCGGCGACGCCGGGCGTGGAAACCGCCGGCATTGACACCGTCACACTGCCGGGCGTTCAGCCCGAAAAGACCAAGGCCTATGACGTGGGCTATCGCATCCAGGGTGAGACCGTCACCGCATCCGCCGCCTTGTGGTACAATGAGTTCCAGAACCGCATCGTGACGTCATTTGATCCGGTGAGCGGCACGAACGTCGATCGCAACGTGGGCAAAGTGATCCTGCAAGGCGTCGACGCGGAAATCGGCTGGCGGCCGGTGAGCGAACTGGGCCTCTACGTTTCGGCCTCATATATCGACTCAGAACTGCGAAACAACCAAGCGGCCAATCTTGGTGGAACGCTCTACTTCCCGACCAAGGGAAAAGCGCTGGTCGAGACGCCCGACTGGACGTTCGGCGGTCGCATTCAGTACGCGCCGGTTGAAGGCTTAGTCCTCGGCTTCCAGGGCAAATATGTTGGCGACCGCTTTTCAACCGACATGAACGACCAGGTCTCCCCGTCCTACACGTTGTTCGACGCCGACATCGCCTACGACTTCACCGCGCTTGGTTTGGAGAATGTGATCCTGCAGTTCAACGCGTCGAACCTGTTCGACGAAGAGTGGCTGGGCAACATCTCCAGCACACTGAACGCGGAACCGGTGGACATTGACCCGACGGCCGCTGTCAGCCTGCGCGCAGGCTCGACGGTTCGCTATCAGGTGGGCTCGCCGCAAGCGTTCCAGGTGCAACTCAAGGCAAAATTCTAAGAGCGCGGTTTCACGATCAAATTGGCGGGCGGCGCATGTTGTGCCGCCCTCCTAAGAACTAGGAAGGCTCGCCGCCTTGAGAAGCGGGCCGGCCGAACGGTCAGACTGAAGAGACTATGTCCAGCTATGCGTCACCTCCTCCGTTGGTTTCAAGGCATCTTCCTAGCGGGCGATGAAGTCACGACCATGCAGACGCGCAAAGACCCGCGCGAACTGGAGATGAAGACACGCACGGGTGCCAAGTTCTGTTCGAAATGCGCCAGCGCGCTCCAAGTTACCGCCATTCGACCTGGGCTATGGGGCGAAGAGCGCGACTACAAATGCAGCAGCTGCGAACACACGCTTACGGTTACGGTTCAGTTTGCAGACTGACCTCTTGTCGAGCGCCCCTACCTGCCGCTCCTATCAACGTGAGCGGTCTGCCCAAGGAGCGCTCCAAGCCAGGGAAGGGAAGCTGCGACTAAAGCCGTACGGCCTCGCTCGCGCGGGCGATTTCGGCATGGTTGAAGATGATGCCAGTCGCGTCTTCAATCGTGACTTTGATCTCGTCGCCTTCAGTCTTCAGCAAGCGCACGGCGCAGTTCATTGCTTTGGGCTTGTCGGGGAAGTGGTGGGCTTCCTTTCGGCCAGCCGCGTTCACGATCACTTTGTACATCACCCCACGTCCTTCTTTTTTGTGAGTGGAGTTTTGCACAGTGGGCGGCGATGCCAAGACGCGGCGCCGCCACACCCCTGTGGGATTCAAGTGTCACAATCGGAGACCCGCCGCTTCGCGCGTGCGTCATTCCGCAGCGTCGGCGAAAGCGGCTTTACGCACAGGGATTTCTAGCGAACCCGAATTCCACTGCACGATCGCGAGATATCCGGCGTTGTCTTCGGTAAGCGCGGTGCAACTTTCAACCCAATCGCCGTCGTTGCAGTAGATGATGTCGCCGATTTGGCGAATTTCCGCTTTGTGGATATGCCCGCATACGACACCGTCAACGCCACGCCGCTGCGCTTCTTCTGCGACTGCGTCTTCGAAGCGGCCGATGAACTCGACCGCGTCCTTGACATGGTCTTTGAGCCAGCGCGATAGCGACCAGTATGGCATGCCGAGGCCGCGCCGGGCTGCTGCCACCAAATCGTTCGCGCGTACCGCCCACGCGTGGGCCCAGTCCCCTGCCCTGGCGAGCCAGCGCGCGTTCGTGACCACGCCGTCGAAACGGTCACCGTGGAGCACGAGCAGGCGGCGGCCGTCTGCGGTCTCATGGATTGCTTCGTCCGCGAGTTCGACGCCGGCGAAGCAGAACCCGACATAGTCGCGAAAGACTTCGTCGTGATTGCCGGGAATGAAAATGACGCGCGTGCCGGATTGCGACATTCGTAGGATTTCGTCGATCACCGCCTTGTGGCTCTCGGGCCAGTACCAGCGTTGCGATAGCTGCCAACCATCGACGATGTCGCCGACAAGGTACAAGAGATCGCAGTCGTTGCTTCTAAGGAAATCGCAGAGCGCTTCGGCTTTGCAGCCGCGTGAGCCCAAATGGATATCCGAGATCCAGAGCGTGCGGTGACGGCGCGATTTTGGCGGCGCCGCCTTTGGAGACACCGGCCGCGGCCAGAAGCGCTCAGCTGATTGATTGTCGAAGCTCGTGACCAGCGACATCGTTGCGATCCCCATCTTGTCGCGTGGCCGAATCGTTACAGCCAGCGGCAAAGAATCGTTGGCACCGCGATGTGAAGAATACGTGTCGGATGCGTGAAGCTCCGATTTTCGTTGTGGGAACAACAAAAATTCCGCAAAGGCGTCACAACAGGTTCACCGGAAAGCTGTTCTTCTGCTCGTCGCATGGTCGGCGTTCGCGATTGTGCCCTTGCCTAAAGCCGCGCTTGGGGCGGCAGCCCCTGCCGCTCCAAGCGCACCCCGCTCCCGAGCGAGTGCGGCGAGACGTTTTCCCCAAAACCAACCGAGCCGGTGCGCGTTATGCCGCTGTTTGCAACGCGTTGAAATCTAAGCTGTTTTCTCTGCGCCGCTCGTCTTCGTTGGGGTTGAATCATGTCTGTGACACCGCCATCACAAAAGCTTCACGGCGCTATGGTTGTCATCGGGTCGCGCTCATTCGAGCGCAATGGGACAAAGGGACGATGATGAAGAGATTTGGACTGGCTGCTCTGCTCGCCAGCGTCGCGGTGGTCGGGGCGACAATGGCGGCGGACACGATGGACCCGCGCTACAAGGCGTATCAATCGACCTCGGGCGTTTCGGGAACGCTGAAGTCGATCGGCTCGGACACGCTCAACAACTTGATGACGCTCTGGGCGGAAGACTTCCGCAAGATTTACCCGGGCGTGAAGATCGAGATCGAGGGTAAGGGCTCGTCAACGGCGCCGCCGGCGATGATTGCGGGCACGGCACAGTTCGGTCCCATGTCGCGCGCGATGCGCGGCCAAGAGATCGATCAGTTCACGGCAAAGTACGGCTACGCCCCGACGCAGGTACGCGTGGCGGTCGACGCGCTCGCCGTGTTTGTGAACAAAGACAATCCGCTGAAGTGCCTAACGTTGGCGCAGGTGGACGGGATTTTCTCGATCACGCGCTCGTCCGGTTCGCCGGACCTCAAGACGTGGGATCAGGTTGGCCTCGGTGGCGAATACGCCGGCAAGGCGATTTCGCTGTTCGGCCGCAACTCGGCGTCGGGCACGTACGGCTACTTCAAGGAAGTGGCGCTCTTGAACGGTGACTACAAGAACACGGTGAAAGAGCAACCGGGTTCGTCGGCTGTTGTGCAAGGCGTCGCTTCGGACAAATACGCGATCGGCTACTCCGGCATCGGCTATAGGACGGCGGACGTTCGTGCGATTCCGATCGCTGGGCGCGATGGACAGTGCCAAGAACCGAACCAAGCGAACGCCTATCAGGGTAAGTACCCGATCGCCCGATTCCTCTACGTCTACGTGAACAAGAACCCGTCGGCGCCGCTCGATCCGCTGCGCGCGGAATTCTTGAAGTTCGTGCTCTCGGGTAGCGGCCAAGACGACACGTCGAAGGACGGTTACTATCCCATGCCGTTCGTCATGGCGAAGGACGAGCGCTCGAAACTGGGACTTGGAGAGTAGCCTATTTGAAATGCCTCGGCGGCTGAGTAGGTTGCCGCCGGGGCTTCTCGTTTGCGGGGGCAAACAGTAACGAATGGGGGCTCCGGGTTTACCTAGACTCGGATGAGGGCTGTGGCGGACAACGCAATGCCGGGATCAGAACCGAAGGAAGGTAGGCGGCCGGCCTCCGTCCTTTACCAGCGCGACAAAAAGACAAAGACGTCGGTGCTCTTCGCCGACGCGTTCGCGCGCATCGGTATCCGCGTCGGCGGCCTTGCGGTGATCGCTGCAGTCTTCACGATCATGGTCTTCCTGATTTATGTATCCTTGCCGCTGCTCGAGACCGGGGGCGTGACAGGAACGCGTGCGCTTTCCTTCGGCGCGAGCGGCAAGCCGTTTGTCGCGACGCAAATGGACGATCAGCAAACGATCGTGGCCGACGTGCAAGCAGACGGTCACGTAACGGCTTTTCACGCTTCCACCGGAACGCCTCTCGAAACGGCTAGCTTCGATCTCGGCGGTCTCACAGCGACAGCGTTCGCAAGCACGCTTAAGGGCGACGACATCTTGTTCGCGTTTGCCGACGGCTCCGTGCGCGCGGGCAGGTTCGACTTGAAGGCGTCTGTCATTGGGGCGCAAGCGTTGCCACAAGGACTGCGTAAACTCGACGCGCGCGACCTGACCGACGGTAACGCGATTTACACCCGCATCCCGGGCCAGTTCCGCCGCACGTCTGTCGAGCTGTCCCTCCTCGCTCCGATCCAGATCGCCGATGCCGGGACGTCGATCGTCAATGCCGACTATCGCGCCGGCGGAACAGCGGAACGGCCACTACGCACCTTTGTGACGCTGGATGCGGCCGGGACGCTGCGGCTTAGTCAGGCCTCGACAGAACTCAACATGATGACGGGCGAGGCCACGACGCACGTCTCAAGTGCGACGATACCGCTCGGCCGGTCGCCGCAGGATGTGCGCGCGCTTCTGCTCAATACGCAAGGCGACCGTGTGCTGATCGCGCTCGCCGAC
Organism: Alphaproteobacteria bacterium; assembly: GCA_013140995.1. Lineage (GTDB taxonomy): Bacteria > Pseudomonadota > Alphaproteobacteria > Micropepsales > Micropepsaceae > SZUA-430. Next base: position 21,225 of record JABFRX010000125.1, on the reverse strand, counting down.
GGGACGGTGATGCGTTACCTCACGCGTGACTTCGCAAATCCAAAGCTCGTTGAAACGGTGAAGGTCGTGCCTGACGGCGTGACGCTGTCGGCGATCGCGTATCTGAACGGCGAAAGTTCGATCGTGGTGGGCGGGTCTGACGGCTCGCTCGCGATCTGGTTCGGCGTCTATAAGAAATCGCCTTTGACCGCCGACGGGATCGTGCTGACAAAGGTGCACGCGGACTTCGCCAAGCAGCCGGCCGCTATCGAAGCAATCCGCGTCAGCCAGCGTACCCGGTTGTTCGCGACGGCGGACGCTACTGGCGGCATTTGGCTTCATCACGGAACCACAGACCGTACGTTGCTGAGGCTTCCCGGCACGCCCGACGCGAACGGGCTTCAGGCCGTCGTTTTCGCGCCGAAAGACGACGCGATCCTCGGCATCGGCAAGAACGGCCAGGCGATCCTTTGGGGTATCTCGGTCCCGCACCCCGAGACGACGCTGCAGTCGCTGTTCGGCAAGGTTTGGTACGAGGGTTACGGCGAGCCAAACTACGTCTGGCAGTCGACGGCGGGGACCGACTCGCCCGAGCCGAAGCTATCGCTCATTCCCTTGATCTTCGGTACGTTCAAGGCGGCAATCTATTCGCTGATGCTTGCGATCCCGCTTGCGCTCTTTGGCGCGATCTATACGTCGGAATTTTTGCACCCGCGTACACGCGGCATCGTCAAACCGACGATGGAGTTAATGGCGTCGCTCCCATCCGTCGTAGTGGGCTTCATCGCCGCGCTCGTGCTGTCGCCAATTGTCGAAAATTGGATCGCCGCGATCGTCATCGCTTTCGGCGTCTTGCCGCTAACCGTCATTTCGGTCTCGTTCTTGTGGCAGCTCTTGCCGCAGCCCGTGGCGAATGTGCTCGATGGGTTCCCAAAGCTCGTCGCCTACTTCCTAGCCGTCGCGGCGGCGGTGTGGCTCAGCGTCCGGCTCGGGCCGCTTATCGAAGTCGCTTTCTTCGGCGGCGACTTCAAGAAGTGGACGTCGGGCGCCGGCTCGGGCCAACCGTTTTTGTTTCTGCTCTTGACGCCGATATCGTTCGCCACTGTGCTGCTCGCGACGCGACCGCTGTTCAACGGCGCCTACCGGCTGCGCCTTCGGGAGCAATCGAAGTTTGTGGCCGGGACTAGCGAACTCTTAAGCTGGCTTCTTATTCTAGCGCTGTCGTTCGGCCTCGCTTGGGGCGGTGCGCTGATGCTTCAATCTCTGGGTTACGACGCGCGCGGTGGGGTGATCGACACGTTTGTACAGCGCAACGCGCTGGTCGTCGCTTTCGCGCTCGCTTTCACGCAGATCCCGCTGATCTACTCGATCTCGGAAGACGCCCTGAACGCCGTGCCCGCGTACTTGCGTTCGGGTTCGCTCGCCTGCGGAGCATCGCGATGGCAGACGGCGCTCTGGATCGTTGTCCCGACAGCGGCGTCGGGGATTTTCTCGGCGATCATGATCGGGCTCGGCCGCGCGGTCGGCGAGACGATGATCGTTGTCATGGCCACGGGTAACACACCGATCCTGGACGTCAATATCTTCAACGGCCTGCGCACACTTTCGGCCAACATCAACGTGGAGCTGCCCGAAGCGGTTCGCGACTCCACGCTTTACCGGACGCTCTTCCTGTGCGCGCTGGTGCTCTTCGGCGTGACGTTCGTCATAAACACAGTCGCTGAAATCGTACGTCAGCGATACCGCAAGCGCGCGGCGCAGTTGTGAGGCGGACTTTATGAGCGACACAGTTACCACAGCCGCCACCTCACCTGTCACCCAGCTCTCGACCGTGCGCCGCAGTCCGCGCAGCGATTTGAGCGCGATGGGCGAACCGTTCGTTTGGGTCATGGGTGCGTCGCTTGTTGCCGGCCTTGCGATGATCATCGGGTTCCTTGCGCTGATCATCTACGTCGGCGCAGTGACGTTTTGGCCGGCGCCGATCGTCGTCGTGGAGATGACCGACGGCAAAGTGTTTGCCGGCGAGGAATTCCGGAGCGAAACGTACAAGCCCTCGCCCGAGCAACTTGCCGGCAAGAGCGAGGCGATCCGCGAACAAATCACCGCCAATTTCGGCGCAACCGAGCGCACGCTCTACCGTGTCGGTAACTACGACCTGTTCGGTGAAGACTTCGTCTGGGTGCCTTCGTTCGACGTGAAGGCGGTTAAATTCGCGAAGGACATGTATCTGGTCGAACGGCGCGAATGGGGCCCGTTCATCGGCCGGATCAAGGAGATCAACCTTGCCGGCACAAGGACTGCGGCGCCCACCTACCCTGCCCTGACCGAAGCTCTTGCAACGGCCGACGTCCGCCGTGCCGCTATCGAGCGTTTGGACAAGGTCGAGATCGCAGAGGTCAACCACGAGATCGAGGCGCTTCGGCTGGGCGTAAGGCGCAGCGAACTCGATTACGGCGTAGGCAGCGGCGAGGCAAAAGCCGCTGCGGCTGAGGCCGCTGCGCAGACCGCGCGCTTGGAAGTGCAGTACAAAACGCTTGAGACGAAGATCTCGGCACTGCGGCAAACAGACGAAAACTTCACCGTCACGCTGGAAGCGATCGACCAGCAGACGAAGACGTTGCCGGTGTCGAAGCTCGTGCGGCTCTTTCCGGCGAACAACTTGTCGCTGGCGGACAAGTGGTCGATCTATGCCTCACGGTGGCTGGAGTTCCTCACTGGTCAACCGCGCGAGGCGAACACCGAAGGCGGCGTGTTACCCGCGATCGTGGGCACGCTGACAATGATGGTGCTGCTCAGTCTCGCCGTCGCGCCGTTCGGCGTGATTACCGCGCTCTACCTGCGCGAGTATTCGAAGCAAGGGGCGCTGGTCTCGTTCATCCGCATTTGCGTCAACAACCTCGCCGGCGTGCCGTCGATCGTTTACGGCGTCTTCGGGCTTGGGTTCTTCTGTTACATCTTGGGCGGGTCGATCGACCAGATTTTCTTTCCTGAAAAGCTGCCGACACCGACGTTCGGCACTGGCGGCATGTTGTGGGCGTCGCTGACGCTGGCCTTGCTCACCGTACCGGTCGTGATCGTCGCGACCGAAGAGGCGCTGGCCGCAGTGCCGCGTTCGATGCGGGAAGGCTCGCTCGCCTGCGGGGCGTCGAAGTGGCAGACGATCTGGCGTATCGTGCTACCGCGTGCGGCACCCGGCATCATGACGGGGCTCATCCTTGCGATGGCGCGGGGGGCTGGCGAAGTGGCGCCGTTGATGATCGTGGGGGTCGTGAAGTTGGCGCCGGAGCTGCCGATCGACTTCACGGTGCCGTTCGTGCATTTCGAGCGCAGCTTTATGCATTTGGGTTTTCACATCTACGACGTCGGCTTTCAATCGCGGAACTCCGAGGCCGGACGGCCGATGGTGTTCGTGACGACGTTGCTGCTGGTGGGCATCGTGCTGTTCTTGAATGCGTTTGCGATACAGGTGCGCAACCGGCTCAAGAAAACCTACGACGCCGGACAGTTCTGAGGGGCTTTTGAGGGTCATGGCAGGCAAAGCAACAGCCGACGGATTCGAGACGACCGTCTATCACCCGATCGAGGGGCAGAGCGGCGTCAGCCTGCGTGTTGAGAGCTTCAGCCTTTGGTACGGCCAGGCGCAGGCGCTCTACAACGTCGATATGGACGTGCAGAAGGGGCTGTGCACCGCGCTGATCGGGCCGTCGGGCTGCGGGAAGTCGACGCTGCTGCGGTCGATGAACCGTATGAACGATCTGATCGACGGGGTTAGGACCGGCGGCCAGATGCATATCGAGGGTGAGCCGATCTTCGGGTCGCGGATCGACGTGATCGCGCTCCGCAAGCGCATGGGTATGGTGTTCCAGAAGCCGAACCCGTTCCCGATGTCGATCCTGGAGAACGTCGTCTATCCGTTGCGCGTCGATGGGGTGACGAATCGCAAGTTCTTGCGCGAGGCGGGCGAAGCGGCGCTGCGCGGGGCGGCGCTCTGGGAAGAAGCGAAAGACCGCTTGAACGAAAGTGCATTGGGCCTCTCCGGTGGCCAACAGCAGCGGCTTTGCATTGCGCGGGCGATCGCGGGCAATCCGGAAGTGCTGTTGATGGACGAGCCCTGTTCCGCGCTCGACCCGATTGCGACCGCGAAGATCGAAGAGCTAATCGACGAACTGAAAGGCCGCTACACGATCATCATCGTGACGCACAACATGCAGCAAGCCGCGCGCGTCGCCGATAACACGGCGTTCATGTATCTTGGGCGATTGATCGAGTACGGCGAAACGAAGGCGATGTTCGAGAAACCCAAGGTCAAGCGGACCGAGGATTATCTCACGGGCCGGTTCGGGTAGCCCGCGCGACGATTTGCGCGAGTCAATTGCCGAAGCCCACTTCGCGTGCCTTTTGCTGTGAACATTGCGAACATCATTTATTGTTCATCGTAGCTCGGTGCGATTGTCGTGGAGCGATGGCTCTCTCCCGCACGCCGACGAAGGCGATCCTCGCCCGAGCGGTAGACGAGAGAGACCTCCCATGAAGACCAAACTTTTTGCGGCAGCGTTGACGTTGGCTGCGTTTGCGGCAGGCGCGCCAGCGAATGCTTCAGATGTCAGCGGCGGCGGCGTTCCCTCGCTTGACGTGACGTTCTCCGATCTCAACCTTGCGAACCGAGCTGGCGCGGAGGTCTTGCTCCGGCGGATCCGCACGGCCGCTTCTCAGGTTTGCGGCGGCGATCCGCACATCAGCACGATGAGGGACCTCAGAGCGGCCCGGGACTTCCGCTCGTGTGTGCGTACAGCTGTCGATGGCGCGGTCCGGCAAGTAAATGCGCCGCTGGTGACCGCTCTCCATCGCGGCGTCGATGCGGTTGAGCCGCGCTATGCGGAAGACCTCGCCCGCTAACGACAACGGCCATGACGGGACCAAATCCCGTCATGGCCGCTCTCGAGTACCGCCTTTGCTGCATGGTGCTATTCGGCTTTGTCTTTTTTCTTTTTCTTCGTTTTCTTGTCGTCCCGCTTCTCGCCGTCGAGCGCGTCGTGACCGTTCTCGCGTGAGTCAGCCTTTTTGCTTTTCTTGGCCTTGTCGGGCTTCTTGTTGTCGGGGCCTTCGTAGTCGGCCACCCCTGTCGTGATCGCGTAGCATGCGAGACGGACCGTCCGCGGGATCTTTACGGGCTTGCCACCGCCACGCTCTCCTTTCTCGTAGTACTGCACCACGCGACGCTTGAGGCCCAACGCGTCGGCTGCGTCTTTCTGAGATAAATCAAGGCCTTTGCGCCACCGTTTGAAGTCATTTCCCTTCATCATTCGCCCACCTGTCTCGCAGTCTTTTTCTGGGTGTTCAGTACCACGCCGGGCGGCGCGACCGCCACCTTCAGAGAATAAGCGCACAGTGTGCGGTTCACACACTTGTCATAAAGCGCACAATGTGCATATTGTTACGCCTGTGGATAATTTCCACAGCCTGTAAGAGGTCTTTCGCCCAAGCTGAGAAGCGTCGGTCGCTTCGATGTCACGGCGTCAATTTTGAGGAGTAATAGCCATGCGATCCCACCTCTTTGTGCTCGCCCCGCTGTGGCCCTTGTTTGCGCTGTGCATGCTTGCCGCCGTCGTTTGGGCGACATCTCTCTAGGCCCCGATTTGGGAAAATATTCCAATGCTTGAGACGCGGCGCCGAGAGGCGCCGTGTCTGTTTGGGAGAACTGCGCCCCCCACTGCACAACCAATAGATGCGCGCTCCGTGGAACGTGCAAAATGCTGTGCATTCAACCGTCACTCTAGCGCAACGCGCGCCCCGCTGCGTTACACACGTCATATGCCTGTCATGGATGTGTCACGGAGCGTCGGCATGAAGATCGGGCATTAACAAGGGGTGTGTTCCAAATGCGGAAATCAATTTGGCTGGGGTCGGCGGCCCTCGCAGCGGTGATGCTGGTCGCATCGCCCGCGTATGCCGGGAAGTCTACGAAGGACGATCGGCGCGATCAAGAAATTCAAGAGCTCAAGGCGAGGTTGGAGCGTCTGGAGCGTGAATCGGAAGACGACAAAATTCAGCAGAGCTCGCGGCTGAAGAAGGTCGAAGATACGCAGGACGCCGTGCAGTGGTCGTTCAACGACGGGCGGCCTTCCGTGCGCTCTGGCGACGGACGCTTCGAGATGGCGTTCCGCGGGCGCGTGCAGCTCGACTTCGCAGCGTTCGAACAAGATCCGAGCGACTTCGGCTTGGGCTACGGCGCGGCGAACAACTGCGACGCGACGAACGTGCTTTGCGACCTTGGCTCGGGCGGTGTGTTCCGCCGCGTGCGGTTCGGCATCGAAGGTAAGTTTTTCCGCGACTTTATCTATGAACTGCGTTTCGACTTCGGCGGTACGGACATCGAAGGTGCGGGCATCATCAACATCGCCCGCGTGGGTTATGTCGGCATCCCGGGCTTGCGCATTCAGGCCGGTGCGATCCAGCCGATTTTGACAATGTACGACTCGACCTCGTCGGCCGAACTCACCACCATGGAACGTCCGCAGGTCGTGACCTTGCTCGTCGGCAATTTCGGCGGCGACAACGGCCGCAAGGCCGTCGAAGTCACGTACCAGAAGGAAGGTCTGCTCTGGGATGGCGACAACTTCCTGGCGTCCGGCGCGTTCACTGGCGACCGCGTCGCCACGAACGGTACCAGCCACTCCGGCGGTCCGGACGACGAGCGCACGCAGTTCCTCGGCCGGTTGGCTTATCGTCTGTGGTCCGACGGTGTGTCGAACTTCCAGGTCGGCGGTAGCTACGCGCAAATCAACTCGCTGCAGGGCAACACACCCGGCACTGCGCGGACGCTTCAACTTCGCGAGCGGCCGGAAATCCGCGTGACGGGCGAGCGCTTTATCGACACCGGCGCTTTGGGCCTTGAGCAGGACGACCCAGCACGGGCCTATGGCTTCGAAGTCGGCTTCAATTGGGAGAACCTCTACCTCGCGGGTGAATGGTACAAATTCGAACTCGACCGCAGATTGGTCGGCGGTGTGACCGCTGCCGGAGCGAGCCCCGAGTTCGACGGCTTCTACGCGGAAGCCGAATGGATCATCACAGGCGAAGCCAAACGCTATGTGGCGTCCGGTACCAACAACAACATCGCCGTATGGCGCGGCCCATCGATTGCCTCGCCTTGGTCGCTGGGCGGCGGAATCGGTGCGTGGTCGATCCACGGGCGCTACAGCAACATGAACCTGAACGCGTTTGAGTTCGCTCCGGTAGCTGCAAACCGGATACGCGGCGGTGAAGAAACCCACGTGATTGTCGGCGCGACTTGGTACATGAATGCGAACCTGAAGATGATGGCCGAGTACAACATGGTCGAAGTGGAGCGGCTGAATGCAGCGGGCGTGAGCCTGGATGCGGACTTCGATGTCATCCAAGGCCGCATGATGTTCACCTTCTAAGGTTTCCACCTGCCTTAGAAATACTCCGGGAGCTCCGCGGCGATGTCGCGGGGCTCTTTTTCTTAGTCTTGCGCGGCGCAAAGAAAGCTGACATCGAGTCCGCATGAGCCAATCCCTACCCGAGCCGAAAATGCAGCTGCGCATCATTCCGGTGACGCCGTTGCAGCAGAATTGTTCGCTGATTTGGGACACGGCGACGAAGCATGCCGCGTTCGTCGATCCGGGCGGCGATGTGGACACTTTGCAGGGTGCGCTGAAACACTTCGGTTTGACGCTGAAGCGCATTTGGCTGACGCACGGGCATCTCGATCACGCGGGCGCGGCGGCCGCGTTGCGCGAGCGGACCGGTGTCGCGGTCGAGGGGCCGCATCGGGACGATCAGTTCTGGCTCGATCAGATCGAGGAGAGTTCGCGCCGCTATGGCATCGTGGGCGGGCGCGACGTAACGCCGGACCGGTATCTTGAGGACGGCGATACGTTAGCGCTCGAAGGCGTCACGTTCGATGTTTCGCACACGCCAGGGCACACGCCCGGCCACGTGGTCATTCACAACAAGCGGGCGAAGATCGCGTTCGTGGGCGACGTGCTGTTCGCGGGCTCGATCGGGCGGACGGACTTTCCGCGCGGCAATCACGAGCAGCTGATCCGCTCGATCACGGATAAGCTCTGGCCGCTCGGTGACGACGTGACGTTCATCCCGGGTCACGGGCCGATGTCAACGTTCGGGAACGAGCGGCGGACGAACCCGTTCGTGGCCGACCGCTTGACCGGCTACGGCGGTGTGGCGAAGGAAGCGGCGGACGAAGGCGAGCAGCGAACGACGAAGCGGTATACGTAAGACCCCGCGTCATGCCCGGTGAGACGCGTCGACTCAAGGCGCGGTTCGCGCTGGTTCGGAACGTCGAACGGCGTTAGGCTGGCGCAAAAGCAAGTTTAAGGGCGCTACCGGTGCGGACCAGGACGACGCTTCTCCTCGCGTGTTTTCTGTTCACGATGAGCTTCCCGGCGGTAGCTGGCGAGCTGACCACGCGCGACGGCCGCCCCGTTCGCTCGGTGGCTGTCATCTCGCGACTAGGCGATAGCATTCTGCTCTACAATGCCGAACCGTCCGTGCCGGTCACCGTCTGGAAAGGCGCGACGCGCCCGTTCGTCATTCCGGATTTCGCGATCGACGCCCGGATCGAGAACGCGATCGCGACGGCATTGGCGCCGCGCTTTACCGTCGTGCGCCTTGCCCCCGGGGTCGTCCCGACAACGCCAATCTTGGACGAAGACGACGTGCCCGGCATCGTCGCGAAATTGCCGCCACGACCCGACATCGACGCCTACATCGTTCTGTGCCACGACGAAAGCTCGGTCGAGATGACCGCGTTCCTCACCACGCACGGACTAGCACTCTATCGCCGCTGGCATCCGTTCGACGACGTGACGGCATTGTTCGCCTTCTACCGCCTCATGATCCTCGATGCGCGCACAGGCGAAACGATCGAGAATCGCACTGGCGGCATCGAAACCAGCATCTTCGAACCCTCGACAGCACGCCGTGAAATCGACGACAACTTTTGGCCGGGCGACGAAGGCCTCCCTTCGGCTCAACAAGCTCCTGCCCTTCGCGACAAGTTCTACGAATTCGTTGACGAGAGCATTGTCTGGACGTTGAAGCGGACGAAACTCGCGGAGTAAAGCCACAATCGACGGCATTCAATCGCCGGACAGCAGTTCGAGAACACATGTCCGCGCACGTCTGCCAAAATCCCCGTGTTGGCGAGTAACACACCAAATGCGGTCAGACGCCTATCGCGACAGCGAGTGGCTAGTCAGTTTTCCGGTTTTGCTCTCCACCAGCACGATCAGCGGTTGGCTGAGTTTGTCTGGGATGGGCGGTCGTGTGCCTATGAAGGCGAGCACATCTTGGCCCGGGAGGATTTGCTTCAGGCTGAAGCGGTCGAGGCCGGTGTCGGTGCTCCACAACAGGTTGCCTTGATCGTCCACGCGCGAGACCACCAGCGTGCTGGCGCCGCCCTGGCCTGAGGTGTGGATCATCAAGGTGCTGGCGGGTTCGCTCACGCGTAGCGGCTCAGACTTGGCGTTCATGCGCAGAAACGCGGCTTCAAGATACTCGGCGTCGCCAAGCGGCACGATGGTGCGGATGCGGTAGCGATTGCCGTCTGACGAAGCCTCCAGCACTGCTTTGGTAAGGCTGCGCTTCTCTCTTTCCGCGTTGGCGCTTTCCACGGGCTTGATCCACTTGCCGGGTTTGAAGTCCCCCGCGCGCTCCGCCTGCGAATGCAAGCCGAGCCAGGTGTCCGGTGCGATCCGAACGCCGGCTGCCAGATGATCCGCCGGTTCGCGCCGCTCGAAGCGCGCGTTGGTGGGCTTCGGCCCGGTGGGCGTGGCCTTCCATGTGTCCGGGTCCACGATCACGGCGGCGGATCGATCGATGCGCATGACGTTGAGCTTGCCGTCGACGATGTCTATGCCGCGCGGATCGTCCCACCACGACAGATCGAGATCGGGGTTTGCGGTACGCAGGTCCTTCGGTGTGACGAGGGTGAGGCCGTCCAAGCGCACGCCGTAAAAGCCCATCGCATCGAACCAGACCGTGCGGCCGTCGCTGCCCATGATGCGCGCGAGGTCGTAGCCGTGCGACGAGAGATTGCCCACCACCGGGATCAGGCGCGGCTCAGCGCCGTCCAGTGGGGTGATCAGGATGCTGAGGCTGGTGGTGTCGTTGCCGCCGCGCCCGCTGATGTCGCGAAAGCGGGAATCGGTTGTACGGATCAGCGTGGCGATGCCGCCGGGGTTCCCGTCAAAGCGTACGCTCTCGTTCAAAGGCGAGCCACTCCCGGGTGCTACGGTAAGTGCTTTCTGACCCAACCACACAAGTGCGCCGGCGATGAGTGCTACGGCAAGAACGCCGATGGCCAGCATCGATTTGAGATCCCGAAGTTTCGCAACGAAAGCCGCCGCTTTGGCTTGGCTTGCGTTCGTGGGCGCGTGCGATGCCGCGCCGGGTTTTTGCCGCAAGACGACGCTGCCGCTTTGCTCGTCGATTTCGGCGCTACACGACGGCGCGCGCTGGCGGATCACTTCATCGGCGATGAAGCGCAGGATACTCGCCCGCTTTTCGAGGCCCCAGGTATGCGACCGCTGCCAGTCCTCTCGCGAGCCCATGTTCACGATGGTGACGATATCGTCGCCGCCGAACTCCCAATAGCCGCCGATGGTGCCGGACGCTTCGGCGTACTCCACCCGGCCCTCGCGGCCGCTTTCGACAATCACAACGCGCTGCAATCTAGTCCCCCAACGAATACGGTGACATCATACTTGTCTTTCTCAGATCCGCCACATGAGGCTGGCGAGAGCTATGCGGGCGACGCGGGCCCAAGGCGCCAGCGGCTTCGGCGCGAACGGATCGCCCGGGATGCGGGCAAGAGTGGCGTAGCTTAGCGCGGGCATCGCGCTTGGCGGGAAGCGCGCGGCGTTGGCTGCGGCGAGTGCGGCTTTCGTGCGGGCGGCGGCGCGGGTCGCGATGCGTTGCGGAGCGGGCTTCATCGACGTTGCCGAGAAGACGTCTTCGGCATTCAGGTTCTCGCCGATTAGCCAGGTGAGAGGCAAACGGCAGCGGTGTAGTTTCGCGAACTGAGTTACGTCGCGGACGTGCGTGGTGTAAGCGTATGCGACGGCGGCGTGGTGGGCGGCTTTGTCGACGCGGTCGTGGAGGCCCAAGATTCTGGCGGCGAGGCGCATGATGTTGCCGGTGGTGGCGTCCGCGTGGGCTTCGAGGGCCGCTTCGTCAGCGAACGGGGTTTCTTCGAGGTCGTGGGCTCTCGCGTCGATCACGGCGTCGAGGAGTGTGCGGGGGAGTGCTTGGGCCTTGATCGCTTCGGCGAGTGCGCGGCCCGTTGGCGATGCGGGCGTGCCGTTTGCGTAGATCACGCCCAGCTGTTCGCGCCACCACGCTAAGCGCACGTGGCCGGCCATCGGTTCGCGCACGGCTTCGCCGATGTGGGCGAGTTCGCGGTCGAAGGCGTAGAGGGCGAGCAGGTGCCTGCGGGCGCGCTTCGGGGCAAAGAACGTCGCGACGTGGCGGTCGGGGTCGTACGCCGCCACGGTTTCTTCAAGGTCGCGCCATTCGTCTTCGGTCACGTTACTCCTCAACGGCAAAGGGGCTGCGCGGCTAAGCACAGCCCCCTATTCCATACGCGACCCCTTACCCCAGGTTTGCGTTGATGCCGCCGCCGACCATGCAGAACAGCATCGGGATCGAGAGCATGAAGTTCGTGCGCGAGAACAGCATCGCCGTGCGGCCGTGGGCGGCCTTCTGGTCCTTGCTCAAATCCGGGAACTTGTTGTCGATGTTGAGCGCGCGTTGCTGGTTCGGCCAAATGACGAACCAGACGTTGAACCACATGATCGTGCCCAGCCACATGCCGATGCCGATCAGCGTGGTGCCAGCGGAGACGAAGCCCTGCGTCGCACCCAGCGTGATCGCGTCCAGGAAATAGTGGTTGATCAGCGCGAGCAGAATGCCGAGCACGAACGTACCCATCGCGGACCAGCGGAAATACCAGAGCGCTTCAGGGGCGATGAATTTCGAGACCGCGGGTTTTTGATCGTCCGGGATCTTGGGCATCATCGGGATCTGCACGAAGTTGAAGTAGTAGAGCAGCCCGATCCAGAGCACGCCGAAGAGCACGTGCAACCAGCGCAGCACGAAGCCCCAGAACTGTTCGCCGCGCAGCATCTCGGTGACGTTGTAGCCGCTGATGGCGAGGAAGATGATGAAGATCACAAGCGCGAGGACAAAACCCGCGATGATGGTGTTCCTGACGTTCGTTAAAATGGCAGCCATGTTCGGCTCTCCCCTCGACTCAAATTATGATGGCGTGAACATTACACGCGCGGCGTCCGACAATCGACCGCTCACCCGAAAAACCCTGTCAATTTCAGGGATTTACGGTGTTTAGACCGGAATTTCGGTACGCCGGCCGCTCCTCAGCCACCAGATCACTTGAAGCCGGGTCACGTAGACCGCCGTAAAGACCGACGTGACGATGCCGAGCGACAGCGCGACCGCGAAGCCCTTCACCGGCCCGGTGCCCATCACCCAAAGGATGAGGCCGGCGAGCAGTGTGGTCAGGTTCGAGTCGACGATCGTCGCCATGGCGCGTTCGAAACCCGCGTCGATTGCGGACATGATCGAGCGGCCGTTGCGCTGTTCCTCGCGTATGCGTTCATAGATCAACACGTTCGCGTCGACCGCCATGCCCATCGTGAGCACGAAGGCGGCGATGCCCGGCAGCGTCAGCGTCGCGCCGACGAACGTCATCAGCCCTAAGAGCAGCACCAGGTTCGCGACCAATGCCACGTTCGCAAAGATGCCGAACAGGCGGTACTGCAAAATCATGAACGCGACGACGAGCAGCAGACCTGCCAGCGCAGCGTACTGACCCTTCTCGATCGAGTCTTTACCCAGTTCGGCGCCGACGGTGCGTTGGTCTTCTGCCTTCAGCGGTACGAAGAGCGCGCCGGAGTTTAGCAGCACGGCGGTTTCGTTCGCTTCTTCGATCGAGAAGTCGCCCTCGATGATGCCTTGGCCGCCGAGGATCGGCGAGCGGATCACAGGTGCGGTGATGACCTTGTCGTCGAGGACGGCGGCGAAGCGCTTGCCGACATTGTTCTTGGTGACGTCGGCGAAGCGGCGCGCGCCTTGCGCATTGAACTTGAACGAGATGATCGGCAGTTGCGACTCCGGGCTGATCGTGCCCGACGCCTTCTCCAGCATGTCGCCGGAGATGATTGCGCGTTCCTTGATGACAAGGGGATAGTCCTGCGCGGTCGAGCCATTGCCGCGCTTTTCCGACATCAATTTAGAGCCCGGCGGAATGCGCTTGGCCTCGATGTCGGAGAGCGAAACGCTTTCGTCGACCATGTGAAACGTGAGCTTGGCCGCCGTGCTGCCGCGGCGGATGATTTCTTGCGGGTTTTGTTCGCCAGGAACCTGCACGATGATGCGGTTCGCACCTTGCGGCTGAATCGTGACTTCTTTCGTGCCTTCGGGGTCGATACGCTTGCGCAGGATTTCGACCGACTGGGCCATTGCGTTCGCGCGGATCTGTTCGCGGCCCGAATCCGTCATCGTCATCGTCGCGTTACCTTCGGCGTCGATGCGGACGTCGAAGTCGCTGGAGGTGATGCCGACAACCGACGTGCCGGTCGGGTTTGCTAGGCCGCGCAGGAATGTGCGCGCCTCCTCGATTTTCGAAGGATCGGCCACGCGTACGCCGAGCGCTGACGGGCTGACGCTAAGGCTGTTGTAGAGGATTCTTTCCTTGCGGAAGCCGCGGCGGATGTCTTCCAGTAGGCCTTGCAGGCGATCCTTCACGGCGACTTCGATTTGCGCCTCGAACAAGACGTAGGATCCGCCCTGCAGGTCGAGCCCCAGCGTCACGGGCTTGTGCGGCAGGAAGCTTGCGTTGCGCTGGATCGCCACGCGCCAGGCCTCGGGCACGAAATTCGGCATCGCCATCAGGAAGCCGAGCAGAACGACGCCCAGAACGGCGAAGACTTTCCAGGTCTGAAACTGAAGCATGAGGCGCGGTCTTTCGGGCTTACTTCGTGTCGTTGGCGGCTTTGCCGTCCGACGGTTCCGTCTTGGAGCGGATGTCGGCGATCGTCGACTTCACGACCTTGATGCGCACGTCGTCCGCGATTTCAACCAAGACTTCGTCGTTCTCCATCACCTTGATGACCTTCCCGATGATGCCGCCCGACGTGACGATCGTGTCGCCTCGCTTGACGCCCGCGATCAGCGTCTGGTGCGCCTTCATGCGTTGCTGCTGGGGGCGGATGATCAGGAAGTACATGATCCCGATGATCGCCACGAACGGGATCAGCTGGATCAGGAACGAGGGGCCGGCGGCACCGGTGGCGTCTTGGGCGAAGGCAGGCGAAATGAACATCGGTCGGGCGTCGCTTCGTTAACGAATTTCGTGGGGGTGCCGGATTTGCGGGCGGACTATAGCCAGCGACCGGGGCAATGCAACCAAGCCGCAAGGCCGCTCTGGTGAGGGTTTCCGGCATCGCGTAATCAAGGCGTATGGCCCAAGACTCACCGGCACTTTTGGAGCGTATCGCGAAGGCTTTGGAGCGGCTTTCGCCGACCCGTGCCCCGGCCCCGGTTTGGGCGGCCAACGAGGGCTTCGTTTGGGAGGCCGAGGCCCGCGCGCTTATGCCACTGGCGAAGATTGCCCGCGTGCCGCTCGCGCTGCTGAAAGGAATCGACCGGCAGCGCGATCAGTTGCTCGCCAACACCCGCCGCTTTGCGCAAGGACTGCCTGCGAACAACGCGCTGCTGTGGGGTGCGCGCGGCACGGGCAAGAGCGCGCTCGTCAAAGCGGTGCATGCGGCGGTGGCGGCCGAGGTTCCGGCCCTCAAGCTTGTCGAGATCCATCGCGAGGATATCGCGACGTTGGGGGCGTTGCTCAGGCTGCTCGCCGAGGCACCGGTGAAGGCGGTGCTGTTCTGCGACGACCTGTCTTTCGACGCGAACGATGCGGCTTACCGGGCGCTCAAGACCGTGCTCGAGGGCGGGCTCGCCGGGCGGCCGGCTAACGTCATCTTCTACGCGACGTCGAACCGGCGGCATTTGATGCCGCGCGAGATGATCGAGAACGAACGCTCGACTGCGATCCACGCGGACGAGGCGGTGGAGGAGAAGATCTCGCTCTCCGACAGGTTCGGGCTGTGGCTTGGGTTCCACAACGTCAGCCAGGGCGACTACCTCGCGATCGTCGCCGGTTACGCCCAGCATTTCGAGCTAAAGATCGCAGCCGATGCCTTGCAGCGCCGGGCGCTCGAGTGGGCGGTCACGCGGGGCGGCCGATCGGGGCGCGTGGCGTGGCAGTTTATCGAGGACTTGGCGGGCGAGTTGGGGCAGCGGCTTTGAAGCTTTGGCGTTCGATACGAGACAAACGGACCGCCGCTAACGCTGTGCCACTTCGATGGCCTTATCGGTGATGCGCAAGGCCCGGTCACCACTCGCGGGACTGCACTCACGTCTTCACCCGCAAGCATGCGCTTGACGGTTGAAACCTTCTGTTCCGACGTAAAATACGTGAGTTCCTTTAGGCATTCAGTTCTCCTTCCGAGAACTGTCTCCTATTTTGCGTGTCTCAATTTTTGGGTCCACTCCAGTGCACTGTCACCGCATTTACCTCCGGCGCGCGCACCATTAGGACTTGATCCGCCGCTGGGTGAAAGGAGGAGCGCGTGAAGGCGTTGCGCGGGGGTTATTTCCAGAACGCGTCTTCAGCCGCCTGATCGCCGGAGAACAACCAGACTTCCTTGATCTTTCCGTCTGCAATGCGCATTACATCGACACCATCCATCGAGAGCGTCCGGCCCGGGCGCTCTGCCATGAAGTGCAGCGTGGCCGTCACCATGTCGTCATTGGCCATCACCGATCCGACTTCGGTCACGCGGAACGTGTTGCCGCTTAGCTCCATGAATTTGCCGAGATGCGCGAACAGTTCCGTCTTCCCGTTGTGGAGGCCGGATAGATGACTGCGGCCCGGTTGATGCCACTTGACATCCTCTGCGAGGAGCCGGCCTACCGCTTCCATGTCTCCCTTACCTAAGGAATCGACATAGCTGCTCATAACCTTGATATTTTGGGCATCGCTCATCTTGGGTCCCTCGTTGTCTCGCAAAAGGAACGCCGCAGACCGCGCAAGGTTCCCTAACGCGAAGGCGGTCAACCCCGGCGCGGCGTAAACGTTGAGGTGAACGCCCGCCTCATTCCAGTTTGAATTCGATTTCCACGACGGTCGTGCTGACGCGGCCGGTGGATTCGTAGCGCCAGCGTCTGACCGCCGAGAGCGCGGCCGTCTCGAACCAGCCTTGCGGGCGGGCCGCGACGACGGCGGCCTCGCTCACCGCGCCGTTCGGATGAATGGTGATGCGCTGTTGCACAACGCCTTCCTTGGCTATCACTCTGATCTCCGCGCTTCCAGGTGCGTTGGCACGACGCCCCACATCGCGACATAGGCCAAGACGCCCGCGTGCAGCAGCAGCGAGGCTAAGATCGTCTTACACAGCGTGTGCCGGTCCATGGGGGACGGAACCTTGCAGCGGGGTACCGCGCGTACCACAGAATGCGCGCAAAACGCGGCTGTCAGTCTCGCGCCTCTGCGG
This sequence comes from Alphaproteobacteria bacterium, assembly GCA_013140995.1. Taxonomy (GTDB): domain Bacteria; phylum Pseudomonadota; class Alphaproteobacteria; order Micropepsales; family Micropepsaceae; genus SZUA-430. The sequence continues at coordinate 4,624 of JABFRX010000125.1, read as the reverse complement.
GCGAAAGCCAAGGCGCGTGGTGGCGGCACTGCCTTATCCCGCTATGGTGGTGCATCACCATCCAACAACGCCGCCGGAGCGAACTCATGAACCTTGCGCAGACGCGTAGCGCAGCCGAACCCGGTCATCTCGACCCGCAGTTGAATCATCTTGCGATGCCGGACGAGGCGCAGCCGCTGTTCAACGCAGTGAAGAAGCAAGCCGTCAGTCGAACTGGCTCCCGACGCCGCGCGGCCAGTTCAACCTGTTCTTGCGTGCGTACCTGACCGGCCAGGCCTTGCAGCGGCAGGACTACACGCCTCCACCGATGCTGAAGGTACCCGACTGAGGAGGAGCCGCGCTCGTGCCTGCTACCCATCCGCGCTCCGTCACGCTAGAGTGAGCCCATCGCTATTCGACATGCCATAGGAGTTGAAACATGAGCCAAGCCCACAAGCGCAGCGCAGCCGAACCCGATCACCTCGACCCGCGGTTGAACCATCTTGCGATGTCGGACGAGGCACAGCCTTTGTTCGAGGCGGTGAAGAAGCATATCGCGGAGAACGTCGCGCCGATCGAAGCGGAGTACCACCGGTTGGGTAAGGGGCGGAAGGATCGTTGGTCGTTCGCGCCTGGACAGCTTGAATTGCTGGAGACGGCGAAAAACAAGGCGAAGGCATCGGGCTTGTGGAACTTCTTCCTACCGCATGCGGAGATCGGGCGCGGGCTGACCAACCTCGACTATGCCTATATCGCCGCGGAGTTGGGCAAGCAGTCGCTGGCGTCGGAGTCGTTGAACTGTTCGGCGCCCGACACCGGAAACATGGAAGTGATCGAGCGTGTCGGTACACCTGAGCAGAAGGAACGCTGGCTCAAGCCACTGCTGAACGGCGAGATCCGCTCCGCTTACGCGATGACGGAGCCGGGTGTCGCTTCGTCGGACGCGAAGAACATTTCGATGCGCGCGGAGTTGGCGGGCAACGAGTGGGTTCTAAACGGCGAAAAATACTACATCTCAGGTGCGGGCGACCCGCGCTGCAAGATTATGATCGTGATGGTGAAGTCGAGCCCGAATGCCGCCGCGCAGTTCCAGCACTCGCAAATCCTGGTGCCGATGGACACGCCCGGCGTGAAGATCCTGGGCGCCATGTCGGTGTTCGGGGAGGATCACGCGCCACGCGGGCATATGCACTTGCGGTTCGACAACGTGCGCGTGCCTTCGACCAACATGCTGCTCGGCGAGGGACGCGGGTTCGAGATTTCGCAGCTGCGGCTTGGGCCGGGGCGTATTCATCACTGCATGCGCTCGATCGGCCAGGCGGAACGCGCGCTCGATCTGATGGTCAAGCGCGGCGTCTCGCGCGAGGCGTTCGGCAAGCCGCTGATCAATCTCGGCAAGAATCTGGAACTCGTCTCGCGGGCACGCATCGATATCGAGGCGATGCGGCTGATGGTGCTGAAAGCCGCGCGCGCAATGGACGTGCTGGGCAACCGCGAAGCGCGGGTGTGGGTGAGCATGGTCAAGGCGATGGTGCCGGAGCGCGTGTGCCAGATCATCGACCAAGCGATGCAGATTCACGGTGCGACCGGCATCTCGCAGTGGACGCCGCTCGCCGAAATGTACGCGCACCAGCGCCACCTGCGCTTCGCCGACGGGCCGGATGAAGTGCATCACATGGTGGTGGGCCGGGCGGAGATTACGCGGCACTAGCTGGCGCGCTACCGGCTTGCGGTTTCGCGGATGAGGTAGCGGTTCGGGTCGACGGCGCGGTCGCCTTTGCGGATTTCGAAGTGGAGTTGCGGGCGGTCGACATCGCCCGTGGAGCCAACGAGTGCGATCGTGTCGCCGCGGCTCACCGTGTCGCCGCGGCCGACGAGCAGTTTCTTGTTGTGCGCGTACGCTGTGACGTAGCCGTTCGCATGGCGCACGAGCAGCAGGTTGCCATAAGCGTCGATGTCATTGCCGGCGTAGACGACCGTGCCGGTATCGGCTGCTTTCACCGGCGTGTTCGGGTCGGCCGCGATGTTGATACCGTCGTTATGGACGCCCGTGCCACGCCGGCCGAAGTTCGACACGACCTTGCCCTGCACCGGCCAGAGGAAGCGGCCCGTGCTCTTCGCCGCCGGGCGTTCGTCGAACGCGGCATCGGGGTCGCGTTCGGCGACTTCCACGGACTTTGCTTTCGGCTTTTCGTCGTAGGCGAGATCGGGATCGCGCAGCTTCACCTTCTTCGGCGGTTCGTAAGGCGCGTCGAGGTCGGGTTGGGCGATGTCACGCTTCGGCTTCGGCCGGGGCATGAACACGCCTGCGTCGGCCAATTTCGGTGCGGTCAGTTCTTCTGGGCCGCCCTGCCCTTCGAACGCAGGCTTCGCGCGCGGCGTGCCCAGCGCATAGAAGCGTGCGCCTTCGAGGCGCGGGTCTGGCGTCGTTTCGCCTGACTCGACCACGACGGGCGAAGTGAGCGCCGCCCTCTTGACTGGCGCCACGCGTGGCGCCTCCCGAGGTTTCGGCAGCGGCGGGAGATCGGTTTGTTCGACGGCTTCGACGGCGAGCTTGCGCGGGCGCGGTTTCGGTTGCGCCGTTGTCTGCGGCTGCCACGCGGCCGCGACGTATGCCGGCGGGATGACGATACGTTGGCCGTACGTCAACCGGTACGGCGCGTAGAGGCCGTTCGTTTCGATGATCGCCTCTGCCGGCACATTGTAGCGGCGCGCGAGACTTGGGACGGTGTCGCCTTGCTGAACCAGGACAACAGTCGCGGGCCGCGCGAGCCGTGCATTGTACACGGGCGCTTGCATATCAACCGTCGCGCAGCCGCTTGCGGTTCCGAGCAAGAGCGCCGCGATCAACGACTGCGCCGTCTGCTCCTTACGCTTGCGGTTTGGGCGACGACCGCGCGGATCATTCGACCGCTCCATCGTTCTTCGCCACGCCTTCCAACAAGGGCACGAATTTCACGGGCAAGAGATCCGTGCTCTGAAACTCATGCGCCGTCCGTCTTATGCGGACTAGCACCTGCCCATCGACACCTCGATCTATTGGAATAACCATGGAGCCCTTAATAACGAGTTGATTTAACAACTCGGCTGGCGGTTTTTCGCGGGCGGCGGCGGTGACGATGATGCGGTCGAAAGGGGCTTGGCCGGGCCAGCCGCGCATGCCGTCGCTGACGCGGGCGTCGATGTTAAAGAGGTGCAATTTCTTAAAGCGCTCTACGGCTTGTTCTTGGAGTGCCGCGTGACGCTCGATCGTGTAGACGCGCTTGACCAGCTTCGCGAGGATCGCGGCTTGGTAGCCCGAGCCGGTGCCGACCTCGAGCACGCGGTGGGTGGGCTTAAGCTCCAGCGCCTGGGTCATGTAAGCGACGATGAACGGCTGGGAGATCGTTTGGCCTTCGTCAATGGGCAGCGCCGTGTTGTCGAAGGCGCGATCAGCAAAGACTTCGGGTACGAACATCTCGCGCGGCGTGGTCTCGAGCGCCGACAGAACGCCGGTGTCCGCGATGCCGTGGCGGCGCAACTCCATCAAAAGCCGGATCATGCGCACATCGGGTGTCACGCGGCCCTCACTTCGGGGCGCCGTCGAGGTGTTGGGCCAGGGTTTTGCGGACGCTGTGTTCCGTCAGATTCATGTGCAGCGGCGTGATCGAGATGCGGCCGTCGTAGATGGCGCGCAGGTCCGTGCCTTCGGGCGGGTTCGAGCGGATACGGGAAAAGCCGAGCCAGAAGTAAGGGTTGCCGCGCGCGTCGGTGCGTTCGATCAGGTTCGACATCGACTGGTCGCGCTTGCCTTGAGACGTTACTTCGATGCGTTTCACAGCGTCGGGCGCCACGTCGGGGAAGTTGATGTTGATGACAACGTCCTTCGGCCAGCCGATTTCGCGCAGTTCGCGGACAAGGTGCGGGCCGTGGTGCTCGGCGCACGCCCACTTGACCGGCCCTTCGTCCGCCAGCGTCGACTGGCTGAGTGCGATCGAGGGGATGCCCAGCGCCGTGCCTTCCATCGCGGCGGCAATGGTGCCGGAATAGGTCACGTCGTCGGCCATGTTCGAGCCGCGGTTGACGCCGGACAGAATGAGGTCCGGGCGGTGGTCCTTGAGTACGTGGATGACGCCCATGAGCACGCAGTCCGTCGGCGTGCCTTGGACGGCATAGCGTTGCTTGGCGATCTCGCGGATGCGCAAGGGCTGCGTCAGCGTGAGTTTGCGCGACGCGCCGCTTTCTTCACTTTCGGGGGCGACGATCCACACATCGTCGGAGAGCGCGTGTGCGATCTTCTCGAGCGCGGCGAGGCCCGGCGCGTTGATGCCGTCGTCGTTCGAGAGAAGGATACGGAGTTTCTTGGTCATTTCGCGGCAATCGTGTCGAGGCCGCCCATATAGGGCTTCAGCACGTCGGGGATCGCGATCGTGCCGTCCGCTTGCTGGTAGTTTTCGAGCACGGCGATCAGCGTGCGGCCGACGGCCAGGCCCGAGCCGTTGAGCGTGTGCAAGAAGCGCGTGCCCTTCCCGTCCACCGGGCGGTAGCGCGCATCCATGCGGCGGGCTTGGAAGTCGCCGCAGTTCGAGCAGCTTGAGATTTCGCGATAGGCGTTTTGGCCGGGCAGCCAGACTTCAATGTCGTGCGTCTTGCGCGCGGCAAAGCC
>JABFRX010000210.1 GCA_013140995.1 Alphaproteobacteria bacterium | reverse complement strand
GGGCGCTGCAGTCGGCGTTCCTGGCAAAGGAACGCGCCGCGCTGGCCACGCTCACCGGCCCGGCCTCGACGACGACGAGCGCCGGCATCGCCACGACAGGCGCACCCGGTTCGGCAAGCCCCGCGCTCCTTTCGCAGCCCGCGTTCGTGACCATCAAATTCGACCGGGCGAACGTCAGCTACCGCGACGCGCTCGCCCAAGCCGTCTCCGCCGCCAAGCGCCGCAACCCGGCAACCGCGTTCGACATCGTCGGCATCACCGCCGGCCGCACGGTCGCGCCCGAAGCCACCGCCCGCGCACAAGAAGTAGCAAACACGCTTTCCACGCTCGGCGTAGAGCCAACAAAAATGCGCCTGCTGACAGCAGTCAATTCAACAGCCCAAGCCCACGAGGTCCGCATCTACGCGCGCTGATCACTTCCGCCCGCTGAAGCCCTTCGCGTGCACGGTACGATACGCTTCCCACGGACCCAGCGCGTCCGCCTCGAACACCCCCCGCCCGATCGCGCGCGCCACGCAATCCGCGGCGATCGAACCCAGCAGCGACACATGCATCAGCGCCGGTTCGCCGAGCAGCTTCGTCCCCGTCGCCATAACAAAGATCACGTCGCCATCCACCGGCGTATGCACCGGCCGAAGCGCGCGCGCGAACCCGTCATGCGCCATGATCGCGATGCGCTTGGCCTGCGCGGGCGTCAACTCGGCATTTACGGCCACAACCGCGATGGTCGTGTTACCGGCAGGCTGCGGCGGCCGCTTCACGTCGTCGGGAAACGCCATCGAAACGCTCCCTGATCGCGGCGGCAACTGCCCGCCCATCTCGCCATCCTGCTCGAAGGGCCACGCCCACAGCGCCGACGTCCCCGGCATCACGGGTGAGCCGAACGAATTCACCGCGACGATCGCGCCGACTTCGAACCCATCCTCCGTCACCGCTGACGCAGAACCCAAGCCCCCTTTGTAGGCGCCCGCACGCCCGCCATACCCCGCACCAACATTCCCCAACTTGAACGCAGCGCCTTGGGTCTCGCACGCCTTCAAAGCGAGCTTGCGGTACGGCGGTTCCGGACCCCAGTTCTTGTTGCCCCCGTTCGTCAGGTCGAACAGGATCGCCGCCGGCACGATCGGCGCCACCATCGGCGCACCCACAAGCTTGTAGCCGCGCCCTGCCTGCGCCACCCAATTCGTGACCGCGCCCGCCGCATCCAGCCCATAGACCGACCCGCCCGATAGCACGATCGCGTCCACACCGACGTTTAGCCCCTCGGGCATCAGCGACTCGGTCTCCCGCGTCCCCGGCGCACCGCCGCGCACGTCCACCGCGCCGACCGCGCGCCCCTCCGCAAATACCACTGTTAAGCCGCTCATGGCCGTTGCATCTTCGGCGTTGCCGACCGCGATGCCGCGGACGTCGGTGATGAGATTGCGCGAACCAGGACGAACCATGACACCGACGCTAGCCTTCGCCCGCGCCCTGCGCAATTCGCTGCTCGTCGTCTGCGCGCTAATCGGAACCGCAACGGCGGCCGAGTTACCGCGCCGCCACGTCATCGTCGCCTCGCACAAACTAGCAACCGACGCGGGGCTCGAGATGCTGCGCAAAGGCGGCAGCGCGGTCGACGCAGCGGTCGCCGCGCAAGCCGTGATGGGCTTGGTCGAACCGCAATCCTCCGGCATCGGCGGCGGCACGTTCCTGGTGCTGTGGAACGCAAAGACAAAGCGCGTCGAGACCTACGACGGCCGCGAAACCGCTCCCGCCTCCGCGACGAGCGACATGTTCATGAAAGACGGCAAGCCGATGCCGTATCCTGAGGCGGTCTTGGGCGGCCGCTCCGTCGGCATCCCCGGCACGATCGCAGTGCTGGCCCTCGCGCATAAAGAGAACGGCCGCCTGCCATGGAATGTGCTGTTCGATCCCGCAATCAAACTCGCTGAAGCCGGCTTCCCCGTCGGCCCGCGCCTCGCGATGCTGATCGACCGCGACCAAGGCTTGCCCCTGGTGCCCGGCACCGCGGCCTACTTCCGCCCGAACGGCAAAGCCTTGGCAGTCGGCGACACGTTGAAGAACCCCGACTACGCCGCAACGCTGCGCGACATCGCAGCCAAAGGCGCCGACGGTTTCTACAAAGGCCGCCTCGCCGACGAAATCGTGAACACGATCACCACCGCGCCGCACAGCGCGGTGAAGTTCACGCACGAAGACCTGGCTGGTTACAAAGCCAAGAAACGCCCGCCGGTCTGCGGCACCTACCGCGCCTACAAACTCTGCACCATGGGCCCGCCAAGCTCCGGCCTCACCATGCTGCAAACGCTGAAGATGATGGAGCGTTTCAACGTCGCCAAACTCGAACGCGCCGGCGCGCCCGCAATCCACCTGATGACGGAAGCCCTGCGCGTCGCCTACGCCGACCGCGGCGCCTACATCGCCGACCCCGATTTCGTGCGCGTACCCACACAAGGCTTGCTCGGCCCAAAATATCTCGCGAATCGTTCCCGCGCCCTCTCGCTTGAGAAGATCATCGACCGCGCCACGATCAAACCCGGCCGCCCCGCAGGCGCGACACTCATCCTCAAACAACTGAGCAACCCCGACCGCGCCCGCCCCGGCACCGCGCACATCAGCCTCATCGATGGCCGCGGCAACGCACTAGCGATGACGACGACGGTCGAAGGCCCGTTCGGCAGCCGCCTGATGGCGGCGGGCTTTATCCTGAACAACGAACTCACCGACTTCACATTCGAACCGGCGACGGACGGGATGCGCACCGCGAACGCGCCTGAAGCCGGCAAGCGCCCCATGTCCTCGATGACCCCCACGATCATCTTCGACACACAAGGCCGCGTCTTCGCCGTCGTCGGCTCCCCCGGCGGCGGACGCATCATCCCCTACGTGACAAAAGCGGTGATGGGCCTGATCGACTGGAACATGCCGATGGCCGACGCCGTGGCTTTGCCGAACGCAACGGGCCGCGGTACACCGACGGAGGTCGAACAAACCCGCACCCCCGGCGCCGCCGTCGAAGCTCTGAAGACCCTCGGCCACGACGTCAAAGTGACCGACTACGGCATCAGCGTCAGCGGCCTGAACAGCATCCGCGTCACCAAAAACGGCTACGACGCCGCCGCCGACCCCAGACGCGAAGGCACCGTTGGCGGTGACTGACCAACCGGAATAATGTGGCCAGATGACAGCGGCACCGCACCACGATCTACAACCACGCGCTCGACTGGATTGGGCTAACCTCATCTGGGCTGCCGCGCTCCTCTACATCGTAGCGGGAAGTGTGACGGGCAGTATTTTGGCGGTCCATCAAGACAAGCCGATCTGCTGGCCGACAGCGGTCTTCTATTCGATCATGGTTGATTGCAAAGACGCTGTCTTCGAGCAGTTCTGGATGTACACGGTCATGATGCCGGTCGAGCTTCTGAACGGAGCAGTCCGCGCGCTGCTCGTTCTAACGTCCAACTACGAAACCGACGCCTGGGACATCGGCAGCATAACGGTGCGGTCGCTTTTTCTTGGAATCATTGTCGCCTGCGGGCTGCCGGTTATCTATGAGCGTTCCCGAGTATTTGCGTGGTTCGTCCTCGCGCTGTTGATTGGCGAGATCGTCTACCTCAGAACACTGGTGCCCGACGTCGCCAACTGGCTCTGGGCCGCCTAACGCACCATCGCCGCGAGCCCCCGGAACGCGAGGTCCTTCGCCGTCACGAGGTAGCACGGGATCGGCTCCAGAAAATGCTTGATCCGGCCCTTCGCCTCGAACCGGCGGCGGAACAACTTCGCGTCGAAGAGATCGCCCCACTGCGCGACGATGCCGCCCGCGATGTAGACGCCGCCCTGCGCGCCCAGCGTCAGCGCGAGATCGCCTGCGATACTGCCGAGCCAGCCGGTGAACAACGCCACCGCTTCGACCGCCACCGGATCCGTCTTCGTGCGCGCAGCCTTCGCGATGTCGGACGCGACCGGCTTCGCCTTGAACGACACGCCGTCGAGCGCGGCGATCGCGAGATAAAGCGCCTCCAATCCGGGCCCCGAGACTGCATCCTCCGCCGCCACGTGCCCGCGTTCGCGGATCAGCTGATAGACGATCGCCAACTCGCGGTCGTTCGTCGGCGCGAGATCGACATGCCCGCCCTCGCCCGGCACCGCAACCCAGCGCGCACCGTCGAACATCGCACTCGCAACGCCTAGCCCCGTTCCCGGCCCGAGCGCCACCTTCGGCGCTTGCGGCAGCGGCGCTCCGCCACCGATCTGTACGACATCGCTCGGACCGAGCACCGGCAGCGCCTGCGCCACAGCCGCAAAATCATTGACGAGATAAACCTCGCCGCCCGTTGCTGCCGCAATCTCCGCGCGCGATATCGTCCACGCACAGTTCGTGAGCTTGATCGCATCGGCGACGGCAGGCCCCGCCGCACACACGGCAGCTCCGGCGAGCGGCAACCGCAAACCCGTCAACGCCGCATACGCACGCACAGCCGCGCCGAAGTCCGGATAGAGCGCGGTCAGCCACGCTTCTGCCGCATCGATCCGACCGTCGCCGCGCAACACGGCAAAGCGCACATTCGTGCCCCCGATATCGGCGAGCAGGAAATCGCCACTCATGGCGGCCCATCCCCAAGCGCCGCCACATCCGGAATAGTGATCCGAAACGTCGTGCCGTTGTCGCCGCTCGAAAGCAACGCCACCTCCCCGCCGTGTCCCCGCGCCAACTCGCGCGCGATCGCAAGGCCTAGCCCCGTACCGCCGACCCGCCCCTTGCCCGCGAACGGTTCGAACAACCGCTTGCGCGCTTCCTCCGGAACTCCCGCGCCGTTGTCGCTAAGATCGATGGTGACAACGTTGTTCGTCCGGTGCGCACTCAACGTGATCGCTGCCCCCTCGCGCGCCTCCAACGCCTGCGCCGCATTGCGTCCGACGTTGATCAGAATGCGCAACAATTGCTCGTTATCGGCATCGACCTCAAGCGCAGAATCGAACGCATTGTTCCATCCCGTCCGCCCGTCGCCGGCCGCCAGCGCCGCATGCATCGCCTCATCGGCAATGGCGAGTAACTTCTGACGCCGCCGCCGCGGCGGCGCCTCCTCCGCACGGCCGTACTTCAACGTGTTCGTCGCCAGCGCAATCGCCCGGTCGATCGATGAAACCAGGCGCGGCGCGATCGCCTGCGTGGTCGGATCTTTGCTCGTCGCCAAACGATCCGACGCCAATTGCGCGCTCGCCAAGATGTTGCGCAGATCGTGCTGGATCTTCGCGACCGCGGTGCCCAGCGCTGCCAAATGCTCCCGCTGCTGCAGTGCTTGGCGCAACTCCGTCTGCATCGCAGCGAGCACCCGCTCCGACTGCCCGATCTCGTCCGCACGCAACGTCGGCACGATGATGCGCTGCGCATCCTCCGGCCGCTCCTGAAACCGCACCATCGATTGCGTCAAATGCTGCATCGGCCGCACGAACAGGTAATAGAGCGCGGCGAACACGAGGCCCGACGTTACCGCCGCGATCAACAATGACAAGCCCAGAATGCGCGTCGAGAACGAGATCATCTCGGCCCTGACCGGCGCCTCGTCGATCAGCGCCTCGATCAGGTCGCCCGCGCCCAGCCGCGGCACACCCAAGACGCGCAGCACACGGTCGTCGCCGAAGACCATGCAATCGAGGCTATCCCAAATGAGCTCGACCATCCCGGCGGTTCTGAGATCGACCTCGACGTCCTTCGCGGGCGGTATCGATTCGGCGAGATAAAGCCGCCGCGTATTGTTGCGCTTGAGGCCGACGAGCCGCACCCCCGCATTCGCCAAAATCTCGCGTCGCAATTCCGGCGAAAGATCGGTGTCGCGAACCTCGTCGAGTGCCAGCACCGCGATCTGTGCCGAAGCAAGCCGCGCCGCCAGCAAGTCGTGATACTGCCGCGCCGCGGACGGGAAATAGATGAGCAACTCCGCCAGCAACACGAACACCGTCGTAAAAAACAGCAAGCGCCCCGACAAACTTGCAACCAAGTGCCGGTGAAAAAAAACCCGAACGCGCGTGAGAATTCCAGCCATGCCCGCGCATGAGATAGCACAGGCTGCGCGGTTAACCGCGAGGGTTCCTATACAAAAAAATACCGCCCCCTCTGCGGGGCGGTCGAAATTTCGAGCGAAGCGATGAAATTTCGGGTGGGGGGACACCGACGCGCGGGGTGAGCCCCCCACCCGAACCTTCTCGCACTTCGTGCTCGAACGTTCGACCGCCCCGCAGAGGGGGCGGTATTTTTCTTATTCACGAACTACGGCAACCACGACAACACCTTAACCACCGCCTTCGTGCGCGCCGAAAACAGCGTCGGCGTAAAATGCGAACTGGCCGCGCGCTTCGAAATCTCGCTGAGCGTCGGATAGGCGGCCACCATGCCCGCCATCGACGACATCTTCGTCTTCTGCCCGATCGCCATAACCCACGGCAGGATCAAGTCGCCCGCATGCGGGGCCACGATGGTCGCCCCAATGGGACGCCCGCGCGAGACCACGATCTTGGCCAACCCGTGCAGCTCAAGCTCGGCTTGCGCGCGATCGTTCTCGTGCAGCGGCCAGCGCGCCACGCTGTGCGCAATGCCCTTCTCTTTCGCCTGCGCCTCGGTCACCCCGACATGCGCGAGTTCAGGGTCGGTGTAGGTGCACCACGGAATAGCCGACGTGTCCGTCTTCACCGGCACCTTGAAGAGCAGCCGCCGGATGATGAGCCCCGCGTGATACCCCGCGACATGCGTGAATTGCAGCCCGCCCGCGACATCGCCGATCGCCGACACGCGCGCGTTCGACGTGCGCAACGAACCATCGACCTCGATCCCCTTGCGCGAGTACTTCACGCCGGCGGCTTCAAGGTCCATCCCGTCAACGTTCGGCGCGCGGCCCGCCGCCAGCAACAGGTGCGAACCGGCAATCGCCTCGCTCTGTCCGTTGCGCGAGATCGTGACCGCCACCCCGCCGTCCACCTTCGACACTGCCGTGACTGCCGCACCCTCGCGAATGACGACGCCTTCGTCCTCGATCGCCTTGCGCACGATCGCGACCGCTTCGGGATCGTCCTTCGGCATGATCCGGAACGCTTCGAGCACGGTGACGCGCGAACCCAAGCGCCGGTGCGCCTGCGCCATCTCAAGCCCGATCGCGCCGCCGCCGATGATGATCAAATGCTCCGGCAGCACGGTGTTGTCGAACAACGTCTCGTTCGTGAAGTGCGGCGTCTGATCGAGCCCCGGGATCGGCGGCTTCGCAGGCGACGACCCCGTCGCCACGACGAAGTATTTTGCCGTGATGCGATCGCCACCGGCTTCGACCTCCGACGCAGACACGAACTTCGCCGCAGCCTTGATCACCTTGACGCCCAGCTTCTCGAAGCGCTCGACGGAGTCGTTCGGCTCAATCGCAGCGATCACGCTATGCACGTGCTTCATCACGCGCGCGTAATCGACTTTCGGCTCGCCCGCATCGACACCGAATACCGGCGCTCTACGTATCGCTTGCGCATGACTTGCGGCTGCGATCATCGACTTCGACGGCACGCAGCCATAGTTCAGGCAATCGCCGCCCATCTTGTGCCGCTCGATCAAGACGACCTTGCGGCCAAGTTGCGCCGCACCGGCCGCAACCGAAAGCCCGCCCGAGCCCGCACCGATGATGCAAATATCGGCTTTAATCTGCGCCATCGCCCTTACGCCTGCTTCTTCGCAAAGACCGCGCGATAGACGATCGGGATGAGCGACAACACGACGAGCCCCACGATCGGGACGTAGAAGTCTGGACGCGACAGCAGCGATACGAGGCTGAGATCGGGCTGCTCGCCTGCTTCGAACAGCGCATTGAGCCCATTGCCGATACTCGCGAACACGAAAGCGCCCGGAATGATGCCGATGAATGTCGTGACGAGAAACGTCACCGCAGAAACGCCCGTGAACGACGCCGCCAAGTTGACCAGCCAAAACGGAAACAGCGGCACCAATCGAAGCAGCAACATGTAGCTGACCGCGTTGGCGCGAAACCCGTCCTCAAGCGATTTTACCTGAGCGCCAAACCGCTGACGCAACGGATCGCCGAGCGCAGTCTTGGCGACGAGGAACAAGATCGTCGCCCCGATGGTTGCACCGATCACGCCCCAAGCCGCACCGAACACACTGCCGAACAAGAACCCGCCGGTGATACTGACAAGCGAACTGATCGGCAGAGAAAATGCAGCCACGAGGATGTAGGCGGTGATGAACAGAAGCACTGCCTCAGTCTTGTTCGCATGCACCCAGTTCTTCAGAACCTCGCGATTTTCTTTGAGCAGGTCGAGCGTCAGATATTTGTTGAGACCAAGCGCAAAGAACGCGACCAGCACGCCCGCAAAGATCAGCAGCGGCAACAAGCGCGCAATCGAGAACGAAGACTTCGGTGCGGTAGGCGTTTCCATAACCCCTCACTTAGCCTCATTCAGCGACCAGTCATAGTCGTAACCGTCTATCGTATCGATGTCAGCGAGTTGCTTCTTGAGCGCAGGCTCGGCGAACCCGGCCACGTGCCGCAACACCTCCGCGTCGCTGGCCCCGAAGTCCGACCGGTACCAGGAATAAATGCGCGACAGCGTGACCTTGCCCGCACGCACACGCACGCCGCGCGGGTGATTGACGTAGTCGCGCGCGCCTTGCGTCAGCATCTTATCGAGGTTGCCCGCCGTGAACGCCTTCGCCATCAAGTTGGGGCAACTGATCGACGCGCAGTTGACGGCATAGTGTACGCGCGCATCGCGCCAGACTTTTCGCAGGATATCGTGCTCGATATTGTCGAGCGACAGCATCTTGCCCTCGACGCTCACCAGCGGCTTCTTCCACGGACCCGACGCGAAGAAGCCTCCACCCAGCGAAATATCCTTGATCGTCTTGACCGGATAGGCGTCGAGCACGACGTCGATGGTCAGCGCATTGTAGAGGTTGATCCAAAACGCGCGCTGCTCGTCCGGCTTCAGCGCCGTCACCTTCATGCCCTGCAACGCGGTGAGATACGCCTTCAATGCCTTTTTGTCGGCAGCGGTCACGCGCCCATAGGCAAAGCGATTGATGCCGTCGCCTGATACCACGACATAGGCGGAAAGAACGCGCTCCCAAGCGCTGTGATCGACGGTCATCGTGGCACTCGGATTGTTTGTTGAGAAATGTTGGTCGAGGACGTCTGCCTTCGCGGGCATCAACGCGAACAAGAATGCCAGCACCGCAAACGGACGAAAGGGTGTCAGGGTCATAGGCGAACGCATCCTCTGCTTCGGGAGCTATACGCGAGCCGCCCATCTATTGGCCCACACTGCGGCATAACGGCTTCGTGGGGCAGCCGTGAACGCCACCAAGCCCTTGGTAACTCTTCACGAATTGACTTGAAGCCGCCAATTCCCTACAAGCCCGCCCTCAACAGCCGCCGTATTCCCAAGGATTTCGTGCCGTGAGCAAGCGCACCTATCAGCCGTCCAAGATCGTCCGCAAGCGCCGCCACGGTTTCCGTTCGCGCGCGGCAACCCTGAATGGCAAGAAGGTGCTGGCCCGCCGCCGCGCCCATGGCCGCAAGCGCCTATCGGCTTAAGGCTTTCGCGTAGACGCGTGTCCGCGCCCGGCACGCCAAATCCCAAGGTCAAAGTGTCGCGTCTGCTGAAACGCGCCGATTTCTTGCGCCTCTCGCGCGGCCGCCGCTGGGCGGCGCCCGGACTCATGCTGCAGATGGCACCAACCCCCGAACCGCACGACGAACTGCGCGTGGGCTTCACGGCGACAAAGAAATTGGGCTCCGCTGTGGTCAGGAACCGGGTGAAGCGGCGCATGCGCGAGGCTGCGCGCGCTGTACTGCCTCTTTTAGGAATGGCTGGGCATGACTATGTTCTCGTCGGTCGCGAAGCGACGGCGGAACGGCCGTTCGTCGCGTTGATCGACGACCTGAGGCAGGCTCTCCGCAAAGTGCATGGGGGCCGCCCCCCAAAAGCGGAGGAGCGATGACCGTTTCAAGCGCGCTTTCGCACGCGGCCAAACGCTTGGCTCAAAGCCCGATCTACCTCTACCGCTATGCCATTTCGCCATTGATCGGCCCCGTCTGCCGCTATCAACCGACGTGTTCGGCCTATGCGCTTGAGGCGATCGAAAAGCACGGCGCATTCAAAGGCGCATGGCTCACGCTGCGCCGTCTCGCCCGCTGTCACCCGGTCAAATGGCTGGGCGGCAGCGAAGGCTTCGATCCCGTGCCCGAGTGCACTGACCACCATCACGCCAAAACGAACCGATGAACAAACAACCACCCGATACCGCAAACCTGATCGCGGCGATGATGCTGTGCGTGCTCGTGATGATCGGGTGGGATTACTTCTTCCTGTCCCCGCAGCGCGAAGCCGCCAGGTTGGCAAAGATCGAGCAGCAGCAGGCAACGCCCGCGGCCGCGACGCCCGGCACGCCCACCTCTCCGGGTGCACCCGCGGCCCTGTCCGCAATCCCGGCCGGCACCCCGCAGCCGCGCGAAGCCGTGTTGGCTGCAAGCGCCGCGCGCCCGCAATTCGACAACGGCAAGATCGACGGCTCCATCAAGC
>JABFRX010000063.1 GCA_013140995.1 Alphaproteobacteria bacterium | reverse complement strand
CGGATTTCATCAGGGCCAGCGGGCATGTGAACCGCACTCAAAGGCCGAACACATGTCCGCACCTACCGAACTTCGTCACCATCGCCAAAAAACATCTTGCCAACAGGGGGCCGTCCACACATGTCCCAGAATTGCATTTGTCTACTTCGCGAGGCGACGATAATACTTTTTCTGCGTCCAACCACACACACTGCGCTCAGTAGCGTAGTCGAAGAAGCAGACGGACATCCACTTCCCTTCAACGTGAAGCACGACAACGACTTGATTTGGAGCCACGATGCCAATGCGCTCTGAAGAGTACTTCTTTGATGTAGTTAGTCTAGCAGTGCGCAGAGCAACATATTGGAGGCCGAAATAGAGGGACAGGATACATATTTCCTCCGTTCAGATCAGGCTCGGCTGACTCGCGTCCACGCCTGCAGGTTTCCGCCCCGGGGCGCGCCGCGCGATGGGGCGGCCGAGCAGGCGCTCAAGGCCCGCAATGAAGTCGTCGTTGCCCAAGGGGCGGCCGGTCGTCTCGGCGCCGCGCAGGGCGGCGAAGGCAGCTTCGTCCGCAGAGCCCGCGCGCAACAGCTCAGCAACGCCTGCCGCTCCCAGCCGGTCCAGCAACGGCTTGACGGTCACGAGCCCGTCGTCGGTTTGCGCCAGATGCGCGCGCGCACTCGACCACGCCCAATCCTCCGCGCGCGCGGAATACGGCGACAGGTAATCGTGTCCCCACCGTGCTCACGCGTAACTCTCCTGCGCCCTACGGCACTATGGGACAACAATCAGGCGGCGCTGCGCCGGCCGCCCTCGCCTTTCGCATGGGGCTTGATCTTCGTCAAAGCTGTCGCAATGCGCCGCTTCGCTTCGAGCGTGTCGTACGCGTTCTGCAGCCGCAGAAAATATCCCTCGCTCAGGCCAAAGAAACGGCACAGCCGCAGATCCGTGTCGGCCGTGATGTCACGTGCGCCCTTGACGATGGCGTGAATGCGGTTAGCCGGCACGCCGAGCGCGGCCGCGAGCGCGTTCTGGCTCATCCCAAGATCCCGCAAGAACTCGCTCGCCAGGATTTCACCCGGATGGGGATTGTGAAGACCGGCCATTCTGTTTGTCCTTCCGTCCTCAGTGATAGTCCACAATCTCGACGTCCCTGGCCTCGCCATTCTTCCAAACGAAGCAAATGCGCCACTGATCGTTGACCCGCAGACTCATTTGACCCTTGCGTTCACCCTTCAACGCCTTCAGCCGGTTGCTTGGAGGCACGGCCAAGTCCTCGAGCTTCAGCGCCGCATCGAGCAGGCGCAACTTGACCAGCGCCCGCTCTTGGATGTCCGCCGGGAATTTGCGGCTCTCTTGGCCGCCCCAAATCCTCGCCGTCTCCTTGCATTTGAAAGAACCGATCATCGACCTTCCGGTGCAACGTGATACGTATCACATACAACGAGATAAGTCAATGCCCTACTCCCACTCAATCGTCCCCGGCGGCTTGCTCGTCACGTCGTAGACCACGCGGTTGATGCCCTTCACCTCATTGATGATCCGTGTCGCGACCTTCGCGAGGAACGCGTGCTCGAACGGGTAGCTGTCGGCGGTCATGCCGTCGGTTGAGGTCACGGCGCGCAGCGCGCAGACGTAGTCGTAGGTCCGCCCGTCGCCCATCACGCCGACGGTGCGCACGGGCAGCAGCACGGCGAACGCTTGCCAGATCTTGTCGTACAAACCCGCCTTGCGGATCTCGTCGAGATAGACGACGTCGGCTTGGCGCAGGATGTCGAGTTTTTCGCGGGTGATCTCGCCGGGCACGCGGATCGCGAGGCCCGGGCCCGGGAACGGATGGCGGCCGACGAACGCCGGTGGTAGGCCGAGTTCGCGGCCGAGCGCGCGCACTTCGTCTTTGAAGAGCTCGCGCAGCGGCTCCACGAGCTTCAGCTTCATCCGCTCCGGCAACCCGCCGACATTGTGGTGCGACTTGATCGTGACCGAAGGCCCGCCCGTGAACGACACGCTTTCGATCACGTCGGGGTAAAGCGTGCCCTGCGCCAGGAACTCGACGCCGCCCACCTTGTGCGCCTCGGCGTCGAACACCTCGATGAAGGCGGCGCCGATGCGCTTGCGCTTCGTCTCCGGGTCGCTCACGCCGGCGAGCCGGTCGAGGAACAAATCCTCGGCCTGCACATGCACCAGCGGAATGTTGTAGTGCTCGCGGAAGAGCGTCACCACCTCCGTCGCCTCGCCCGCGCGCATCAGGCCCGTGTCGACGAAGATGCAGGTCAGCTGATCGCCGATCGCCTCGTGGATCAAGACGGCGGCGACGGAGCTATCCACCCCGCCCGACAGCCCGCACACGACGCGGCCCTTGCCCACCTGCGCGCGGATGCGCTCGATCTGCGTGCGGCGGAACGATTGCATCGTCCAGTCCGGCTTGCACCCCGCGATGCCCTGCGTGAAATTCTTGAGCAGCGCCCCGCCGCGCGGCGTGTGCGCCACTTCCGGATGGAACTGCACGCCGTAGAACCGGCGCGCTTCGTCCGCGATCGCCGCGAACGGCGCGTTGGGCGAAATCGCAATCACCTTGAAGCCCGGCGGCAGCGCGGTCACGCGGTCGCCGTGGCTCATCCACACGTCGTCCTTGTCGCCCTTCGCCCACACGCCGTCAAAGAACGGCGAGATGTCGGTGACCTCCAGCGTCGCGCGCCCGAACTCGCGGTGATGCCCCGCCTCCACCTTGCCGCCGAGCTGCGCGCAGAGCAGCTGCTCGCCGTAGCAAATGCCCAGCACCGGCACCTTCGCGTCGAACACCTGTTGCGGCGCGAGCGGCGCTTCCGCCTCCGTCGTGCTCGCAGGTGAACCGGAGAGGATGATCGCGACGGGCTTGTTCTTCGTCAGCCACGTCTCGGCCGACTGAAACGGCACGATCTCGCAATACGTCCCCTGCTCCCGAAGCCGCCGCGCAATCAGCTGCGTCACCTGAGAGCCGAAATCGATGATCAAAACGGTTTGTGTCATGGAGGCGGCAGAAGCTAGTGGCGCAACCCCCGGCGGTAAAGGCGACAAGTGGTGTCTTCCCCAAGCGTTCTCAACCTGCACGCGACACACGAATGGCGCAATTCTGCCGCGTTGCCGCCGCGCTGCCCCGCTTGTCTTAGCCTGGGCAAATGTGCCCGTTTAGAGCCAACACAAGGAGAACTCCATGCTCCGCCGTATCGCCGCCCTCGTCGTCACAGCCGTCGCGCTCTCCGGCTGCTTCGTCGTCTCGACAAACGTACCTGCGGGGTCCGGCCCCATCAACGACCCGCGCCTCGAGGGCACCTGGCGCGGCATCGACACGAGCGACGGCAAGCAAGGCAATGCGTTCCTCAC
>JABFRX010000228.1 GCA_013140995.1 Alphaproteobacteria bacterium | reverse complement strand
CTTGGGCGGCGCTGATCGCAGCAAAACACTGCGCCGCCCAAGGCCGCCAGTGGAAAGCGCAGAGCCTGATCGAAACCGCCTGGGCGCAAGAACCGCACCCCGACCTCGCGAAAGCCTATGGCGCGCTCAAACCAGAAGAACCGCCAAGCGCGCGCGGCAAGCGCTTGTCGGCGCTCGCCTCCACGAACCCGGAGCATCCCGAAAGCCAGATCCTGAACGCCGCCGTCTCGCTCGCCGCCGGCCGCTTCGAAGAGGCCCGCGAAACACTGCGCCCGCTCGCGGAACGCTTCCCCGTCGCCCGCGTGTGCCTGCTGATGGCCGACGTCGAGCAAGGCTTTGGCAGCGAAGAAAGCCTCGCCGCCCGCGAATGGACGACCCGCGCGCAGCGCGCGCCGCGCGACGCACATTGGGCCTGCTCCGCTTGCGCCCGCACCCACGCCGATTGGGCAGCGACCTGCGTCAGCTGCGGCGCGTTCGATACGCTGAGCTGGCAGTCCGGCACCCGCGGCGCGGTCGAAACCATGTCACCCACCGAAACCGCGGCCGCCTACGCCGGCGCCACGGACAACCCGAACGTCCTCTACCGCGACGCCCTCAAAGTTGACGACATTCGCCCAGCCGCGCGCACCGCCAGCGACACTATGCGCGATGTCACCCCCACGCGCGACGAGCCCACATTCTACGGCCCGCTGCGGGCGCCGGACGATCCCGGCCCCGACGCGGACGACGATTGGCTGGGCGGCGATCAAGGCCGCCGCAAGAGTGGGACATGGTAACATGCGTTTCTTCCGGGGCCTTCTGATCCTCGTCGCGATCGTCGCGATACTCCTTGCAGGCGCGATCGCCGCGTTCCGCGACCCCGATGTTCCGGCCGCCATGCTCGTCGCCAAATACGGTCAAGGCGCCTCTCAGTTCATCACGGTGTCCTCCGGCGCCAACGTCCACTTCCGCGATCAAGGTCAACGCTTAGGCCCGGTCCTCGTTCTGCTGCACGGCTCGAACGCCTCGCTCCACACCTGGGAACCATGGGTCGCGGCCCTCGGCGACAAGTTCCGCGTCATCAGCATCGACCTGCCCGGCCACGGCCTCACCGGCCCCGTGCCCGGCGACGACTACAGCCAAGCCGGCATGACGAAGTTCGTCTACGACTTCACCGCAGCCTTGAAGCTCGCCCCATTCGCGCTCGCCGGCAATTCGATGGGCGGTGGCGTCGCCGCGCGCTTCGCGATCGAACACCCTGAGCGCTTGACGAACCTGATCCTGGTCGACGCCGGCGGCATGCCGACGGCGGTCGAGCGCGACCCAGGCCTTGGCTTCCGCCTCGCGCGCATGCCGGTCATTCAAAACATCATGCTCTACGTCACCCCGCGCAGCCTGTTCGAAGACGGCCTGAAGCAGGCGATCGCCGACGACACGTTGGTCACGCCCGCGATGGTGGACCTTTACTGGGAACTGAACCGCCGCGAAGGCACTCGCGCCGCAAGCCTGAAGCGCTTCCAAACGCCGAACGAAACCTACGTCCAGGACAACGCGGCCAAGATCACGACGCCGACCCTGATCCTGTGGGGCGCGGAAGACACGCTGACCCCGGTCGACATGGGTGAGGCCTTTGCCGGTGCGATCAAGAACGCCAACCTGATCGTCTACGACAACGTAGGCCACTTGCCCATGGAAGAGGTGGCCGACCAATCCGCCCGCGCCGTGCGGGAGTTCCTGAGCCCCGCGCCGGTAGCACCCAGCTAAGTCACCGATTCGCAAACGCGCGGGCCACCCGCGCGTACACCTCCACGTTCTGTTCCAAGGCGGCCGCGTCGACCTTGTCGAGCGTGTCGTTCGCCGTATGATGATAATCGAAATACGTCGTGCCATCCTGGGAGAGCCCAACGATCGGCACGCCCTTCTTGGCGAGCGCTGCGATATCCGCACCACCACCCGATTTGTTGTCGCCGCGCTCGACGCCCAGATCACGCAAGCCCGCCGCCACGGAATCGAAGAACGGCAAGTCGGCCTCAAGCGCCTTCGACGCGAAGCGCCACACGCGCCCCGTCCCAAAGTCGGCCTCCGTTGCGAGCACGTGGTTCGCAATCTCGCCCGCATGCGCCTTCGCATAGGCGTCGCCGCCATGCACGCCCACCTCCTCCGCCCCGTAGAGCACGACGCGGATCGTACGCTTCGGCTTCATCTCCGGCCCAGCCGCTTTCAGCGCCGCCGCAACGACGATCGCAACACCCGTCGCATCGTCGACCGCCCCTGTCCCCAAATCCCATGAATCCAAGTGCGCCGCGAGCAGCACGATCTCGTCCGGCTTCTCGACGCCCACGATGTCGGCGACGACGTTGCCCGACGGCGCATCGGCGATCGCGCGCGTCTTCAGCACGAGCTTCAGCCGCATCGGAACACCCATCGCATGAAGGCGCTCAAGCTGATCCGCATCCGCGTTCGAAACCGCGGCCGCGGGGATCCTCTTCACCGCCGCGTCGTAGTTCATGTTTCCGGTGTGCGGAAACCGCGTGTTGTCGGTGCCGACGGAACGGATCGCCACGGCCAGCGCCCCGCGCTTAGCCGCCTCGATCGCACCGCGCGAACGCTTCCGGACCGCAACGCCGTAACCCGAGCCGTCGCGCGCCGCCTTCATGCGATCGTTGATGAACACGATCTTGCCCGCGTAAGCGTCGGGTGGAGCGAGCAGCAAATCGTCGTACGAAGCGACGAACGCGATAGGCGCGGTGATCCCCGCTTTAGGGGTCGAGATCGAACCGCCGAGCGCGGTAACGGCAAGCGCCTGATCCCCGTGCGATACGATAAAGGCCTCTTCCCGCTCCCGCGCCCAACCCTTGATCGTGAACGGCTCGACCGCAACGCGCCCGAACTTCAGGTCCTTCAGCGTCCGCACCGCCCAATCCCGCGCCGCTGCCTCGCGAGGCGTGCCCGCAAGCCGAGGCCCCACCTCCGTCGTCAGCGACTGGGTGAGTCTGTAGGCGAGCGAAGGCGGCAGAGCCGAAGCCCTATCCCCAAACCCCGAACCACCATCCCCGCTGACGCAGCCGCCAAGCAGCGCAAGTCCAAGCGCGCCCGCCACGAAACCTCGCACCGTACCCCCCACAATTTCCGCCAACCCTGAGCCCGACCGTAGCAAACCGCCGCGCCCCGGCGTAGAGATTGCGCAAAGGGGCATCGGCCAGTATGGTCCGCGCCACTTTTCAAGCCGCCTTAGCTCAGCCGGTAGAGCATCGCATTCGTAATGCGGGGGTCGCGTGTTCGAGTCACGCAGGCGGCACCAGTTTACCCGCCGTAGCCCGTCTTCGGGCGAAGGCGGGCCAAGCGGATCGTGAGGCACCCGGGACAGCGGGACACCAATCCCA
>JABFRX010000240.1 GCA_013140995.1 Alphaproteobacteria bacterium | reverse complement strand
CGCCTCCTTGCGCGCCTCCATCCCGTCGCGCTTCACTTGCGCGAGAACGCTCGCCGCCTGCTCGCCGCCCATGACGGAGATGCGCGCGTTCGGCCACGCGAACATGAATCGCGGCGAATACGCCCGCCCACACATGCCGTAGTTCCCCGCGC
This sequence comes from Alphaproteobacteria bacterium, assembly GCA_013140995.1. Lineage (GTDB taxonomy): Bacteria > Pseudomonadota > Alphaproteobacteria > Micropepsales > Micropepsaceae > SZUA-430. The sequence continues at coordinate 3,231 of JABFRX010000240.1, read as the reverse complement.
CGTACGACCCGCCGATGATGAGCGTGATCTTCGGCACCTGCGCGCACGCGACCGCCGTCACCATCTTCGCGCCGTCCTTGGCGATGCCGCCGGCCTCGTATTTCGCCCCCACCATGAAGCCCGCGATGTTCTGCAGGAACAGAAGCGGAATACCACGCTGGCACGCCAACTCGATAAAATGCGCGGCCTTCAAAGCCGACTCCGAAAACAAAATCCCGTTGTTCGCCAAAATCGCAACCGGCACGCCCCAAATATGAGCGAACCCGCAAACCAGCGTCGTGCCGTAAAGCTTCTTGAACTCGTCGAACACCGAGCCGTCCACCAGCCGCGCGATCACCTCGCGCACGTCGTATTGCGTGGAGAGCGCCTGCGGCACGATCCCGTCCAACTCGGCGATGTCGTAGAGCGGCTCTACCGGCTCGCGCAGCACAACCTCCGGCCGCTTCGCACGATTGAGAGTGGTGACGATCCGCCGCGCGAGCGCCAGTGCATGCGCGTCGTCCTGTGCGTAGTGATCGGTCACACCGGAACGCCGCGAGTGCGTATCCGCCCCGCCAAGCTCCTCAGCGGTCACGACCTCCCCCGTCGCGGCCTTCACAAGCGGCGGCCCGCCCAGAAAGATCGTCCCCTGATTGCGAACGATGATCGTCTCGTCCGACATCGCGGGGACATAGGCGCCGCCCGCCGTGCAAGAGCCCATTACGACCGCGATCTGCGGAATGCCCATCGCGGACATATTCGCCTGATTGAAAAAGATGCGCCCGAAATGCTCGCGGTCGGGAAAAATCTCGGCCTGGTTCGGTAAATTCGCCCCGCCCGAATCGACGAGATAGATGCAAGGCAGCCGGTTCTCCCGCGCCACATCCTGCGCCCGCAAATGCTTCTTCACGGTGATCGGGTAATATGTCCCCCCTTTAATCGTGGCGTCGTTGCAGACGATGACGCACTCCTGCCCCTCCACACGCCCGACGCCGGTGATGATGGAGGCCGCATGAATGTCGCCGTCGTACATGCCGTTCGCCGCGAGCGGCGAAAGCTCCAAAAACGGCGTCCCCGGATCCAACAACCGGTTCACCCGCTCCCGCGGCAAAAGCTTCCCCCGCTCCACATGCCGCGCCCGCGACCGCTCGACCCCGCCGAGCGACGCCGCCGCAACCCGACCCGCCAACTCGGAAGTAAGCCGCTCCGTAGCAGCCGCATTGGCCTTGAACCGCTCGTCACGGGTGGAGATGGAAGAGGTCAATCGGGACATGTGCAAACCGTTCGAGAGTGGTCGAGTCGCTGTTATACGAAACCAGCGCTCTTCGCATAACGCCCTAACCCCACGCACTGGAGACGTTTTTGAAGCCAATCCGCGGAAATCGGCTGCGTGAAGTGGTACATGTGGCACAAGGGTCGCCTAGGTTCGCGGTGTGCAACGTTAGCAAACAGGCGCGCGAGCCGCCATGTCACCCCCAAGCGCCATGACTGCGCAAGGGCGCGCCTTTGTGACAAGGTGGGCCGGCGCGCGAGGCGGGGGGACATGATGCTGACGGCGGTGGAGAGCGTTCTGTTTGGCGGGCGGGCGCTTGTCTTGGCGCTTGTCCTCCTCTTGACCGGCGCATCGGTTTGGGTCGCGCGCGACCTCAAATTCGACACCGACTTGGAGCGGCAATTGCCGGGCGGTCACCCGTATGCGCGCACCGCGCTCGACTACAAGGACAAGATCGCGGGGTTGAACAGCGTTCAGATCGTGGTCGAAACCGCAAAGGGCGATGTCTGGACGCCGGCGTTTCTGAAAGTCCTGAACGACGTCACGCAGGAAGTGACGTACATGCCCAGCGTCTCCCGCGAATCCGTGACCTCGCTGTGGACGCCGAACACGTTCGTCTATGAGGCGACGGAGGGCGCGGTCGAGGGCCGCCAGCTGATCCCCTCGACCGTGACGCCGGATGCGATGACGCCGGACGACGTGAAACGCATCCGCGCCGACGCCTTCAAGGGTGGCTATCGGGGCAAGCTGTTCGGCCTCGACGGCAAGGCAGCGATGATCCACGCCTCGATCTTGCCCCAGATGCCCGACGGCAAGGCGCCGGACCTGATCGCGGTCGCGAACGAACTCGAGACGAGGATCCGGGAAAAGTTAGAAAAGGACGGCATCACGGTCCGCATCATCGGCTTCACGAAATTCGTGGGCGACATCGCGAACGAAGCCTACGACGTTCTGGCGTTCTTCGCCTTGGCGTTCGTGGCGAGCGCACTGGCGCTCTGGTACTATTCCCGTTCGCTGGCGCTGACGCTGATCACGGTGCTCTGCTCCATCGCGTCGATCGCTTGGACGATGGCCATCATTCAGCTGGCGGGTTTGCGGCTGCACCCGTTGGGCCTCGTCATTCCGTTTTTGATTTACCTCATCGGCGTCAGCCACGGCGTACAGCAGATCAACCGCTTCCTGGCCGCCGTGGCCAAGCGCGGACATTCGTCGCTCGAAGCGGCCCGGCGCACGTTCCGCCGCCTGTGGGTGCCCGGCGTCTTTTCGACCGTGACGGTGCTGGCGAGTTTTGCCGCGCTGCTGCTGCTGCCCATTGCGTTCGTGACGGATCTTGCCGTCATCGCGCTGATCGGGGTCGCGCTGAAATTCGTGTCGAACATGATCGTGCTGCCGCTCGCGATCAGTTATGTCGGCTTCGACGCGGAGGCCGTGGAGCACCAGCGCCGGCTGTTGGCCGCGCGCCAGAAATTCATGCTGGGCTTCGCGCGCGACGCGAGGACCCTGCCCTCGTTCCTGATCCTGGTGGCGAGCACGGCGTTGGCCGCGGTCGCGCTGTGGTATGCGGCGGATGTGGGCGTCGGCAACAGCAGACCGGGCGCGCAGGAGCTGTGGCAGAGCGCGCGCTTCAACGTGGACTCGGCCGCGATCGCCCAAAACTTCGACCTGGACCTCGACAGTTTCGTCGTGGTGACTGTCGCGCCCGTGGATGCCTGCGTCGATTACGACGTGATGGCCGCGATCGAGCGTTTCGGCGTCGCCATGCGCAAGGTCGAGGGCGTGAAGTCCGTGATGTCGCTGCCCGAGGCGTCGCGCTTCGTCTATTCGATCGTGCAGGAAGGCAACCTGAAATGGCGCGTACTGCCGAAGGCGCCCGACGTGCTGGCGGTGGCGACCGGCGCGATCGCCGACACGACGGGCCTGAGGAACGCCGACTGTTCGCTGCTGCCGATCGCGATTTACTTGACCGATCATCGCGACGA
>JABFRX010000080.1 GCA_013140995.1 Alphaproteobacteria bacterium | reverse complement strand
GAGCCGTCATCCAGTGCAACGTCCGCGACATTACCGAGCGCCGGCGGACCGAGGCCGAGCTGCGGGAGAAGAAACACTTCCTGCAGCGGATAGCGGAAGTGACGCCCAACATTTTGCAAGTCTTCGATCTGGCGGAACGGCGATCGCTCTTCACCAATGACAATCTGGCATCCCAACTTGGGTTTGCACACGAGGAAATTCAGGCCATGGGATCGGGGGTCGCGCAAACCCTGATGCATCCCGACGACCTGCCGCGATTTGAGGCGCATCTGGCCGCTGTGCGCGCCCTCGGTGACGGCGAAGTCGCTCGCTTCGAACACCGAATGCGCGACCGTGCGGGACAATGGCATTGGTTTCTCAGCCACGACGCCGTCTTTGCGCGCGACGCCAAGGGCGACGTGAGAGAGATCATCGGCGCTGCCTCAAACATCACCGAGCAAAAGAATGCCGAGGAGGCTTTGCGTAACACCGCACAGCGCATGGCGCTGGCCACAGAAGCAAGCAGCATCGGCATATGGGAACGCAACGTCCGCACCAATCGGATTCGTTGGGATGCGCAGATGTTCCGGATCTATGGTGTCCCGCCAACCGATGACGGATTTGTAAGCTATGAAACGTGGCGTTCTGCGGTGCATCCCGAGGATGCGGCGCACAATGAAGTCGTGTTAAACGCCACGGTGCGGCGCAACGGTCGAAGCGCCCGTGAATTCCGCATCCTGCGTGCCGACACCGGCGAATGCCGCACCATTCAGTCGGTCGAAACTATGCGCGCCAACCCCGGCGGAGAGCCGGAGTGGATGGTAGGAACGAATGTCGACATCACCGAGCGGAAGCAGGCTGAGCGCCACATCCAACTTCTCATGGGCGAGGTCAATCATCGCGCCAAAAACCTGCTCTCCGTCGTGCAAGCCATCGCACGACAGACCGCGCTGACAGGAGACTCCGCCACGTTCACGACGCGCCTGTCCGATCGCATCCAAGCCCTTGCAGCCGGTCACGACCTGTTGGTGCGCAACCGATGGGAGGGCGTTGAGGTTTCGGAGCTTGTGCATTCCCAACTTGCGCACTTTGCCGGTCTGATCGACACCCGTGTGTCGATGAACGGTCCGCCGTTGCGATTGTCGCCGAGCGCGGCGCAGGGCATCGGGATGGCGCTGCACGAGATGGGCACCAATGCCGCGAAATACGGCGCGCTGTCCAACACTACGGGCACTGTGCACATCAGCTGGGACAGAAAGCTGGAACCAGAGCCTGTGTTTTCCATGCAATGGGTCGAGGACGGCGGACCGGAAGTTGCGCCGCCAAGCCATCAGGGTTTCGGCCGCAGCGTTATCGAGCGCACGGTGGAAGCGTCGATCGATGGCAAGGTCGACGTCGAGTATCTCAAGTCCGGCTTTGTTTGGAAACTATCAGCCCCTATCTCAACCGTTGTCGAGGCCTAGGTCATGGTGAGCGACAAACGCGGCGCGCGAATTCTAATCGTCGACGACGAGCCCATCATTGCATTGGATTTGGAACAAGGGCTTGTCAATGCCGGCTACGAAATCGCCGGCGTGACAGGCAAGATCGAAAAAGCGCTGTCCGTTGTGGCGAGTGGTGCATGTGATGCCGCGATCCTGGATGCAAACCTTGGCGGCGCGAGCGCCACGCCCATCGCGGCCGCTCTCACCGCTCGGGGTCTGCCGTTCCTGGTATTGTCGGGATACTCGGCGCATCAACAACCCGAGGCATTGCGCGCAGCACCTCATCTTCAAAAGCCGGCCAATTGGCCTCAGTTGATCAAGATGCTCAGCAGCATCTTGGCGGCGCGGCGCTAAGCGTCGGCGCGTCTTAGACCTTCGGTTGCTCGTGCGTGGCGCAATGGATGCCGCCGCCGGTCTCCCCCAGGGTATCGACGTTTAGTGCCACGATTTCCAGGACGGGATAGAGCTTGGCGAGCATGTTTGCTGCGCGCTCATCGGCGGCCTTGTCGCCAAACTCGGCAATGACGGCGCCATTGCAGACGTAGTAGTTCACGTACGACGCCACGAAGTCCGCGGCCTTCACGCGCGGCGCGGTGGGATCGGGCAGAATTGTCAGTGCCAGGCGCTTGCCGGTCGCGTTCAGCGAACCAAACGGCCGTCCCTTGCGAACCGTGCAACGCCTCTGCGCCGCCCTTCGCGTATCGCAGGCGCCATTTGTAGAGAACGGTTCGCCCCACCCCAAATTCCCGGGCGAACTGTCGCCATTATCCGTGTCTCAAAAACTGGGTCCACTCCACCAGTCCCCGCTGTGCCACTTGTCCCACTTGGCAGGCTGTGCGTACCCTTAGGGTCACTTCCCACCTGGCGAATTAAGCATGGCGCTACCTTTTCATACCGGGCGCGGTTGAGATTTACTTTGGGTGCCGTAGGTTGCGCCCGTGCCCCTTAAGCCCCTTAGTTCCCGCATGAGCCGAGTTCCGCATGGCCGTTGACCGCCTGGATGCCGTCGTCATCGGCGCGAGCGTCGAGGGCTTGGTTGCGGCCGCCGCGCTGGCGACGGCCGGACGGGCCGTGACGGTCGTCGAGCGGCGGGCGGATGGCGCCGCGATGGGCGAGGGTGCCGATGCCGTCATCAGCGCCAGCGTGGTGCGGGAATTGGACCTCACTTCGCATGGGCTTCGGTTTGCGGCGGCGCCGCCGGTTGTCAGTGTCGGGGCTGAGAAGGCGTTGATCCTTTGGCCGGAGCTGCACGCCGCTCGGGCGAGCGTTGCGGCGCTGTCGGGGCGGGATGCGGAGGCGCTCGAAGGGTTCTACGCAAGGCTCGTTCTGGCGGCGATGCCGGAGGAGGCTTCGGGGGCGGCTTGGCTGACATCGGCGCAGGCTGAGCCCAGCGAGGCGATGCTGTTCCGGCTGACGTCGCTCGCGCGTTTGCTGGACGACGCGTTCGACAATGAGTTGCTCAAGGGCGTGCTGGCGCAAGGGGCTGTGATGGGCACAGGCGCCGCGCCTCATGCGCCGGCGTCGGGGCAGTTGCTGACGCGTCAGTCGCTGCTCGCGCACGCGGTGCCGGAGGTGGGGCACCGGTTCGTCGCGGGTGGCGAGCGGCGGTTGCGGCAGGCGCTGCTGGCGCTGCTCAAATTTTACAACAACGCCGACGTCATGTTCGGCGCCGAGGTGAGGGAGATCGCAACCGAGCGCGAAGTGGCGTCGGGCGTCGTGCTTGCCGACGGCAACGTGTTGCGCGCGCCGCTGGTGATTTCGTCGCTGGCGCAGGAGCGCGCGGGGGCGATGCTCACGGGGCTCAAGCGTGCGCGGCCGGCGCACCTGTCACCGCGCGCCTCTTTGGAGCCCGCACAGGTTAAGTTGACGATTGGCTCTCTGCCGAAGCTCGCCGGCGTCGATGCGGCTACATTGGCGTCTGGTGCCATTG
>JABFRX010000094.1 GCA_013140995.1 Alphaproteobacteria bacterium | reverse complement strand
GCGCATCGGACCGTCGATATCGGGCGGCTGAAGGTCGAGAGTGCGTCGGAGTCGGCGCGGGCGATCAATCCGGATACGCACATCAACCGGCATGCGACGCGGCTGAACGCGCATAACGCGATGGAGCTCGTGAAGAACTACGAGATCGTGCTCGACGGGTCGGACAATTTTGCGACGCGGTTTTTGGTGAACGATGCGTGCTTCCTTGGCGAGCGCACATTGGTGTCGGCGGCGATCGGGCAGTTCGACGGACAGCTGGCGACGTTCAAGGCGCATGTGCGGCCGCACGGGAAGCGCGCGTATCCCTGCTATCGCTGTCTTTATCCGGAAGCGCCGCCGCCGGGGACCGTGCCGTCGTGTACGGAGGCGGGGATTCTTGGGGCGCTGGCTGGCGTGATGGGGACGCTGCAGGCGCTTGAAGCGATCAAGGAAATTCTATCCATCGGCGACACGATGGCGGGGCGACTCACGCTCTATGACGGGCTTGGGGGCACGTTTCGGACGGTCAAGGTGAAGCCTGATCCCGCGTGTGCGCTTTGTGGGCCGGAGGCGACACTGCGTGATCTGTCGCACCATTCTGAGCCGCAGGCGGTGTGCACCCCCTAGCGTGGGCGGGCGACGAAGCGTATTTCTCGCGGCCCTTTTTTCGAGAACCGGTGGTGTCATGACTGCGCCCGTATCTGGACGCAAGATGAGGTCTCGCTTCGCGGAGCCGCTGCTCACGCACGAAAGCGAGACCGAGCCTTTGCCTGAGGTGGCGCGGGCGATGCGCGTGCCGGGGACGCCGTTCGGGTTCTTGGCCTTTCTTGTATCGCGGCACTATCGAGGGCGGCTTGCGGCGTTCGTGTTCTTGGCCGGCTTGTCGGCCGCCATCGATGCGATGATCCCCTATGTGCTTCGCGGCATTATCGACACGCTGACGGCGGCGGTCGCGAGCGGCCGCCAAGACTGGGAGGCGGTCGCGCTCTATCTCGTGCTGTTTGCCGCGGTTTGGTACGTGCCTGCCGTGATCGTGCGCGCGGTGGAGGCGATCGACATATACATGAGCCCGCGGATGCGGGCGCTCGCGCAGAAATATCTGTTCGCTTATCTGATGGGGCATAGCCCGCGGTACTTCCAGGAGAACTTCGCCGGCAAGCTTGGGCAGAAGGTGAAGCAGGCGGGGCAGGCGACGGTGTCGCTGCTCAGCATCTTTGCGTTCGATGGTGTGCGCATTGTCGTGCTGCTCGGCGTGGCCGGCGTTTTGCTGGCACTGCAGAGCGGCACTTACGCGTTGCTGCTGTTTGCGTGGGTTGCGGTTTATCTCGTTGTTGTGGCGTGGCTGGCGCAGCGCTGCGTCGTGCTGTCGAAGGCGTTCTCGGACGAAGTGTCCACGTCCACCGGGCGGCTGATCGATGCGATCGCGAATGCGGACCTCGTACGGGCGTTCGCGCGGGCGGCGTTCGAGCGGCGGTTCTTGTCGCGATTTCTGGCGGACGAGATGAATGCGTCGCAATCGCTGCGTTGGTTCCTCGTCGTGATGCGGATCTTTATGTCCACGGCGACGCTCGTTCTGTTGCTGGGTCTCATCGTTTTGGCGATGCGCGATACGCTCTCGGGTGCAATCACCGTCGGCACGTTCACGATGGTCTTCTTTCTCGGCACGATGATCTCGCGGTCGGTGCAGGAATTGTCGTTCCGGATGCTCGATTTCTTCGAGCAGCTGGGCACGCTCGCCGAGGCGCTGGAGCTTGTGACCCAGCGCCATGAGATCGTCGATAAGCCCGGCGCAAAGCCGCTCGCCGTTGGCGCGGGCGAGATCGTGTTCGAGAACATCGCGTTCTCGCATGCGGACGGGCATCCGGTGTTCCAGGGGCTCAACCTGAAGATCAAGGCGGGCGAGAAGGTCGGGCTTGTCGGCAAGTCCGGGGCGGGCAAGTCGACGCTCGTGAAGCTCCTTCGGCGCCAGTTCGAGCCGCAGGGCGGGCGCATCCTCATCGACGGGCAGGACGTCGCCGACGTGACGTGGGACTCCGTGAACGAGGCGATCGCCGAGGTGCAGCAGATGCCTGGCGTGTTCCACCGCCCGGTGCGCGACAATATCCGCTACTCGAAACCGGATGCGGATGAGCGGCTCGTTGTGTCGGCGGCGAAGGACGCGCATGCCCACGACTTCATCACGAACCGCGAGGCGGGCTACGACACAATCGTTGGCGAGCAAGGTATCAAGCTTTCGGGCGGCGAGAGGCAGCGCGTTGCGATCGCGCGTGCGCTAGTCAAAGACGCGCGGATCTTGGTGCTCGACGAGGCGACGTCGTCGCTCGATTCGGAGAGCGAGCATTTGATCCAGGAGGCGCTGTTCGAGCTGATGCGCGGCCGCACCGTGATTGCGATCGCGCACCGGCTTTCGACGATCGTGGGTATGGATCGCATCGTCTACCTGGAGAGCGGGCGCATCGTCGAGCAGGGCAGCCACGCCGAGCTTCTGGCGCGTGGCGGGCCTTATGCGCAGCTTTGGAACCGGCAGGTGGGCGGGTTCATCGACGCGGCTTGAGCGTCAGCGGTTCTCCTTTCTTTTGTTTCGCTTTGATTTCGGCAACGGCGGCTTCGATCGCGCGTTGGCGTTCGGGGCCTGTGGGGTGAGTCGCGGCGACAGATTTCGCCTTCGTGGTTTCGTTGAGGCGCTTCCAGAACGCGGGGGCGGCGTCGATGTTGTAGCCGGCGCGAGCCATGAAGGTGAGGCCCGCGCGGTCGGCATCCTTCTCGTATTGGACTGAGAATGGGCGGTTGATGGTGGCCGCTACGGCGGTGCCGATCGCCGATTTCGCGAACGCGTCGAGTAGCGTGCCGGGGGCGGGCTTTGCGGTTTTCACCAGCTCCAAATGCCGCAGGACGTTGTGTGCGAGTTCGTGACCCAAGATGAGCGCCACTTCGTCGTCGGACTCGGTGAGCTGGAGCAAGCCCGTTGTGATCGCCAACACCGTGCCGTCGGCGGCCGCGTTGCTGTCGTCGCTGCGGACCAGCAGTGTCGGGAATTCGCAGACGGTTTCGGGTGTGATGGTCGCCTCGCCACCGTCTTTGAATTTGAGGCGGACGGCGCCCTGTTTCGCGGCGGTTGTGGCGCGGGCGATGTAGCGTTCGGTTGCGCCTTTGCCTTCGCCGAGGGCCTCGCCGTTCACGTGGGTGATAATGGCGCCGTTCTTGACGCCTGCGGATGCGGCCGGGGCGCCTTCGACGGCGAGCGCTACGGTGACCGCGTTTGTCAGGCCGAAGTCGCCGGTCAGCCGCGCGCGATCTTCGGTGTTCTGGAAGTTCGCGAGCGACCACACGACGAGGCCGATGTCGGGCTTCGTTTGCTTACGCTCGGCGCAGTCGCTTGCGGCAGCTTTGCGGAGACGGAAGCCCACGCGTTCCACGCGCGCGCGTTCGTCCATGTACCGGCCAAGTCCGCCGGTGACGCTGACCGGCTGGGGGCCCTTCGTGACCGGCGTCGCGCGCTGCGGCGCCGTCGCGCAGGCGACGACGGCGAGTGCGGCGATCACGGGCAACAGGCGGTAACGCTTCATCAGGCGGCTCAATCGAGTTGGTACGTCAACGACTTGAGGTAGGCGGTTTCGGGCAGCATAGGGTGCACCGGATGGTCGGCGGCCGCACCTGCTACCCGGATCAGGCGGGCGGTCCGATCGGCGCGCGAAATGCCCACCGCGCATTCGGTTTGGAAGCGGGCCATGTCGATCGCATGGCTGCAGGAAGCGAGGCACAGGAACCCGCCTGGTGCCACTAGCGGGGCCGCGAGGCGGGCGAGTTTGCGGTAGCCGCGGGCGCCGGATTCCAGATCTTTCTTGGAGCGCGCGAATGGCGGAGGATCGCAGGACACGATGTCGAAGCGTTCACCCGCGGGGCGGATTTCTTCCAGTTCTTCCATCACGTCGCAGCGGCGGAATTCGGCGTCGAGTTTTTCCGCGCGGGCTGTTGCGGCGGAGGCGTCGAGCGCGGATTGCGACGAGTCCATGAGAACGACTGACTTTGCGCCAGCTTTGGCGGCGCCGAGGCCGAACGCTCCCAGATAGCTGAACGCGTCGAGGACCGTTGCGCCTTTGGCGAGCGAAGTAAGGAACGTGCGGTTGTCGCGCTGATCGAAGAACCAGCCGGTTTTTTGGCCGTTGATCGGGTCGACCGTGTGGCGGATGCCGGCTTCTTCGACATGCACGCCGGCTGCGAGATCGCCGTGCGCGATGCGAACGTCATCTTTAAGGCCTTCATGGGCGCGCGATGGGCTGTCGCTTTTGACGACGATCGCGCGCGGTTTGAACTCGACCTTCAGCGCGTCGATCCAGTGCGCTTCCAGTTGGTCCATGCCTGCGGTGCCAGACTGGACGACGAAGATGTCGTCGAAGCGGTCGATGACGAGGCCGGGGCAGCCGTCGGCTTCGGCGTGAATCAGGCGGTAGTGGGGCGTCGCGACCAGGCGGTCGCGCAGCGCGCGGGCGCGGTCGAAGCGGTCGCGGAAGTATCCTGCGTCGATTTTCGCGCCTGCGTCACGGGAGAGGACGCGGGCGGCGATCAGGCTGTGCGGGTTGAAGTAGGCGGTGCCGAGGTTTGCGTCCTTTGTGTCGACGAGGTCGACGAGTGTGCCGGGCTTTAGCGCCTTTACTGCGGCGCTCATGGCAGCGATTTCGTTCGAGTATGCCCACGGTACGCCCGACCTTAGGCGCGCGTCGTGTTTGGGCTGAAGGCGAACCTTCGGGCGTGCCGTCACAGCATTGCCGCGAGGACGCGGTCCGGCGGCTTGTGGCCGTCGGCGAAGGTCTTGATGTTGATGATGACCTTTTCGCCCATGTCGACGCGGCCTTCCATCGTGGCCGAGCCCATGTGTGGCAGCAGCACGACGTTCTTCAGTTTCAGGAGCTTCGGATTGACCGCGGGTTCGTGCTCGAATACGTCCAATCCGGCACCCGCCAATTCGTTCGCTTCCAGCATGCGGGCGAGGGCGTTCTCGTCGATCACTTCGCCGCGCGATGTATTGACGAGGTAAGCGGTCGGTTTCATCAGCTTCAGCCGGCGCGCCGAGAGCAGGTGATAGGTCGCCGGCGTATGGGGGCAGTTGACCGAGACGATGTCCATGCGGGCCAGCATCTGGTCGAGGCTGTCCCAGTACGTCGCCTCCAACTCTTCTTCCACCGGCTTCGGCACTGGCTTGCGGTTGTTGTAGTGAATCTGCAGGCCGAACGCTTTCGCGCGGCGCGCGACCGCCTGGCCGATGCGGCCCATGCCGATGATGCCGAGGCGCTTGCCCGTTATGCGGTGGCCCAGCATCCAGGTCGGCGACCAGCCTTTGAAGTCGCCCTTCGAGAGGACGCCCGCACCTTCGACCATGCGGCGGGGAACGGCCAAGATCAGCGCCATCGTGATGTCGGCGGTGTCGTCCGTTAAGACGCCCGGCGTGTTCGTCACCGTGATGCCGCGGGCACGCGCGGTTTCGAGGTCGATGTTGTCGACGCCTGCGCCGAAGTTCGCAATTAGCCTGAGGCGCTCGCCCGAACGCGCCAAAATCCGCGAGTCCAGCCGGTCGGTTACCGTGGGTACCAGGACGTCGGCGTGTTGCACCGCCTCGGTCAATTGTTCGCGCGTCATGGCCACGTCGTCCACGTTCAGGCGCGCGTCGAAGAGTTCGCGCATCCGGGTTTCGATCGCGTCGGGCAGCTTGCGGGTGACGATGACGAGGGGTTTCTTGGCGGGCATTTCCACTCTCTAGCAGGGGTGCGAGCCGGTTCAAAGGGCTTCACGGCGGTGTTCTTTTTTCTTCACACCGTAACGCAGTGTTAAGCGGCGACCTGCTGATATTGCTCATCATTTCTTACCTTCGGCACGAGCGCCGGGCGCCCCTCTCAGGGACCGGTTACGAGGCAGGCTTTGCGCAACTGGGCGGCACTCATCACTTGGCTGGTTTTGGCGCCTGTCGTAGCGGCGGAGACACCGCTGCCTGCGCCCAAGCCGCAACTCGTTGCAGCCGCAACGGTCATCCCGCCGCCGACCGTGGCGACCGGCATGCCGGTGCCGCGGTGGGTGACGATCAAGGCCGGGCGCGTCAACGTCCGGCGCGGGCCGTCGCTCGAAGACAATTTGCTTTGGACCTATGTGAGGCCGGGGCTGCCGGTCGAAATCATCGCCGAGTACGACAGCTGGCGGCGCATCCGCGACGTCGAGGGTGAGACCGGTTGGGTCAAGTCCGTCATGCTGGACGGGCGGCGCCGGGTGATGTTCACGGGCCGCGTCAACACCGCGATCCTGCGCGAGCCGGACGGCGAGGCCGACGCTGTCGCTTTGGCGGCGCCGGGGTTGATCGCCGAGTTGGTCGGCTGCGAAGGGGAATGGTGCGAGGTTTCCACGCGCGGTTACGACGGCTTCGTCACGCGCGACCGCCTGTGGGGCGTGCGCGCGAACGACAACGGGCGTTAGCGGTGTTTGCAGCGTCCGTTTTTCTCGTAAGGCTTTGACACGGTTCGCCTTTCCGGCCGTTCCCGGCGAAATGACGAAAATCGAATCCGTTATATGCGTTAGAACGGCGGACTTCTGCGGAATTATCCGTTCGGAATCCGTTATGCCGGCGTTATGCCGCCGCGACCATCCGTTCGGCTGGCACGCAAAACGCAAAATCGAATCCGTCTGATGCGTCTGCTCGGCGGATCTCTGCGGAAATATCCGTCTGGAATCCGTCTGCGATGCGCCTGCGATGTGTCTGGAGGGCATGGGCTCGAACCACTGAAACTATGACGGCAATAAGTGGGACGCATGCCCGCGGATTCCAACTGCGCGCATTGTCTGCGGCAAGTTGGCCAGATGGGTCAGCCAGATGGAAGAGTTCCGGCGCTTTCGCCGAAGCCTGGCTTCGCCGCTCCTTGGTGCCGCTTTGGGCCTTGTCGTTGGGTTGCACGATCGGTGGCGAGTCCGTCGAATGGCGCGCGTGGGATAAAGGAAGCGCAGGCGTCTCGCCTGCTCTTCTATGCGCGTCGCAACGTGCGACCGCTACGCGCGGTCGTGGCAGTGCCGTCTTGCGCGGTGAGCTGGCCGTTTGTGTAGACGGCTTTGATGCCGAGTGGTGTTTTCTTTGGGTCTTCGAAGGTGCCGGTGTCGATGATTTTCTTTGGGTCGAAGAGGACGAGGTCGGCAGCTTTGCCTGGGGCGATCACACCGCGATCCGTCAACCCGAATTTCTTCGCCGAGAAGCCGGTCATGCGGTGGATGGCTTCGGCCATGGGGAAGAGGTTTTCGTCGCGGGCGTAGTGGCCGAGAACGCGGGCGAAGGTGCCGTAGAGGCGTGGGTGGGGTTTGCCGTCGAGTGTGGGTATGCCGTCGGAGCCGATCATCGTGCTTTTGTGGCGCATGACTGTGCGCACGTCTTCTTCGCGCATCATGTGGATGATGATTGTGGCGCCGGGGGCTTGTTTCAACACTTGCGTGGCGGCCTCGGGTGCGCTGCAGCCCATCGCGCGTGCGAGGTCTTCGATCGAGCGGCCTTCCCAGTCGCTGTGGCCTTGGGCTGAAGCGATGACGACGTTCTTTGGTGCGGTCTCACGGCCCGGGCCGCCGAAGGCGCCGTCACGGAAGACGGCGCTGAGCGACGTCGAGCCCGCCGTGTAGGGGTACTGGTCGGCGTGGACGTTTTGGCCTTTCGATTGTGCGTCTTCGATGAGTTTCAGGGACTGTGTGACGAGGCCCCAGGCGCGCTCGCCGGAGGCTTTGTGGTGCGAGATTTGGACGGGCACGCCGGCGCGTTCGCCGATTTCGATCGCCTCTGCGACCGAGGAGAGGAGGCCCAAGCCTTCGTCGCGCATGTGGGTGGCGTAGAGTGCGCCGGTGCCGCGCATGAGGGATGCGAGATCGATGAGTTCGTCGGTGCGGGCGTGGCGGCCGGGGTCGTAGATCAAGCCGGAGGATAGGCCGACGCAGCCGGCTTCAAGCCCTTCGGTCACGATCTCTTTCATTGCGGCCATTTCGGCGCCGGTGGGCTCGCGCGCGTCGAGGCCCATGACGGCGTGGCGTGCGGTGCCGTGGCCGATGAGCGTCGCGACGTTCACTGCGGGCGGGTTTGCTTCCAGCGTTTGCATGTAGCCGCGAAAGCCTTCCCATTGCGGTAGCGGGCGCGGGTCAACCGTTGCGGCGAAGCGCGACGCTGGTTTCCACGGCGCGGGGCCGAAGCCGCAGTTGCCGACGACGACGGTCGTCACGCCGCCCAGCGTCTTGAACGCCATGTCCGGGTGGAGGATCACCGCGAAGTCGTCGTGCGTGTGGACGTCGATGAATCCCGGCGCGAGCGCCAGGTTCGTGCCGTCGACGATTTCGCGTGCGGATTGTGAGGGTGCTCCGACGGCCGCGATCTTGCTTCCTTCGATCGCGAGGTCGCCGCGGCGCGAGGGTGCGCCGGTGCCGTCGAAGATTTCGGTTTCGCGGATGATGAGGTCGTACATCGGGAACTCTCAAAACGACTCACGGCGATGTGAACGTAGCAGTCACGTTGCTTCGCAAAGATTTCTTTTCATCGAAAATGCGGATGCGCGGTTTTGCGAATTGCTCTCCGCATGCGTTCTCGGTTATCTCAATCGGTGGGGCCGGGGGTGAGTAATGCGTAAGGGTGAGTTTGCGGCGACTTTGGCGCGTGTGCACCCTTCGGCCGACCCAGCACTCTCCTCACACAAGAAAATCGATCGGGTTCTTCGTGCGCGGCGCGAAGATTACGCCGAGCTTTGGGCGCTCACGGGAAAGGCGCGCGCGCTCCGGCTCGTGCATCCGGAATGGATCGCGGAGAGGGCGGCGTTCGGCGGCAAACGGTCCGGGATCGGCTTTGTGCAGAAGCAACGGCTGATGCAGCGCTATGTGGGCGAGGGCAAGACGGGTTTCTCGGCACCGTTCATTACGCGCGCTTGGGCACAGGAGCTGAAGAGCGCGCTGCTCGCCTCCGGTATCGCGGAGATGGGATTCCCCGCGGCCGATTTGGCGGAGCTGCAAACGAAACTCGGGATCGACGTGGCGCCGGTTGCGGAGCCCGTCGAAGAGGTTGCGGCGGAACCGCCGCCATCGGCGCCGGTGCTCGTGCCTTCGGACGGCTTGGCCCAGTTGATGAGCCAAGCTCTCTATGGAGCTTCTGGCGCGCGGCATTTGAGCCGGCTCACGGCCGATTATTGCGGGCTCTTCGACATCGTCGCGCGCGAGCGGAACGACAGCACGCGCGATCCGAACGGCGGGCACGCGATGCGCTCGCTGCTCGTCGTGCATGCGCAGGAGACGCCGCATGGGTTGCAGCATGTCGCCTGCGAGTTGGTGCCGCATTTGACGCCGGGGGCGGTCGCGCGTTCGTTCGTGGTGCGATCGGGGTATGCGTTCCAAGTCGCGGGCGCGTGCGCGATCGTGCTGTTCGATACGACGGCGATGCCGGCGTTCTTGGCGACCGACGACGGGAAGGCGTTCAATGTCGCGGGCGTGCCAAGCGGGCCTGGGATGAAGACGATCTACTTGTCCGAGTTTGCGGACGACTCGCCGCTCATCAAGGCGTCGCATCAGACGGCGTTTAACGCCGGCGTTGCCGTGGCGCGCAAGCGCGAGGGCTCGCTGGTCGAGGGCCGGTTGCGCGTCGGGCGCGACGACTTGCGTGCGCTCAGGCGGTTTCCGATCAGCGAAGGCAGCGCGGACCCGATCGAGAACGAACTCATTCACGCCGCCCGTCAGTTCCCGATGCTGCACACGACGATCGAAGCGTCGCCCACGCTGCCGAGCGCGGCGGGGTTGAGGCGGTAAAAGTTTCACCACGAAGCCACGAAGGAACTCTTGCTTCTTTGTGGCTTTGTGGTGAATTTTTTAAAGGCCGTCGAACAGCGCGGTCGATAAGTAGCGCTCTGCGAACGACGGGATGATCGTTACGATCGTTTTGCCGGCCCATTCTTTGCGGGTCGCGACTTCGAGCGTGGCGGCGATGGCGGCGCCGGAGGAGATGCCGGCGGGGATGCCTTCGAGTTTTGCTACTTTGCGAGCGGTTGCGAACGCGGTTTCGTTGCTGATCGTGATGATCTCGTCGATCACGCCTTTGTCTAGGATCGCGGGGATGAAGCCTGCGCCGATGCCTTGAATCTTGTGCGGGCCCGGCTGACGGCCGGAGAGGATGGCGCTGTCTTCCGGTTCGACGGCGATCATCTTCAGTTCCGGCTTGTGCTTCTTCAGCACGTGGCCCACGCCCGTGATCGTGCCGCCGGTGCCGATGCCGGAAACGACGGCGTCGACCTTGCCCTGTGTGTCGTTCCAGATTTCTTCGGCCGTCGTCTTGCGGTGGATTGCGGGGTTTGCGGGGTTCTCGAACTGCTGCGGGATGAGGGAGTTCGGGATTTCCTTTTGCAGTTCGTTCGCGCGGGCGACGGCGCCGCGCATGCCTTGGGCGGCGGGCGTCAGTTCGAGTTTTGCGCCGAGAATCAAAAGCATCTTGCGGCGCTCGACGGACATCGATTCCGGCATGACCAGGATCAGCGGGTAGCCCTTCGCGGCGGCGACGAAGGCGAGCGCGATGCCGGTGTTGCCGGACGTGGGTTCGATCAGCGTCGTGCCTTGCTTGATGAGGCCGCGGCTTTCGAGGTCTTCGATCATCGAGACGCCGATGCGGTCCTTGACGCTTGCCATCGGGTTGAAGAATTCGAGTTTGAGCAGGATGTCGGCGACGGCGCCCGCTTCTTTCGCGACGCGGTTAAGGCGCACGAGCGGCGTGTCGCCGATCGTCTCAGTGATCGAGTCATAGACGCGGCCGCGGCCGGGGGT
>JABFRX010000156.1 GCA_013140995.1 Alphaproteobacteria bacterium | reverse complement strand
CTCTTGTGCGTTTCCAAAACGGCGTGAAGTTGAACGTCAAATCCACGGCATTTGAGAAGGACAAGGTCAGCGTCATCGTGCGCTTCGCCGGCGGCTACCTCGCGCTGCCGAAGGCAAAGCGCGGCGTCGCTTGGGCGCTGCCGTTCGCATATGTCGAAGGCGGCTTGGGCAAGCTTGAAATCGGCGAGTTGGAGCAGACGGAACCCGGCCACTTCGCCGGCATCAATCTCGATCTCGACGAAGACGTGTTCCAACTCTCCGGCGATACCGTCGAGCGCGATGTGCTGCTGCAGCTGCGCGTGCTGGCGGCGTTTTTCACCGACCCCGCCTATCGCCCCGACGGCCTGCGCCGCCTGCAGTCCGCCGGCGACGGACAACTTCGAGAACAATCGGCGGCGCCGATGGGCGTGCTCGCGCGTGAAATCCCCGGCATCGTCCACGACAACGATCCGCGCTGGGCGGCGGCCTCGCTCGACGATATGCGCGCGCTCACCATGGAGGACATCAAAGCCGCGATCGTGCCGTCGCTGAAGGGCGCACCGGTCGAGGTCACGATCGTGGGCCACGTGAAGGTCGAAGATGCGATCAACGCGACGGCGCAAACCTTCGGTGCGCTACCGCCGCGTCCAGCAGCATTCAACCTGCCCGACGGCGCGCGGGATGTACGCTTCCCCGTCAAGCGCCGCGCCATCGAACTGCGCCACAACGGCCGCGAAGATCAAACCGCGGTCGCCGTGGCGTTCCCTGGCCCCGACGTCTTCAGCGACGTCCGCCGCGAACGCGCACTCGCGATCATGAGCGAGATCCTGCAGCTGCGCCTGCTCGACGAAGTACGCGAGAAGCAAGGCGGCACTTACGTGCCCTTCGGTACCGCCTATTCGTCGCAAGCGCTGAAAGGGTACGGCTACATCTTGGCCGGCGTCGAACCGAAGCCGGACGCGGTCGACCAGTTCTTCACAACGCTGGACGAGATCGTGCTGGAACTCGCAAGCGCCCCGGTCAGCAAAGATCTTCTCGAACGCGCCCGCAAGCCCGTGCTTTATCAACACTACGCATCGGAATCGACAAACGCCTACTGGATCGGCGCGCTTCAAGATATCCAATCCGACCCGCGCAACCTCGACCGCGTGCGCACCGTGATGGACGACTACGCGACGATCACCGCGGAAGAAGTGGCCGCGGCGGCGAAGGCGTTCTTGGACAACAAGCGCAGGGTGGATATCCGCGTCTTACCGAAGTAACGCTGCAATGGCCTATTCGGTGTAGTCGTGTAGCGTACCGTCGTCGTCGCGCACGCGCAGACCTTCTGCGCCGCGCTCGACATCGCAGAGCTCCAAGTTCGCTTTTGCGTGTCCGCCCGGGATATCGAGAACATAGGATGGCAGCGCGATCCCCGACACTTGGCTGCGTAGCTCGCGCATCAGCGCCTGACCCTCCGCGATCGTCATGCGAAAGTGCGCTGTGCCCGGCGCCAAATCGGCGTGATGCAGGTAGTACGGCTTGATCCGGTTCTCGACGAACGCACGCATCAGCGCCGCTAAAGCGTCCACACTGTCGTTCACGCCGCGCAGCAGAACCGATTGGCTTAACATCGGAACCCCGGCATCGACGATCAGCGCAATCGCCGCCTGCGCCGCCGGCGTGAACTCCCGCGCGTGGTTCGCGTGCAGCGCTACATAAGTTGCGGCCCCTTTCGCCTTCAGTGCGCGTACGAATTCGTCGCTCACGCGCTCCGGATCGACGACCGGTACCCGCGTGTGCCAGCGCAACACCTTGACGTGCTCGATCGCCGCCAATCGCTCCGTCAACTCCGCCGCGCGGCGTGCGGTCAGCACGAACGGATCGCCGCCGGTCAAAATGACCTCTGAAATCTCGCCATGCGCGGCGATGTAATCGATCGCGCGATCAAGCGCCGCCAGCGTCAGCCCGGGCTCGCGGTCAGGCCCCACCATCTCGCGCCGGAAGCAGAAGCGGCAATAGACCGGACACACGTGCACGATCTTCAGTAACACGCGGTCGGGATAACGATGCACGATCCCTTCGACCGGCGAATGCGTTTTATCGCCGATGGGATCAATAGACTCTTGCGGCAAGACGAGGAGCTCGCGCACATCCGGCACGAACTGCCGCGCGATCGGATCGGCGGCATCTTCCGCATCGATGAGCGCATCCATCGCCGGTGTGATCGCAACCGCATACTTCGCGGCGACTTGGCTCAGTGCCTCCGCCTGTACGGACTCGACAAGCCCAGCATCGACCAAGTCGCTGACGGTCTTCAGTGTCCGCGCGCTCATGTGCGTCCCACCGGCGGCGTCCAAAGCACCTGCTCGATCGCAGGCGCGCCCGTCGCCAGCATCACCAAGCGGTCGAACCCCAACGCAACGCCGCTGGCCTGAGGCATCTGCGAGAGCGCGCTGAGAAAATCCTCGTCGATCGGATAACGTTCGCCATAGATGCGCTCTTTCTCTGCCATCTCATGCTCAAAGCGCTGCCGCTGCTCTTGGGCGTCAGTGAGCTCGCCGAACCCGTTCGCCAACTCCACGCCGCAAACATAAACCTCGAACCGCTCGGCGATCCGTGGATCGCGCGCCGATGCTCGCGCCAGCGCCGCCTCCACGCGCGGATACTCGTCGAGGATCACCGGCCGCTCGAACCCAAGCTGCGGCTCCACGCGCTGGCTGAGCACGCGGCTGAAGACGTCGGACCACGTGTCGTCACCGGCAACGCCAACGCCAACGCGCACCGCTTGCGCTGCGAGCGCCGCGCGATCGCCACGCTCCGGCGTTAGCGTCGCAAGCAGATCGACATCCGCGTACCGCCGAAAAGCCTCCGCCACCGAAAGCCGCTCCGGTTCCGCCGACGCCTTCACCGAATGCCCGCGATAGGAGAGGGTGCTCGTCCCCGCCACCTCCGCCGCCAACCGGATCAGCGCGATACAATCAGCGACCACCGCGTCGTAGGTCTCCTCTGCACGATACCATTCCAGCATCGTGAACTCGGCCACGTTGACCGGCGCATGCTCGCGATTGCGGAACACGCGCGCGAAATCGAAGATCCGCCGCTCGCCTGCCGCCAGCAGTTTCTTGCAGGCAAATTCCGGCGACGTGTGGAAGTAGTACCGCTCCGTCGCGCCATCCCGCCCGATCGCTTTCGTCGCGAACGCATGCAGATGGGTCTCGTTCCCCGGCGAAACTTGCAGCTGCGCGCACTCCACTTCGACGAAATCTTGAGCCTCGAAATGCGCACGGAACGCCGCCTTGATACGGTTGCGCGCCAGCAAAAACGGCCGCCGGTCCGCGTGCCGCGCGCGCGACCACCAGGGAGAGTGCGTCACCACGGCCGGAACCGCACAATTCTGCCACCTTGGCGGCAACGCCAAGCACTGCTATCACGCCACGCAAATTCGTGCCCGGTGCGCCGGCCCTCGCGGCCAGGCTTGAGCCGGGCGCTCTCATTTAAGGAGTATCGCGTGGTTTCGGTCATCGCCAGCAATGTGCGCAAGGGCAACATCATCGATAAGGACGGCAAGCTCTATGTCGTTCTAACTGCGGAGAACTTTCACCCCGGCAAGGGCACGCCCACCACGCAGATCGAAATGCGCCGGATCAGCGACGGGGTCAAGGTAAACGATCGCTACAAGACGACCGACAGCCTCGAGAAGGCCTTCGTCGATATGCGCACGCACAACTACCTGTACAAGGACGGCGACGCCTACGTCTTTATGGACCCGGAAAACTTCGAGCAGGTCCACGTGTCGACCGACATCCTGGGCGACGGCGTGAGCTACCTGCAAGAAAACATGCAGGTGACGCTGAGTCTGCACAACGGTATTCCGATCTCGATCGAGCTGCCGAACCGCGTGGTGCTCGAAATCACCGACACGGAACCGGTCGTCAAAGGCCAAACCGCTTCGTCCTCGTTCAAACCGGCGATGCTGTCGAACGGTGTGAAGACGGCGGTACCGCCGCACATCAACGTCGGCACGAAAGTCGTCGTCAACACCGAAGACGGCTCGTATGTCGAACGCGCGAAGGACTGATCCTCCCCCCAAGAAAGGTGTCGCGCATGCCCTCAGCTTGGCTTTCCTTCAAAGAACGCCTGACGATCCCCGCGATCGCAGCGCCGATGTTCCTTGTCTCCGGCCCAAAGCTCGTGACCGCCGTCGCGAAAGCCGGCATGGCGGCCGCGTTCCCCGCGCCGAACGCGCGCACGATCGAAGAACTCGACCAATGGATGGGCGAGGTCAACGACCACCTGGCGCAAGCCGATCGCCCGTGGGTACTGAACATCGTCGCGCACCATTCCTATGCACGCCTGAAGCAAGAGCTTGAACTCATCGTCAAGCACAAGCCGCCGCTGGTCGTCACTGCGTTGGGCAGCCCACGCGCCGTCGTCGATGCGGTACATTCCTACGGCGGCCTCGTCTTCGCCGACGTCATCGACACGAACTTCGCGAAGAAGGCACTCGACGCGGGCGTCGACGGCCTGGTGCTGATCTGCGCCGGTGCCGGCGGCCATACGGGAAGCTTGAGCCCGTTCGCGTTCGTCAGCGCCGTGCGCGGCATCTTCCCCGGTCCCGTCGTCGTCGGCGGCGCGATCGGCACGGGCCGTGCGATCAAAGCAGTCGAAATTCTCGGCGCCGACCTCGCCTATATCGGCACGCCGTTCGTCGCCGCGAAAGAGTCGCTGGCCCCCAACGCCTACAAGCAAATGCTGATCACCGCGACGCACGAAGACTTGGTCACGACCGCCGCCGTCACCGGCGTGAAAGCGATCTGGCTCAAAGGCAGCCTGAAAGCTGTCGGCATCGACCCGGACAAAGCCGACATTGACGTACCGAACTTCGGCGACCCGACAGCCGCCTTCAAACGCTGGAAAGACACCTGGTCCGCCGGCCAAAGCGTCGACCTCGTCCAACGCATAGAACCCGCCGCCGACATCGTGGCGAGGTTCGTGCGGGAATATGAGGCTGTGGGCTAAGTCAAGTGACTAAGCCCACTGCCGCAACTCGTCTAGGGCTTGGTCGCCAAAATATACTGCATCCACGACAGTAAACACTTGTGGTGCGAGCGCACTGCCAATGACGTCTGCTCGCGCAAGCGCTCTGCCAACCAAGTCACTCCGCGAAGTGATGCGCATACTGGCATCGACCACCATGAATTGCGGCGATCCGTCGACAGCACGGAAGTCAAGCGCGACTGCGGAACGGTTCTCGGCCTTCTCGCCTTCCCCCCACTCACCAAGTATGAGATCGAACGTCGCCCCATGATCGGGTTTTCCGACAGTCCAACCCACAAAGTAGGCGGCAACCGTGATGCCGTCGCGCTCTACCATGCCCCATACACGTTTGGTCGTTGTTCCGCAGCAGTCGCAGTGTCCAGTACTCTCGCCTGACTGTTCGACTTGAAACAGCCGCCAATCGGCGATTGGAGTCCCTGTTGTAGCCGCCACGTACTACCTCGCCGGCATCGCGCGCGACAAGATCGCGCGCACGTCGATCTCGGCATCAAACGCACCATACGTACGCCACGGCGTGTCACCAAGTCGGGTGGCTACGAACGCGTCGGCGACCGCTTTGGGCGCGTGCAGGGCGAGGAGGGCGCCTTGCAGGGCGAGCGCCAATTCTTCGACGAGCACGCGCGCGTGCGGCTCGGTCACGGTCTTGATCCGCGCCTTCGCGTTGTCGATCGCGCGGTCGAGGCTCGGGTAGGCGCCGCGCGCGGCGTCCAATTCAGCAAACAACACGGCCACCGTATCCGGCTCGCGCGAGAGCGCGCGCAACACGTCGAGGCAGATGACGTTGCCCGAGCCTTCCCAGATCGAATTCAGCGGCGACTGCCGGTGCAGACGCGCCAGCACGGACTCTTCGATGTAGCCCGCACCGCCATGGCACTCCATCGCTTCGTAAACGAAGTTCACGACGCGCTTGTTCAGCCAGTACTTCCCGATCGGTGTCGCGAGCCGCGAGAACAGCGCCGCCTGCTCGCTTCCCGCCTCGTCGAACGAGCGCGCAATGCGGAACGCGAGCACCGTTGCCGCCTCGCTCTCGATCGCAAGATCTGCGAGCACGCGCGCCATCAGCGGCTGATCGATGAGCTTTTTCTGAAACGCGATCCGGTTCGACGTATGCCACAGCGCCTGCGCCAACGCTTGTCGCATATAGGCGGCAGGTGCGATCGTGCAGTCGAGCCGCGTGTGATGCACCATCTCGATGATCGTCTTGACGCCGCGTCCCTCCTCGCCAACGCGTTGCGCATAAGCGTCGTGATACTCGATCTCCGACGACGCATTCGCGCGGTCGCCGAGCTTGTCCTTGAGCCGCATCAAATGCATCGCATTGCGCTCGCCCGCGGGCGTCCACCGCGGCACCAGAAAACAGGTCAGCCCGCCCTCCGCATAAGCAAGCGTCAAAAACGCATCGCACATCGGTGCGGAGCAAAACCACTTGTGACCGGAGAGCGTGTGAGAACCGTCGCCGTTGCGCACGGCCTTCGTCGTGTTCGCGCGCACATCGGAGCCGCCCTGCTTCTCCGTCATCGCCATGCCGATCGTCACGCCACGTTTCTGCGCGGCCGGCGCCGATGCAGGATCGTACACGCCGCCGGTGATCCTTGGGCCCCATTCCGCCGCAACGTCCGGCTGATGCCTGAGCGCCGGCAACGCCGCATATGTCATCGTCATCGGGCAGCAAACGCCAGCCTCGACCTGCGCCATCATGTAAAGCGTCGCGGAATGCGCAACATGCCCGCCGCTCGGCGACGTCCAAGCCGCCGACGCAACGCCGCCACCAAGCCCAAACGCCATCAGCTTGTGATAGGACGGATGGAACAGCACTTCGTCGATCCGCCGCCCATAGCGGTCGAAAGTCTTCAATTCGGGCGCGTTCTTGTTCGCCTCAAAACCCCAGCCAATCACCTCAGCAGACCCGGCGCGCTCGCCGAACACCGCCAGCCGCGCCTCGTGCCCCTTCGCGCCCTCGCGCGTCACGGCCTCCTTTAGCCCCACATCACTCGCGTAGAGGCTGACGTCCTCAAACGCGGGCGGCTGGTTCGTCACCTCATGTGTGGCGAGCTGCGTGCGCGGATTCAGGGGAGCCATGATCGGAGTTCCTTGCTTTACTTAACCAACATCAACCGCCTGCGCTTGAAACACTTCCTCGAACGCCATTCTTAGCGCGATGTCGACATCCGCCATCGTCGCCGTGAGCCCCAAATCGGCGAGGCTTGTCACGCCGTGCTCGGCAATCCCGCACGGCACGATGCCCGAAAAATGCTCCAACTCCGGATCCACGTTGAACGACACACCGTGATAGCTGACTCCGCGGCGGACACGAATGCCCAGTGCCGCGATCTTGTCCTCGCGCCCGCCGTGCCGCACGACCCAGATGCCGACGCGTCCCTCGCGTCGCGCTCCGCGCACGTTGAAGCGCGCGAGCGTGCGGATCAGCCACTCTTCGAGGTCGTGCACGAAGCGGCGCACGTCATTGCCGCGTCGGCGCAGGTCCATCATCACATAGCCGACGCGCTGTCCCGGCCCGTGATAGGTGAACTGACCGCCGCGCCCGGTCGAATACACGGGAAAGCGATAGGGCGAGAGCAGATCATCAGGCTTGGCACTTGTCCCCGCCGTGTAGAGCGGCGGATGCTCCAGCAGCCAGACGAGTTCGCTCGCGCGGCCCTCTACAATCGCAGCCACACGCGCCTCCATCTCTACGATGGCGTTGGGGTAGGGGACAGGCTCGGCGCTGATCCGCCAGTCGATCGATGAAGGTGGGGTCACGGGAGTGAAGGTGGGTCTCTCACCGGCTCCGGATCAAGGGTTTCGATATTTCACACATCACGTCGATAATTAATTTAATTCACGTCGAAACCTTGAGTAATCCCAGCGGAGGGGTTATCTCAGGTTCTAGAAGAACAAAGGATGCGTTCGGTGCTCCCGATCGTTCTCGACATCGCAAACCGCCGGATCGCCGTCGTTGGCCGCGGATATGCCGCGCTGCAGCGCTACGAATACGTGCGCGACGCCGGCGTCGAACAGATCTCTCTGTACGTGATCGACCAAGACGGCTGGGCCTGCAATGCGGAGGCCGCGATCTATGAACGCCTGCCGGTGAAGGCGGACCTTGAAGGCGCCGCCGTGGTGCTCATCGCGGGCTTGGTCGTGGAAGAGGCAACCCGCATCGCCGCGAGCGCCCGCGCCGCAGGAGCTCTCGTCAACGTCGAAGACGTGCCGCACCTCTGCGACTTCCACGTCCCCGCCATCGTGCGCCGTGGCGACCTGCTGCTGACCGTCTCGACCGGCGGCAAAGCTCCCGGCCTCGCGCAGAAGCTGAAAGTGCACCTGCAAACCCAATTCGGATCCGAGTGGACCGCGCGCATCCGCACCGTTGCCGATGCCCGCGCGCGCTGGCGCGAAGAGGGCAGGGCGAAGGCCGAGATCACGCGCCTCACGAACGAACTCGTCGACCGCGAAGGTTGGCTCAAGGCACGCGAACCCGCATGAGCGAACCCGCCACCCAACTGCGCCCGGCAAGATTGAAGGCACCGCCGCCCGCGCCGCGCATCTTCGACCAGACGGAAAAGCCCGCCGACGGATTGCGCCTGCGCCTCGAAACGCTGCGCGCCAAGTATGCGAACGCGGACGCGCGCACACTGCTGCGCGCGATGATCAAGGACGAATTCCCCGGCCGCATCACGACGGTCTCCTCGTTCGGATCGGAATCGGTCGTGCTCTTGCACCTGATTTCGGAGATAGATCCGTCCGTCCCCGTGATCTTTCTCAACACCGGCAAACTGTTCGGCGAAACGCTGCGCTACCGCGACCGGCTGCAGGAAAAGCTCGGCCTCACCGATCTGCGCGCGATCGGCCCGCACCCGGACGACACCCGCACGCTCGACGCGGACGGCACGCTCTGGGCCCGCGATCCCGACGCCTGCTGCAATTTCCGGAAGGTGCTGCCGCTACGCCGCGCGCTCAGCGGCTTCGACGCCGAAATCACCGGCCGCAAGCGCTTCCAAACGCAGGCGCGCACGGCGATGTCGCCGCTCGAACTGAACGGGACGCGCTTCGTCGTGAACCCGCTCTGGAACTGGAGCTTGCAGGACCTGAAGGAGCACATCCTGGCGCACGATCTGCCGCGCCACCCGCTGGTCGAAGACGGCTACCTCTCGATCGGCTGCATGCCCTGCACGAACCGCGTCCAAGACGGCGGCGACTACCGCTCCGGCCGCTGGTCCGGCACCGGCAAAGACGAATGCGGCATCCACGAAAACGCGGAAGGCGATGGGATCTAGGCCGTCTCCTCAAACAGCTCCCGTCCGATCAGCATGCGCCTTATCTCGCTGGTGCCCGCCCCGATTTCGTAGAGCTTTGCGTCGCGCAGCAAACGCCCCGTCGGGTAGTCGTTGATGTAGCCGTTGCCGCCGAGCGTCTGGATAGCCTCGAGCGCCATCCATGTCGCCGTCTCCGACGCGAACAGGATCGCCGCCGCCGCGTCCTTGCGCGTGGTCTCGCCGCGATCGCAGGCTTTGGCCACCGTGTAGACGTAGGCGCGCGCCGCGTTCATGCGCGTGTACATGTCGGCGA
This sequence comes from Alphaproteobacteria bacterium, assembly GCA_013140995.1. Classification (GTDB taxonomy): domain Bacteria; phylum Pseudomonadota; class Alphaproteobacteria; order Micropepsales; family Micropepsaceae; genus SZUA-430. Next base: position 1,224 of record JABFRX010000156.1, on the reverse strand, counting down.
GCTTGCCCTGCATGATTTGGAACGTGCCGATCGGCTGATTGAACTGCTTGCGCTCGTGCACGTACGGCAAAACGATATCCATCGCGTTCGCCATGATGCCGAGCGGCCCTGCCGCCAGCACCGCGCGCTCATAGTCGAGGCCCGACATCAGCACGCGCACGCCTTCGTTCACGCGGCCGAGCACGTTTTCCTCCGGCACTTCGCAGTCGCTGAACACGAGTTCACCCGTGTCCGATCCGCGCATGCCGAGCTTGTCGAGCTTCTGCGCGGTTGAAAAACCTTTCATCCCCCTCTCGACGATGAAGGCCGTGATACCGCGCGGCCCCGCGTTCGGATCTGTCTTTGCGTAGACGACGAGAACGTCCGCCGTCGGCCCGTTCGTGATCCACATCTTCGTGCCGTTCAGCACATAGCGGTTGCCCTTTTTGTCGGCTCGCGTGCGCATCGAAACGACGTCGGAGCCGGCACCCGGTTCCGACATCGCCAGCGCACCCAAATGTTCGCCCGAAATGAGCTTCGGCAGATAGGCTTTCTTCTGCACATGGTCGCCGTTCTTGCGCAGCTGGTTCACGCAAAGGTTCGAGTGCGCGCCGTAGGACAAGCCCACCGCCGCCGACCCGCGGCTCACCTCTTCCATCGCGACGACGTGCTCGAGATAGCCGAGCCCCGCGCCGCCGTATTCTTCCTCGACCGTGATGCCGAGCAGCCCGAGCGCGCCGAGCTTTGGCCACAAATCGCGCGGGAACTCGTTTCTGCGGTCAATGTCCGCCGCCCGCGGCGCGATCTCGGCGGCCGTGAAGCGCATCACCGTGTCGCGCAGCGCGTCCGCCATCTCGCCCAGATCGAAGTTCAGTCCACGGAACGAATTTGGAATCATCGAAGCAGAAGCCAAGTTGCGAGCCCCAAGAACGACAAGAAGCCGACCACGTCCGTCACCGTCGTCACGAACACCGGCGACGAGACTGCGGGATCGATGTCCCACCGCTTCAAAGCGACCGGCACCAGAATACCCGCTGCCGCCGCTGCAATCATGTTAATCGTCATCGCGGCCGCGATCACCGCCGCAAGTGCGAGATTTCCGAACCAAACCCATGTTATCCCCGCCGCAAGTGCAGCAAACGCTGCGCCGTTCATCCCGCCGATCAACATCTCGCGGTTGATCACGCGCCACATGTTCGCCTGATTGAGCTCTTTTGTTGCAAGTGCGCGCACGACGATGGTGAG
>JABFRX010000087.1 GCA_013140995.1 Alphaproteobacteria bacterium | reverse complement strand
GAAGTATTTGAGGCTACCCGCCGCTTCGATGAAGCCGGTCACCCAATCCGGCGTGAACCACACCATGAGCCCGAGCACGAGAAACGACATAAAGAACGAGACGATGCTGCGCCACGTCTGCCAAAGAAAGTGACTCAAAGTCATAGTTAACCCCAGGGTAGAGCCTTCAGCCCAATCGTCCGCGCGGCTCCGGCCCAAGTCAAGCAGACACGTCCGCACTCAACGCCCGAAACGCACGGCAGGCATGTGCCCGCGAAGTCTACCAAACCGCGCGCGCGATTCGCGCAAAGACGATCGTCGAGTTCGGCACGTCGTTCGGCATTTCGACAATTTATTTGGACGCAGCCGCGCGTGCGAACAATGGTCGCGTTATCGGCAGCGAACTCGAACTGCAAAGGTTAAAGCGGCGCGCGCAAACGTCGCGGACGCAGGCTTGCAACAATTCGTCGATATTCGTGAAGGCGACGCCATGAAAACGTTGGCCAACATCGACGCACCTGTCGATTTTCTGCTCGACGGCTGGAAAGACGTCTACGTTCCGATGATCGAAATGTTGGCACCGAAAATGCGCAGCGGCGCGATTGTGCTGGCTGACAATATTTTCACTTTCAAAAAAACTTTGCGTCCTTACGTTAGTCATATGCAGGACCGCAGCAACGGATTCGATTCCGTTACGTTACCCATCGGTTCGGGAATGGAGTACTCGCTTCGTTTGTGATGCGAGTCACGCGACGCACCTCGGCTGCGTCATCCATTCCGAAGACGTTGAATCAGACCTCGTTCATCACTACATCCGGGACAACAAGTCTCGGCTGGGGAGAACCGGCCATGTTTGATCGTGCTTATGTTCCGGCCTTGGGCGACCGCCGCCTGACGCCATTCTACGACGCCACTGTCTCGCTCATGACCTGCGAGCGCACGTGGCGCCGCGCCTTCATCAAACAGATCGACCCAACCCCGCGCGACGTGATCTTGGACGTCGGCTGCGGAACAGGGACGCTTGCGGTCATGCTGAAGCAAGCTTGCCCCGGCGCGTCCATCTACGGCATCGATCCGGACCCCGAAGTTTTGTCGCGTGCAGAGCTGAAAGCGCGTGACGCGGACGTTCTTGTCCATTTCGCGAAGGGTTTTGCGCAGGACACGGCCGCCGCACGCGTGCGGCCCAACAAGGTCGTCTCAAGCCTCGTGCTGCACCAAGTGCCGTCATTGGCCAAGCGCGGGGCGATTTTGAGCGCCTTCGCGGCGCTTCGTCCGGGCGGCGAATTCCATGTCGCGGATTACGGCGAACAAAAATCGCCACTGATGCGTTTTGCCTTCCGGCAAGTCCAGGCGCTGGACGGGTTTGCCAACACGCAGCCGAACGCCGACGGCATCCTGCCGGCGCTAATGGCGGAAGCAGGTTTCACAGACATCAGAACGAACGTGGTGATCCCGACGCCGACAGGCGCGATCTCGCTTTATTCGGCCAGGCGCACTTAAGGCGCCGCGCCCGGTTCTGTCTTCTTGCCGGTCATGCTGGTCAGCGTGATCGCATTCGTAGGCGCCTTGACCTCGAAGATCTTGGTCATATGCGCGTCCGCGACGATGCTCGCCGGTGTGACGACCTCTTGTTTGATCATCATTGCCCAACACTGCTCGCTGTCGAATCGGCGCTTCTGGCAATCCACGTTCGCCTCCCACTTGCGCGAGAACTGCGAGCGCACCTTGGTCATGTCGCCACCCGCCTTCCCGAGCCGCTGCAGACGGCCCAAGTCGAAACCGATGTCGCTATAGGCAAGCCGCACCAGCTCGCTCGAATAGAGTTGGTCCCAGCTGCGGCGCAGGAAGTAGTCGTTGGGCTTGCCGAGCTGCCGGCGCGCCGCTGCCGCAACCGCCTCGCGCTGCTTTTCGTTCAGCGCGGTAAGGCGATAGATAGAATAAGCCTTGTCCTTGCCGCGGCCGAGATACGTGTACACCGGCGTTTCGACCACCTTCTCGGCCGCCTCGATGACGACGGCGCGACCGTCGCGTACATCGACGATGCCGATGTGTGTGATCCCGCTGCCGTCGCCGCCGAACAGCGGCAAAACGTCGGCGACCTTCGAATCTTGGACGATCAAATCGCCACTCTTCCACTCGACCGGATCGCGCACGGTCGTGGCATAGGCGAACAAATAGGCCGCAAGCAGGACGGCGAACACGATGGCGCCAAGCGTGGCGACGACGGAAGGCTTCATGGCGCGTGATCTCTTTTGAGCAGCACCAAGAACTTGGCACGCGCCCCGTAAACGCTGCGGTAACCAGCAGGCTTAACAAGGCGTCAACGGAAGTGTTTGACCGCGCAAAACGGCGCTAAGTCGCACTGCCCCAATAGTTGTAGCCGGCAAAACGCGGCGTCGCGGGTAGGTACATCGTCTCCATCTTCTCGATCGTAAACCCGCCTTCGCGGATCAGGTCGGGGATCGGCCGGCCAACGTGACACCCGCCGCCGATCGCCTTCCAAAGCGGCGTGATACGTTCCTGCCACTTCTGCACGTTCAAATCGGGCGCCTTGCCGTGCTCGCAAAAGATCAACCGCCCACCGGGCTTCAGCACCCGCCGCATGCCTTTCAGCGCACGCGCCACCTCAGGGATTGTGCAAAGCGTATAGGTCACAAGCACCGTATCGGCGGATTTGTCGGCGAGCGGAATCTCCTCCGCCTTCAAATCCAAGAATTCGAGACTGAAACTGATGTCTTTCGCCCGCTTGAGCGCGCGCTCGCGCATCTCAGGCGACGGCTCAAGACCCCAAACGTGGCTCACCTTGGCGGCATCGTAGAACTGCAGATTCTGCCCTGCGCCGATGCCGATTTCGAGCACGCGGCCTTCCGCCAACGGCACCACCTTCTTGCGCTGATAGGCAATCGGCTTGGCGCTCATCGCCGTGTCGAGCAGCCACGGCAAGATCCGGCGTTCGTAAAAACCCATGTGACGGCCCCAATTTCGCTTGAGACCGTCACATAGCACGATTGGAAAGAAAAGCAGCCGCCGGCAATCTGGGGGGAGCGATCACCGGCGGCCAAGTTGACCCACACGAGCGGGAGAAAAACGCCCCCAAACTGATTAAGCGTCGGCGCGGCGCTGCACCAAACTACCCATCTTCGGACAAGGATCGCCGCCAACGCCGAAGCCTTCGCGCTTCACCGGCGGCGCCATTGCCTCTTCGTCTTCAAGAACATCTTCAAGGTCGGCGGCCTCCAACAAGGGCATCAACGCCGCCTCGCGCTCGGCAGGCTTTTCCTGCAGCGTCGGCGTACCGCGGCCTGCAGTCCCCGCTTCGAGTTCATGTTGGCGTGCGAAGCGCAGACGCGCCGCAATCGCACCCTTGCCCTTTAAGCCCAATCGTTGCGCCAAGCGAATGCTCGCCGGCCCGCCAACCTTGATCGACGTGAACGGCA
>JABFRX010000312.1 GCA_013140995.1 Alphaproteobacteria bacterium | reverse complement strand
GAACTCATACTGTTTTCAAATCACCGTTAAGCGCCATATCGAAGATACGCCGCGCGCCCGCCACATCAAGCGCAATCGGATTGCCGCCCGCAGTCGGATCGACGATCGCCATCTCGGCGATCAACTTCGCTTGGGCACCGTCGACCTTCAGTCCCTTCAGCGTATGCGGAATCCCGATCTCGTCACGCAAGCTGAGCACAAAGCCTTGAAACGCATCGAAAGACCCGCCAAGGCCCATATACGCCGCAAGCCGCGCGATCTTGCCCTCGATCGCTTTGCGATTGAACGCGAGCACATACGGCATGAACACAGCGTTGGTCAGCCCATGATGCGTGTCGTAGAGCGCCCCGATCGGATGCGACAGCGCATGAATCGCGCCCAAGCCCTTTTGAAAGGCCGTTGCACCCATCGCAGCGGCCGCCATCATGTTCCCGCGCGCTTCGAGATCGCCGCCCGCCTTCACGGCCTGCGCAAGGTTCTCCTTCACAAGACGCATCCCTTCGACCGCAACGCCGTCGGCAAGCGGATGGAACCCCGGCGCGCAATAGGCCTCAAGGCAATGTGCGAATGCATCCATGCCCGTAGCAGCCGTGATATGCGGCGGCAATCCGACAGTGAGTGCCGGATCGCAGATCGTCGTGACCGGCATCATCTTCGGATGAAAGATCACCTTCTTCGTGTGCGTCGCTTCCTGCGTGATCACGCCCGCGCGCCCGACTTCGGACCCTGTGCCGGATGTCGTCGGTACGGCGATAACGGGCGCGATGCCCTTCGGATCGGCGCGCGTCCACCAATCGCCGACATCCTCGAAGTCCCACATCGGCCGCATCTGCCCGGCCATGAACGCAATCACCTTGCCGACGTCGAGAGCCGACCCGCCCCCGAACGCGACAACGCCGTCGTGCTTACCGGCCCGCAGAACGGCCACGCCGGCCGCGACATTCGACTCGACGGGATTCGATTTGATCTCCGAGAACACACCAACGCCCAGACCCTTAAGAGATTCGACCGCCGCGCGCGTCATCGGCAAAGCCGCCAAGCCCGGATCGGTCACGAACAAAGGCCGCGCAATACCCGCCGCCTTGCAGACATCGGCGAGCTCGGCGACGCGTCCCGCGCCGAAGCGCACACTCGTCGGGTAGTTCCAATTTGCTTTCTGAGTCATAGAGCGTGTCTCAGATGATAGGACTTCGGCCGCGTGAGCATCTCGTACCCGATCGGCGAAAGCGACGCCCCGCGCCCCGTATCCTTCACGCCCGTCCACGCGAGCGCCGGATCGAGATAGTCGCAGCGGTTCATAAACACCGTGCCCGTCTCGACCTGATCGCCGATCCGCTCCGCCGCCTCCAGATCGCTCGTCCAAATGCCGGCGGTAAGGCCGTAAGGCGAATCGTTCATCAGCCGGATCGCCTCTTCGTCCGACTTCACCTTCATGATGCCGACGACCGGTCCGAAGCTCTCCTCCATCATCACGCTCATCGAGTGATCGACGTTGGTCAGCACCTGCGGGGCCAGATACGGCGAGCCCTCCTTGTTGGCCGCGAACGCCTTGAAATCGATATGCGGCTTGGCACCCTTGGCCAGCGCCTCTTTCGTTTGCCTGCGCACGGTTTCGGCAAAGCGCGTGTGCGCCATAGGCCCCAACGTCGTCTTCTCGTCCATCGGATTGCCGAGCACATACTGCCGCGTGAGGTTTACGAACCCGTCCAGGAACTTGTCGTACACCGCCTCGTGCACATAGATGCGCTCGATCCCGCAGCAGCATTGGCCGGAGTTATAGAACGCACCATCGACCAAATTTTCGATCGCATGGTCGAGCTTCACGTCAGCCCGCACATACGCCGGATCCTTGCCGCCGAGTTCGAGACCCATCGTGGTGAAACTGCCGGCCGCCGCCCGCTCGATTGCTTTGCCGCCTTCGACCGATCCCGTGAAGTTCACGTGATCGACCGAACCAGACGACAACAACCGGGTCGTCTGATCGTGGCTGAGCACGATGTTCGTGAACAACCCCTTCGGCGCACCGGCCTTTTTCATCGCCTGATCGAAGCGCTCGCCGACCAAGATCGTTTGCGACGCATGCTTCAAGATCACCGCATTGCCCGCAATCAGCGCCGGCACGATCGTGTTGACCGCAGTCAGGTAAGGATAGTTCCACGGCGCAACCACGAACACGATGCCCGCCGGCATACGCTTGATCATGCGCTTGAAGCCCGCCTTTGGATCGGCGGGCAAAACGGGCTTCAGCGAATCCTCGGCGATCATCGCCATATAGCGCACGCGTTCTTCGAAGCCGCGGAACTCACCACCGAAGCGCACCGGGCGCCCCATCTGTTCGGCAAGCTCCGGCACGATCTCCTGGTTCATGGCCATCATCGCATCCATGAACGTGAGCGCGAATGCGCAGCGCTCCTTAATCGAAACCTTCGCCCACTCGCGTTGCGCCGCACGCGCCGCCTTCAGCGCCGCATCGATCTGCGCGTCGCTCGCCAAAGGCCGTCGCGCGATCTCGCGCCCGTCGATCGGCGATATGCAAACGATGTCCGTCATGATGACCTCAGATGATCTCGAAATACCGCGCCAATTCCCAATCCGTGATCGCTTTGCGGAACTCGCGCTCTTCCCATTTCCGCGTCGCGGCATAGTGCTCCACGAACGCGTCGCCGAACAGACTGCGTGCCGGCTTCGACGCTTCCAGCCGTTCGGCGGCTTCCCAAAGCGTGCGCGGCAACGCGCGGCTTTTGGGGAACTTCTTCTCGTACGCGTTACCCTCGATCGCGGCATCGGGTTCGGCCTTGTTCTCGATCCCCCAAAGCCCCGACCCGATCGCACAGGCCAGCGCGATATATGGGTTAATGTCGGCCGCCGCGATCCGATACTCGACTCGTTGGCTCTTCGCGGACCCGCCGATCACGCGCAGCGCACACGTCCGGTTCTCGAAGCCCCAGGTCGCGTCCGTCGGTGCCCAAAAGCCCGGGATCAATCGGGTGTACGAGTTCACGGTGCACGCGATCATCGCAAGCAACTCGGGCATCAACTTCTGCTGCCCACCGACGAACCAGCGCATCGTCTCCGACATGTGATGCGCCCCCTTCTCATCGTAGAAGGCGGACTTGCCCTTTTTGTCGACAAGCGAGACGTGCAGATGCCCCGACTGCCCCGGCCAGTCGCGCGACCACTTCGCCATGAACGTCGCCATCAAGCCGCGCCGCTCGGCAACCACCTTGCAAAACGTCTTGAACAGCGCCGCGCGGTCGGCGGCGGCCACCGCCTCGCAATATTCTATCGCCGCCTCTAAAACGCCAGGGCCCGTCTCGGTGTGCAAACCCTCCAGCGGAAAATCCATGTCGCGCCCGAGCTTCATCAGCTCGTGATAAAACTCAGCGTGAACGGAAGACCGCAGCGTCGAATAGCCGAAGTAC
>JABFRX010000119.1 GCA_013140995.1 Alphaproteobacteria bacterium | reverse complement strand
CCTCGGCGCTGGAGAGCGGCCGCACAGAGCGATAGGTCGAAAGCAACGCCCGCCCCTTTGTGATGTTGAACGCCCCGTCGCCCTCGAAGCACCATGCGTTCAGGCACACCGCAACATCGTACGCATAGGCGTCGTTGCACGCGAAGTAGAAGTCGATGAGGCCGGAGAGCTTTCCCTCCATGAAGAACACGTTGTCGGGAAACAAATCCGCGTGGATCACGCCGGCAGGCAAACCCGCCGGCCAATGCTGCTCCAACCAGCGCATTTCAGTGACGATGAGCGTGCTCAATCCCATATGCACACCGTTCGCCTTTGCTTCGCAACTCTTCACGAGCGGCTTCCACCCCGCAACCGACAGCGCATTCGGCCGCGCAAGCTTGTAGTCCGCACCCGCCAGATGGAGCCGCGCCAACGCGGCACCCAACTCGCCACATTGCTGTACATCCGGCCGCTTCGGCGAGAGTCCAGAGAGAAACGTCATCAACGCCGCCGGTCGCCCTGCGAGCATCCGCCAAGCGTTCCCATCGCGCGCCCGAACGGGCAGGGGACACTGCATCCCCTTCGCCGACAGATGTTCGAGCAGCCCCAAGAAGAACGGCAAGTCCTCTTCGCGAACGCGCTTCTCATAGAGCGTGAGGATGAACGACCCGCGCTCCGTCCTCAGGAAGAAGTTCGAATTCTCAACCCCCTCAGCAATGCCCTTGAACGTCAACGCGCGCCCAAGCTCGAACGCCTCCAAAAACGGGGCAAGCTCCGCATCGCTGACATCGGTGTAAACGGCCATGAGTCGGTGATAGCGGAAACGCCGGAAGATTTCACCACGAAGCCACAAAGCTCACAAAGTTATCCTGGCGCCGAAGGCGCCTAAGTCTCTTCTTGGTGCCCTTCGTGGCTTCGTGGTGAAAATTTCTTCTAGGCCAGCGCCCGCGGCAAGCGGAACGTCACCGTTTCGCGCGCCGTTTCCGTCTCCTCGACCGTCACGTCATAGCGTTCGCGAAAGGCGTCGATCACCTCGGCGATCAGCACGTCCGGCGCCGACGCGCCTGCGGTCAGCCCCACGACGCGCGCACCCACAATCATCGACCAGTCGATATCGCTCGCCCGCTGCACCAGCGCCGAGCGCGCAACACCGGCGCGCGAGGCGACCTCCACCAGCCGCATCGAGTTCGACGAGTTCGGCGCGCCGATCACGAGCACCACATCCGACCGCGGCGCGATCGCCTTCACCGCCTCCTGCCGGTTCGTCGTGGCGTAGCAGATGTCTTCCTTGTGCGGCGTCGCGATCAGCGGATACCGCCGCTTCAAAACCGCAACGATCGCCGCAGTGTCATCGACGCTCAACGTCGTCTGCGTGATGTACGCGAGCCGCGCCGGATCATCAGCAACAAACGCCTCAGCATCCTCAACGGTCTCGACCAACTTCACCGCCCCCGCCGGCAGCTGCCCCATCGTGCCGACGACCTCCGGATGCCCGGCATGCCCGATCAGCACAATCTCGCGCCCCGAATCAAAGTGCCGCTCCGCCTCCACATGCACCTTGGAAACGAGCGGGCAGGTTGCATCGAGCGCGTTCAACCGCCGCTCGCGCGCGTGAACCGGCACCGATTTCGGCACGCCGTGCGCGGAAAAGACGACGGGCGCTCCTTCGGGCACGGCGTCCAGCTCCTTCACGAACACCGCGCCTTTTTTCTCAAGCCCCTCAACGACAAAGCGGTTGTGCACGATCTCGTGGCGCACATAGACCGGCGCGCCAAATTTATCGAGCGCGCGTTCCACGATCTGGATCGCGCGGTCCACGCCCGCGCAAAACCCACGCGGTGCAGCCAGGAGTATAGTCAGCTTCTCTTTTGACAACGTGACGCCCATCACTTAACGCTCGACGCCAAGAATATAGGGGTTCGGGGATGGAAGGCCCAGAGAAAGGTAGCGTGGCGGGACGCGCGCCCATTCCGGTCGAGGTGACGGCCGGAAAGTCATACTGGTGGTGCGCCTGCGGCCAGTCGAAGAACCAACCGTTCTGCGACGGCAGCCACAAAGGCGGCGCCTTCACGCCCGTCGAATTCAAAGCAACCGAATCCAAAAAAGTCTTCTTCTGCGCGTGCAAGCAAACGGACAACGTCCCGCTCTGCGACGGCACGCACAACAAACTTCCGTAAAAACGGGTGGAGGCATCAGTGGCTCAAAAGACGATCGCAGCGGCGGCACTCATTCTGGCAGCGACAGCAACCATCGCCTTCGCGAAAACCCAAGCGCGCGTAAGCGCCGAAAAGTGTCCCTCGATCACCATCTTGAGCGACGCGACGCGCATCACCCAAATGGACGGCACGAAGATCGACCTCAAAGCCGAAATCCGCGACCCCGCGCTCGCATGCTCGGTCACGGGCGCCACCGCCAGCAGCAAACTCTCATTCTGGGTCAAAAGCGCAATCGCCCCAACCAGCGACATCGCCCCCCGCAGCGTCCCCTACTTCGTCGCCGTCATCGCCAACGGCGAGGTGATCGCCAAAGAAGTCTTCGACCTGAAACTAAACTTCACCAGCGACCGCATGCTGAAGGTGAAGGAGAGCGTCGCCAAAATCGAAATCCCGATCGCGGCCGGCAAAGAAGCCCAAGACTACGCCGTCACCATCGGCTTCCAACTAACCGAAGCCCAAGCCGCCTACAACAGAACGGCGAGCCGCTAAAGCAGCCTGGGAGCGCGGGCGTCCCCGCCCGCTCTTACTTCCTTCCTGGGACCGCCGGCATCCCTGCCGGCTCTTTTGTGCAGCGGACGCTCAGCCAAGTGCCGGCAAGATGCCGGCGGTCCCAGGAAGAGCGGGCGGGACGCCCGCGCTCCCAGGCTGCACCGTGGGCAGATTGTGCAGAGCGCCACCGCACGCTAAACCCGCGCCACCATGGCCACGCTGACGCAAATTCTCACCGCCCTCGCCGCCGAAGCCTTCAAGGCGGAAGGGCTCGACCCTGCCTACGGCTCGGTCACCACCTCAGACCGCCCCGACCTCGCGCAGTTTCAGTGCAACGGCGCGCTGGCCGCAGCCAAAGCCACCAAGCAGAACCCGCGCGCGCTCGCCGAAAAAATCGCCGCCCGCCTGAAAGCCGACCCGCGCCTCGCGAAGGTGGAGATCGCAGGCCCCGGCTTCATCAACCTGACGCTCACCGACGAAGCCCTGGCCGCCCACATCGACCAGCTCCGCGACGACCCGCGCGCCGGCGTCCCCCTCCGCGAACACCCGCAAACCGTGATCATCGACTTCGGCGGCCCGAACATCGCCAAGACCATGCACGCGGGCCACCTGCGCTCGCTCGTGATCGGCGACGCGCTGCAGCGCCTGCACCGCTTCATGGGCGATCATGTGATCAGCGACGTCCACTTCGGCGATTGGGGCCTGCAGATGGGCCAGCTGATCACGGAGCTGAAACGCGAACAGCCGAACCTTCCCTATTTCGAAGAAGAGAACAAAGGCCCGTACCCGAACCAATCCCCCGTCACGATGGAGGATCTGGAGCGCATCTACCCGAAGGCCAGCGCCGCCTGCAAAGCCGACCCTGAGCGTCTCGACGAAGCGCGCAAGGCGACGGCCGAGCTTCAGGCCGGCCGCCCCGGCTACCGCGCGCTGTGGGAACACTTCCGCGGCGTCTCGTTCGAAGGCGTGCGCCGCGAGTTCGACGCGCTCGACATCAGCTTCGACTGGTGGAAGGGCGAAAGCGACGTCGACAAGCTCGTGGCACCGATGGTGGACGACCTGAAACGCCGCGGCCTCGCGGTGGAAAGCCAAGGCGCGCTCGTCATCCACATCGCTGAAGGTAGCGACAAACGCGAACTCCCGCCCCTGATCGTGCAAAAGAGCGACGGCGCGGCCCTCTATGAGACGACCGACCTCGCCACGATCGTCGACCGCGTGAAAAAGGCCGACCCCGGCCTCATCCTCTACGTCGTCGGCCAACCACAACACGACCACTTCGAAAAAGTCTTCCGCGGCGCCAGGAAAGCGGGCCTCGCGGGCCGTGCGACGCTCGAACACATCGGCTTCGGCACCGTCAACGGCCCCGACGGCAAACCCTTCCGCACCAGAGCCGGCGGCACAGTCAAACTCTTCGACCTCATCGAACAAGCCAAACAAGAAGCGAGAAAAGCGTTGAGGGAGTTGGCAATCCAGCGCGGCGAGAATCCACCGGAAGAACGCGACCTGTCCCCCGAAGCTTTAGCGGAGGGGGAAGAGATCGCAAGGCAAGTCGGCCTAGCCGCCATAAAATTCGCCGACCTACAAAACCACCGCCTCACCAACTACGTCTTCGACTTGAGCCGGTTCACAAAATTCGAAGGCGAAACCGGCCCCTACCTCCAATACGCCGCCGTCCGGTGCAAATCGCTGCAACAAAGGGCGGCGCAGATGGGACACTTGCCCGGTGCGATAGCGCGCATCGAGAGCGACGCTGACCGCGGTCTCGCCCTGACCATCGACCGCTTGCCCGGCGCGATCGACCAAGCCGTAGCCAAACGTTCGCCAAACGTCATGTGTGCTTACGTCTTCGAACTCGCACAAGCGTTCAGCCGCTTCTGGGCGGCCCACAACATCGTCAACGAGCGTGACGAGGAATTGCGCGGCGCACGCCTCAGCCTGTGCGCTCTCACACAGAGGGCTTTGACGCGATCGCTATCGCTTCTCGGCATCGAAGTTCCTGAGCGGATGTAGACGGACCAGCCAAGCCTCCTGTCCTCCGTAGCTTTAGCGAAGGAGGATCGACCTCGCCCAACGCTTCTCCAGCTTCTACGCCGCCCACCACATACTAAGTGAAGAAAACGCGAGCCTCCGCGCCGCCCGCCTAACCCTCTGCGCCCTCGCCCTAGCCCAGATCCAATCCACCCTCACCCTCCTCGGCATCGAAATTCCGGAGCGCATGTAGCTTGACCGAGACCCCGCCGACTAACACTCAACGCACATCTCAAAACTTTCCCCGTTCCTCTACCTCCAAGTACGCGTGCTTGAGGAACGACCGAGCGACAACTGCTGCCGCCACGGACGCAGACACATGTCTCGCGTCGTCTTTCTTGGGGTCCGCGAGATCAGCCACACCACGAAAAACCAGCCAGTTCTTTCCCTTGTGCGCGCAAGTTGAAGCGAAGCCGTAACTTTCCATATCGACGCAAGCTAACTTTCGATTCACAACACTCGCGGTTTTCTTTACACTTCCATCGACCAATACCTTTTCGCCGCACATTACATATCCTTGGTGGTATTTGAAGTCCCTGGCAAGGGTGTGAGTGCCTGGCGGCCAATCATCAGCGGTATAGCTGGCTGTTATTTCGTCATAATGTGTCAACTTTTCAGATTTCTTCGGCTGAAAGTCGAGTAAATACTCCTTTGCTGGGCTTAGTGGATTAACAGTCACGACTTCGGCGTCCACTGTAGAGAGCCCTAGTCTCGCGGCGATATTTCCCAAGCGCCCTGTCAGGCGCCGCTTGCCACCCTCAACATAGTACACTCCCAAAGCACCGATCACATCCCCAGGCTTCACTATGTTGGAGTTTCCACCTCCGATACCAACGAGCAAGAACATATCGACATCAAACCGCTCCATGATGTCACGACAGACGTTCGCACACGGAACGTTCCGCGCTTCGCCTACCACCGTAATGTAGATTTGTAAGTCTCTTTCGCCGCGCCGCCGCTCTGTCTTTGTAACCCTGGCCTTGTAGCATCGGCGATCATGAACATCCACGAACGCCTTTGCGCGGTCAGCAGCTTCAGCATCTACGCCAAACGCCTTCAAGACAGCGGTCTTCTCCACGTCTATGACGGTGATGATGAAGACATCCGCCTTTGACCTTCCGCCACGGTCAACTGAGTTCGGCGGCAAATCCGAAGCACTGGCTTCGATCTCGCCGATTTGTTCGATTGCCGCCTTGAGCTCTGGCGAACCCCCACCGACAGCCAAAATCTCCTTCGCCTTCGAAGCAAACTGACGTCGGAAATCCGAACGAAGAGCACGCGTTTTGGTTGCCAGATCGTAGAGCGCGAAAGCAACCTGTCCATCCCGAACGGTAGCTTCTCCAGGTCGGTCTGAAAGGTCCTGCAGCTGACCCAACAGAGCGATACATGACGCGATCGGATCTTCCTCCTTCAATGCACACCTCGTCTATCACGAACAGAAACCAAATCGATCTCGTATAACGAAGTGACTCGCATCTCGGATGGTTTTTCGAACGGTGCGAAATCGACCAATGACATACAGCAAATTATGTTCAATTGGAATTTTGCCGCCAGATTTACCAAAAGGCTTCTTGTCTTCCCGCTCGAATTGATCTCATCGAGAATAATGACGGAATAATTTGGCGAGCCGAGAACGCGACGACCTTTCCCGAATTCCTCCTGGAAGTACCTCAGAGATTGTAGCTGTGTTAGCCAAGCAGGCTGCGCCTCTGAGTTCAGGAAGAAAGCTTCAGGGGGAGACGCTAGTTCCTGCGCTATGGAGTCTGACCCCAGATACGTTTTTGGAATTCGAATGACAGTGATTCCAAACACGGACTCAAGCCAGTTGGCAATTGCGCCTACCCCGTCCTCCTGAGGGCAAATCACAATTGGATTCGCCGGAAGGTCGCGACTTGATCGGAGGAGCTTATGCACTTTATAAGCCAAAAACGGCCCGTTCATGTCGTTGATTCGCTTAAATGCAGGAATGAAGCCAAGCGAGTTTCTGTATGGAGGCACATTCTCTTCGCGCTCAAAGCCGAGTTCCATGGCCAGCGCCCAAAATGCATGCGTCGAAAGCTTGTCAAAAGGATCCGGGTCAACGGGGTCAGTCGCTTCAATATTAAGTTTGCAAGCTGGGCACTCACCCGGAGCAAATCGCTGCTGCATAACCGCAGCTATGAAGTCCACACGGACTTCTTCGCTACCAAACGCGAAATTAAATGAACCAGGCTCAGACAACGGCCTCTGCGTCGCGAGGACTGTGAGCACTCGGATTTTGGCTTTCGGGGCGCGTTGCCTAATCAGGTTGCAAAGTGTGTCCAGTGTGTTTCCGGTGTCCACCAGAGGAAGCACAAGAGTCACGTTACGAACATCTTCGCGAACCCGAAAGTCCAATGCTAGATTGGTAACCTCCCGTTTACGTCGCTTTCCAAATGCTTCAACTGCGTTACTCAGCCAACGAGAGATGGTGGCGTGGTACAGAATCTGCGTTTCAGACGGGGTAGGATCAATCGAAGCAAAATAATGATCCAGGTAGTTGACGAGCTCCGCTTCGCAGAGACGTCCATCAAAATAGTAGCTCGTGCAGTGACTATGGCGCTTGTCCGCGTATCGTTTGAAGTGACCCGGAAATCTAACTAACTTCCGCCTGATTGCATCCTCGGGCCGCCCATGTGCGATCGCTAGAGCTTCAACGTACCTCTTTTCATCGGGCGACGCGCCAAACGCGGCTGATCTGAGGCTGATACCATTGTTGGAGATTGCCGCAAGCGTCCCATCATCAATCAAATCTGCGATCGATTGCATCACAGGGTCAAGCTCGGCGAGCATAGCCGGAAGCAACAGGAGAAAGCGCCGCTTTCGCGAATTCGCAGTCGTCGAGTAGTAACGAATCAGCGCGTTTAATGAGCCAATGATGTGATGATTCGGTAAGATTTGGTCGACTGGATTTGCGAGATCGATGATGACGAGATTTGCGTCGCCGATCCAAGCTTCAAGGTGAGCGCTTGAGATGCGGAACATGAGTTGCGCATCGGAAATCATCTCGTACGCTAGAGGCACAGAAATGGGACTGTTCGACCGCGCGAGTACAACATTGCTGTCGGCGCACATTTGCGCGACCGCCGCGTAGAATTTGTCGAAGCTAGGCGAGATGGGTTCCGTCGCTGCTCGGCCAAATCGAAAAGGAAGCACACCGTATTTCATGCACCTTGGTGCTCAAGTGGCAGGCGCACCGTGACCATGTTGCCGAGAAATCTTGGTCCGCAACCCGACCTACGTTGAATCTTGACGCGATAAGGCGGTTTCTGCCCTTCCAACCGAAGTCGCCGCCAAGCCGCGTCCGATAGTGGAGACACGTTCATGAATAAGTCACCACAACGAAATGAGACACTCCCTTGCAGCAGTTCGACAGCCACCTCGACCAACATGAAAAGTCCGTGGCCCGGGATATCTAAAAGCCCGTCACCCGGGACCTCTACGAGATCATCTCGCTCCAAGTCACTCGGTGACAGACGATTCTGCCCTGTTACGTCACACGTTACTCCTGGAAACAGGGTGGATAGAAGTAGGTCTTCCTCGGAAGTTTGCTTGGAAGGGATTTCGTCTGAGCGCGCGACGCGAATTCGATCAACCCGGTTGTCAGAATTCTTGTAGACCACAAGATAGGTGGCCCGGTTTGCCGTTTTGAAAATTATCGGCTTCTCCTCATCGAGCGCCTCTCGAAGGGTCGCATGCATCGGAATCCCATCATCCCAATACACCAGAGTGAAAGAGGTATCGACCAGGCGTTGATCCGCGATTGCCTGCGTCATGTGCGACGAAGCCTGAAGCACAGAAGCTCGTGGATGACGCAAAGCATTCGTCATTGCCTGGAGCACAACTCTGCTGGCCAAATACCTTTCAGGCTCTATACGCTGCGCTTTGTCAGCATTTCGCACGATGAGCTTTCGACGAAGTGTTTCCGCAACTACTCGCTCGGCTTCTTTCCACCGCCGCTGCTCGTCCTCAACTACCGCAGCCTTGTCTGCTCTGTCGGATAGTTGCCAACTGCGGAATCCGAAGAATCTGTAGGAGTCTTTTGTGTACACTACCTCGCCGTACTTAGTCGAATATCTGACGGTTGTTGGCGAGTACGGGTTATCAGTGTCGCCTGTTCCGGGCGCGCCCGAAAAATAGCGAAGGTCTTGGCGGTCAACGAAAAAGTCAAAGCGCTTTCCGGTGACACTGTGGAGTGCCTTTGGGTATTCCCATCGGCGCAGAAAGTGTCTGACCTTGAGCCCATCTTCACCAGCGGGTAGCCTAATCTTCGTTACGAGGCCGCTGCGATGTCTCATCGCGAGGAACGCCGTCATTACTTGTAAGGAGGCGATCTCAAGGTACTTTACTCGCGACATGTCCAGGCAGACTTGGGCCGGCTCCGGTGAGGTTGAGCTATAAAATGAATCGATCGCCCGCTCAGTCGCACGGACAACTGCTATAGCTGGCAACGTGATAGTCGGCCATCCTTCGGTCTCAAACGCACCAGGTTTATCGTGGGCGGAGATACGTATTGGCAGCGATGACATTTCTATGGGTCCGCAGGTGGAGCCAAACGGACCCTGGCTCTTCTCACATGCACTTGGTTGAAAACTGAAGCTCTTCCTAGGCGAACAGCTAACAGCCGTCAACGATTGTCCAACCGAGTATACGGTTGTATTCTGTCGCAGCTAGAAGCTGCGCAACTCTAGCTAAACCCCGCCGTGGGCTCAACTGGGCTTCTCGGTGTTAAAGCGAGCCTGACGGGAGGGGCCGTGTCGGAGTCGGAGACGATGAAATCAGTGCCCGACAATCAAAGGGATCTCGGGCCAGCTGCTCGCTTGGCGGAGTACTCTGCGCTCAAGCAAGAGCAAGCGACGCGAATTGCACTGCGCGAGACCGCGCTCTACGCGAATATACCCATTACTATTGCAGGAATTGCAGCATATTTGCAGGGTGATATAGTCAATCTGAATTACGTTCTATTTCTGGTCCCGCCTTTGTCCAGTGTAATGTTTTGGATCTACTTCAACAACGACTACTATATCAATATGTTGAGGCAGTACATCTGTGAAGAGCTAGATGTTGGCATTTCCCAGCGAGCAGACGATACAACCCCAGCAAGGACGGTGAAGTCGAATTTCGCCTGGGAGAACTACCACCGTCGGTCGTCAATCTCTCGCGAAATTTGCCCTTGGCGGCGCCGATGGGAATACAGGGACATGATACCTATTCCCCTCTGCTAGCGCCCAGGCGACTTCACTGGCCTAAGGCGGCGGAAGCTTCGCTGCCCCCACCAACACCGCCCGCACGTTCTCCACCGTAACCTCCCCGCGCCCCCGCTCAAGCCACGCCTTCAAAAACGCCCCCTTCCCAAGCGCGTCCATCAGCATCGCCCGCTTCAGCGCGTCGTCCTTGCTCGTGCCGTACTTGCGTTCGAGCGTGGCGCGGAGCGCGGGCCGCGCGAGCACGTCGTCATAGGCGCTCCACGCAGCATTGAGCTCACGGGCTTCGCGCCGCGCGCGTTCGCGGTGAAGCGCGGCGAGGAACGGGTGGCCCGCCGCCGCGTCCAGCTTCGCCGCGTCGCCCGCGCGGTTGTCGAAATAAATTTTGAGCGCGCGCTCGTGCACGTCGCCGGCCGCGTTCAGATCGTAGAGATCGGCCTCCACCGCCGTCGTCACCAGATTGGCCTTCAACTTCTCCGGCAGCTTCACGATCGCCGGCGGCTCAAGGCCGAAGCGCACGAACACGAAGGCGAGCAGGGCGCCCATCGCCGTACCGGTGAAGAATTTCAGCATGGGGCTGCGGCCTCCGTCGCCGACTCGCGTGGTCGCCCAAGTATGCGCGTGCGACAGGCTGGGTGCGACAATATTGTTCGCATTTTGTTCTTTTATCTTTCGGCGCTTTCGGCTACATTCGGCGCTCATTCTCCCTATAGGCGGCAATGCGTCCGGCGCCGGCTGTAGGGTGCAAACTTCCAAGCACAGGGTAGGATCGGCAGCGATGCGGGCGTTTGGGCAGGGCTTGTTCGTTGCGCTCACGGTCATGCTGCTCGCGGCGGCCGGCCTAGCGCAGGCCCCGCCGCCTCCACCGCCGCCGCACCCCGACAAAATCTCCCCGCCCATCGACATCTGCGGCGAAC
>JABFRX010000262.1 GCA_013140995.1 Alphaproteobacteria bacterium | reverse complement strand
GCCCCACCTAAGGACGAGTTGATGGCGGCCCTTGAAGTGAACGGCGAGCCGCCGGCGCGTCTGTGGCGCATGCTCGATATGATGCGCGCCAATCACCCAGATCCCGCGCGGCGCGCGACGGACGAGTATCAGCTCGAAGAGGCGGCGGCGCTCGCTTAAGGGCGCTGCGTTCGTTGCAGCGGGACTTTCACGCCGAGTGCGGGGCGTTCGCGTAAGGCTTCGCGGCGGAAGCGGAACTCTTCCGCCGGGCGGCCGCCGGCTTTTGTCGTGCGCTTGCCGGTTCGTTCCACGAGGCCTGAGCTTTCGACCAAGCGGCGGAAGTTTTGCTTGTGTAGGCGGATGCCGGAGATCGCCTCGACGGTGCGCTGCAGGTCCAGCAGCGTGAACGTCGGTCCCATCAATTCGAACACGATCGGGCGGTACTTCAGCTTGCCGCGCAGACGGCCCATGCCGGTCGCCAGGATGCGGCGGTGGTCGAACAGCATCGGTTCGCCGAACGTCGCTTGTTCCTCCGCGCGCGGGGCGGAGGCGGGCAGGGTGCGGCCATCGCGGCGAGCCTCGAGCACCAAACCCGCGTCGTACATCAGCTCATAGCGCTCAAGCACTTTCTCTTCGTCCCAATGCAGGCCGTCGAAGCTGAAGCAGAGGCGCGCACGTTCTTGGCGTGCTTGGGCGTCGGCGAGCTTCGCCCAAGCGTCGAGACGCGGGCGGATGAGCGTGTCGATGATCGCGGGTCGTTCGCCGCGCCAGTCTTCCCAAGGGAAGAAGTCGTAGATGTTGCGGAAGTTCGCGATCCCGTCGGCGGCTTGGCGGGTGAGCGCCAGGTAGCCCACCGAAACAACGCGCGCGCCTTCGCCAGGCTCGACTTCGTGCCGGCCGCGGTCGCCGAACGTGTAGAGCTGTTCGACGTAGCCGAGGCTCAGGCGGGTTTGTTCCTGCACCAGATTGCGCAAACCGATTTCGAGCGTGCGGTGGTGTTCCGGCTCGAACGGACCGAACGGCAGGGCATTCGAGGCGTGCGCCTTCGACACCGGATCGCGGCGTACGACGAGAACGCGCGGCGTGTCGTCGGCCAACGTCACGACGCAGGCATTAAGGCCGATGATGACGGTGTTGGGTTGTTCTCTCACGCCGCTCTTTATCTCACGTGCAACGGCAACGAAAACAGGACACCCTCGAACACCACCTTCGCCGGTCCCATCGCGTCGACCGCGTCGACCATGCGGCCGTCGCGGCCCAGGATGTCGTCGGCGAGTGCGACGAGGCGGCGGTTCGGCTGCGCGTGAGCGGCGCGGGCGCGGAGCAGGCGGGCGATCGTCTCTTCGCGGCCCGGTTCGCTGAGCAGGCAGGCGATGGTGAGCGCCGATGCGGTCGAGCGGCTGATCCCGGCCCAGCAATGGATCAGCATGGGCTGGCTGCGATCCCAGCCCTTCGCAAACGAGATTAGTTCGCGCACGTGCATCTCGTCCGGCGGGGCGTGATGGTCGGGGCTTGGCGCGGTCACATCGTGCATGCCGAGGCGCAGATGGCGGTGGCCGGAAACTTCCTCCGGTGTCGGCATGTCGTCCGAGGGGTCGAGTAGCGTGATCAGATGCGACGGGCGCAGGTCGCGTGCAGCTTCCGGCACTTTGCTTTTCGGGCAGACGTAGATCAGCGGCATCTTAAGCGCGTGCCGACGGCAGGAGTTCGGTGAACCGTTCGACGAACTTTCGTTGCGCCTCGCGCGCGGGCAGGGGCATCAGTTTCACCGGCGGCAGACCGCGCGGCGGCCCGAAAAATTCGAGCGCCTCTTCCGCAGCGAAACCGGCAAGCTGCGTTGCTTCGAAATAGGCGGCAGCCTTGTCGGCGCGCTTGATGAGCGCGGTGACGTCGTCCGGCATTTGGGCGGAGAGACCGAAGCGCACGTGGATTGCGGCGAGCAACTTGTTCTCGAGCGACTTGTAGTCGAGACCGACCGCGGCCTTGAACGGTGATATCAGATCGCCGACCACATACTCCGGCGCATCGTGCAGCAGAGCGGCGAGACGCGAGCGCTGCGCGATGCCGGGCTTCAAGGCCGCGACGAGATCCTCGACCAGCATGCAGTGTTGCGCCACCGAAAACGCGTGATCGCCGTGCGTCTGGCCATTCCAGCGGGAGACGCGGGCAAGCCCGTGGGCGATGTCTTCGATTTCGATGTCGAACGGCGAGGGGTCGAGCAGGTCGAGCCTGCGCCCCGACAGCATGCGCTGCCAGGCGCGGGGTTGAGCTATGCGCTGAAGTTTGGCCATGTGCTAAAGTAACCTTCTTTGTCGCACTTGTTGACCCCAGGCGCTTGATTCAAGTCAAGGCGCCGCTAGGTTTGAAGCACTAGATTTCTTGCGACGATAGAGGAGGGTCCCATGGCCTACCGCAAGATTCTTGTTCCGTTGACCGGCGCCGTACGCGACGCGCATGTGCTGGCCGCCGCGTTCGAGGTGGCGAAAGCGTTCGGGAGCCATGTTGCCGGCGTGTTCGTGCGACCTGATCCCAGCGAAGTCTTGCCCTATTTGGGCGAAGGCGTTTCGGCCGGGGTCGTCCAGGAAATCATGGACGCTTCGCGTGCATCCGCGAATCGTGCCGCAGCGGCGGCGCGGGCAACGCTGGACGAGGCTGCGCGCAAGGCGGGTGCTGCGACTTTCGACATTGCGCAGGCGGGTACGGGTGTGGGTGTGTCGTTCCATGTGCGCGACGGGTTGTCCGAAGATGTGGTCGCGCAAGAGGCGCGGCTCTCCGATCTCGTGGTGTTCGACACGCCGGCAGACGCAAAGGACGTGACGACGCGCGCGATGTTGGAATCGGCACTTCTTAACGGGCGCAAACCGCTGCTGCTCGTACCGCACAAGCCGTCGAAGATCGTGGGTGCTAAAGCCGCGATCGGGTGGGACGGTGGCGCTGCGGCGGCGCATGCGGTCTCGGCGGCGATCCCGTTGCTCTCACGGGCGGAGGCGATCGAGATCTTGAACGTGACGTCGGGGCCGCTCGACGTGATGCAGATGGATAGGTTGCGCGACTACCTGCGTCTGCAGGGTTTGACCGCCGCGGAGCACGGGATCAATCCGGGAAGCCAAGGTACTGCGACGGCGCTTATCGATGGCGCGATGCGCGCAGGCGCGGGGCTGCTCGTGATTGGCGGTTACGGGCACAGCCGCTTGCGCGAATTCGTGCTCGGCGGCGTGACGCGGCACGTGTTCGCGAACGTCACGATGCCGATTCTGATGGCGCATTGAGGGGGATCGTCATGGCACTGTTTCATGTCCGTCTCGAACTCGCGCGGTCGAAAGAATTTCCGAACGGTAGCGCACGCCACGGCTACGAATTCGTCGCGCCGCTGGACGCGCAGGGGCATTTGAGTTCGGACGAGTGGAAGAAGACGAAGGCGAAGTGCACGGTTCGACGATTCACGGCGGGCGTGCCGGACGAGAACGGGCTTCTCCTCGATGTCGGCCGCGGCTGGCACTTCGACTACGACAAATCCGGCACGGACGACGACGAGCCCTTATTCAAACTCGACCGGCACGTGATCAAGCACGGCGAGTATCTTTCAATCACCGAACACGACGGCGTGCTGAGGACATTTCGAATAATGAGCGTGGCCGCGTTGTGAAGCCTTAGCCGCGCTGCAGCAATCGTTTCAGCTGGTCTAGATATGCTGCGTAGGCGCGGCGGCCTGGCTCCGTCAGCACGACAGTGGTTTGGGGCTTCTTTCCGGCGAAGCTCTTTTTCGTGCGTACGTAGCCGGCTTCTTCGAGCTTGGTGACGTGGGTCGATAGGTTGCCGTCGGAGAGGTCTAGCGCTTCGCGGAGCGAGACGAAATCCGCCGCGTCGGCCGTGCTCAAATACGCCATGATGCCCAGCCGTGCGCGGCCGTGGATTACGTCGTCGAGCGCGTTGTGGTCGAAGGCGCTCACGCGGTGCGGCGCCGCTCAGCGAGGAGGAGCGCGACGCCGGTGCCGCCCTGCAGCAGCAGGATCGCTGCGGCCGAGAACAGGATGAACTCGATGCGGCCCAGCAAGAAGAACGAGGCGAAGGCCACGATCCACCACGCGACCGCTATCGCGTAGAGCCAGCGGATGCGGAAGATGATGGCGCTGGCCACCGTTGCGACACCGCTGACCGCGGCTGCGATCGGCATCATCAGCGCTTGGTTGGCGACGCCGCTGATCGTAAGCCCCGCGAAGATGGCGGTGAGGCCGATGCCGGTGGCGATCCACATGGCGCTGGTCAGGCGGTTGGCGAAGCGTGCGGATTCGGGCTTCGCGCTGTCGGTGCTGCCCATCAGAAACGAGGCGGCCCAGCCTGCTGCCAGCACCGCGGCCCAAACATAGTTCAGTTGATCTTGCGCGATCGGCAGGCTTTTCGTCGCCGCGGCGTAGGTCAGGATCAGCCCCGTCGCAATGACGAGCGACCAGACGATGAAGTACTTGCCGCCGCTCGGCGCGCCGGTTGCGCCAGATTCCGCGAGATCGCGCAGGTAATCCACGTCGTCGGCGAGCGATGGTTTGGTCATGAGCGTGTCCTGGTTCCTAGCCGAAGAAAATCGTGTGCATGATGCGTCCGGGCATAAACGCGAGCCCGCCTGCGATCACTATCCCGCCGAAATAAACGCCGAGCATCGAATTGCGGTGACCGCGAACATCGTGCGTGCGCGCGGTGACGAGCGCACCGTAGACGCCGAACAGCGACAGCGGCACGAACAGGTGGATCCAACTCCAACCGAACGGGCCCGCCGCGTTCGTTTCATGGATGAACAGGGCCGTGATCGACGTGACCGTCATCAAGGCGAGGTAGAGATAACCGAGGGCGCGGTGCATGCTACTGCCCTTGCGCGAGGCGAAGATCATCCAAGTGCCGATCAGGAACGCGGGGACGATGGTCGCCACGTGGATCTGGATCGGGAGCGAGGCGTCGAGGATGGGCGAGAGGTTCATTGATGGCCCTGTGCATGTGCTGGCCATATACTTTGTACTACAAAGTACTTTGTCAAGTTCCGATTATTCGCTGAGTTGGCCCACCGGGCGTTTCTTTGCGCAATCGCTTAGGGGCTAGGCTTTCTTATCGGCGTGTTTTGGTCGTGGACGAGGCGCCAGCCGGCTGCCTCCCGCCGAAACGTGAGGGAGAGCCAACCTTCGGCGACGACGGATTTGTCGCCGTCGCGCTCCTCGTAGCGCGTGCGTGCGGTAGCAACCGCCATATCCTTCGCCTCGGCGATGGCGACGGTCTCTAACGACCAGGTCCAATTCGTTTCCTTGAACCACTCGCGATGCATATCCACGAATTGCGCGCGCGTGGTCATCCGGTGGCCGTTCGGCAAAATGAGATCCAGCATCTCGCCGGTCGTTATCGTCTTCTCAAGTGCCGCGAGGTCGCGTGCTTGAACGGCCTTCACGTGCGCGTCGAGCACGGCGGCGAGATCTTTGTCGGTAATGGAAGATGCATGGGTCATGGTTGCGGCGAGTATAAGGTACGTAACGGCGAGAAGTAGTGTTTTCATTGGTAACCCCTGAGCGGCATTGCTGCGGTGCGTTAGGCTGGCCGGGCAAACCATGTGTGTAGGGTCTTGTAGCCCGCCTGTTCGAGAAGTTGAAATTTGGCGGCCCAGGCTGCCGGGCATATGACAATGGCGGCAGATTTGGCGTGCTCCAGAAGCGCGGTCTCGGCAGCCGCAAGAAGTTCGCGCGCGGGGGCGGGGTCTTGCGAGTCTCGCAAGGACGCTCCGAATGATGTGCAGTGGAAGTCGTCGATAACGCCGATTTTCGTTTCGTCGAGCGTGATCGGCACTTGGATCGGGCTTGCCGGTTGGGCGATGACGAAGCCAGAGGGTCGGCCTTCATGCTGGCTCAAGAAGATCGCGCGGTCGCGCATGGTGGGGCTGAGCTTCATCCAGAGCGCGAAGCGTGCGTCGGCATCGGGGTGCGACGTCCAGAGGGCGGGGTTCGCTTCGTGTAGGCGCTCGCGGCCTTCGCGGTTGAAGGCGACGAGCGCAGGGATGTCACTGTGTTGCGCTTTGCGAAAGGTCATTGGGTCGGGGTGTGTGGCCAGCCTGGAGGGCCCCAATCTATCGCATTGCGCAAGCGAATGCCGCTCGCGTGGACGGTCGAGTCCCATGCGCCTTTCAGCGGGGTCAGGCTGTCGACGATTCGCAGTTCGACGTTTTGCTCGGCGAGACGTGCCGGGAGATCGGTGAGGCGACCGGTGCGCGCCGGGGTTACAGCCGATCGCGACACCCACATGCCGACGTCGCGGGCGTCTTCGAATGTGTCGGTCGGAAGCTCGTAGCGATTGATCGCCGCCGTTGCCATACGATCCGCCCAGGCTTGCTCAATGTAGGGGACGGCGCGGCCAGCCGAGCCGGCGAGCCAACGTTCGCGGTCGGCTTCGGTTGTGGCCGGTGTCGGCCATAGCAGGACGCGCGGGCATTCGCGCGGGAACAGGTAGAGATACCCGTGTGCCTCATCGATCGCCCACACGAGCGGGCCGTTCAGCCATTCTTTGCCGGGCGGGCGCTCGACCGGTACGCGTACCGGGCGCGGATCGAAGTGCGCGATCGCCGGGTCTTCGCTGAAATGGAACAGGCGCATGGAACCGCTTCCGGTTCAGTGCAGCTTCTTCACGATGACGCTGCCCGCCGAATAGCCTGCGCCGAAGGAGCAGATGACGCCGAGGTCGTCTCGCTTCAGGTCGTCGGAGTATTTGTGGAAGGCGATGATCGAGCCGGCGGAGCTTGTGTTGGCGTAGGTGTCGAGGATGACTGGGCTTTCGCCGGGTTTCAGGTCGCGGCCAAGGACGCGGCGGGCGATGAAGTCGTTCATGCTGGCGTTCGCCTGATGCAGCCAGAGGCGGCTTAGCGCTTCCGGCGCGATGTCTTCGTCGGCGAGGTGGCTCACGATCAGTTCGGCGACCATGGGGCAGACTTCTTTGAAGACTTTGCGGCCCTCTTGGACGAAGAGTTTGTCTGGGGCTCCCACGCCTTCGGGCGCCGCACGGTTCAGGAAGCCGAAGTTGTTGCGGATGTTGTTCGAGAACTGCGTCTTCAGCCGCGTGCCCAAAATCTCCCAGGCGTGCGGGCCCCTCGCGCGGTCGGCGGGCTCGAGCACGATGGCGGTTGCGACATCGCCAAAGATGAAGTGGCTGTCGCGGTCGCGGAAGTTCAGGTGGCCGGAGCAGATTTCGGGATTGACCACGAGTGCGGCGCGCGTGTTGCCGCCGCGGATCATGTCGGCGGCGGCCTGCATGCCGAACGTTGCGGACGAGCAAGCGACGTTCATGTCGAACGCGAAGCCTTGGGCGCCGAGTGCGTTTTGCACTTCGATTGCGATCGCGGGATAGGCGCGCTGCAAGTTCGAGCAGGCGACGAGGACGCAATCGATGTCTTGCGGTTTCTTGCCGGCGCGGGCGAGCGCTTCCTTCGCGGCGGTCACGCCCATTTCGGCGAGGATCGAGATTTGATCGTTCGGCCGCTCGGGGATGTTTGGGCGCATGACGTTGGGGTCGAGGATGTTCTCCTTCTCGACGACGAAGCGGCTTTTGATGCCAGAGGCTTTGACGACGAAGTCGACGCTGGATTCCTGCAGCGCCTGCGTTTGGCCCGCGGCGATGGCCGCCGCATGCGCGGCGTTGAATTTTTGGACGTAGGCGTTGTAGGAGGCGACCAGCTCTTCGTTGCTGATCGCATTCGGCGGCGTGTAGAGACCGGTGCCGCTGATCGCGATGGCCGTCACGTTAACCTCGTCATGTCGTTGAGGCTCTTTATCCCATTGCGCGTGCGCTCGCATCCCCCCATCTTGCGCGACATTGTGCATTGCGGCGGACGACGTTTGAGCGAGAGAAAGAAAGCGCTGGTTTTGTTTTCGGGCGGGCAAGATTCGGCAACTTGCCTGGCCTGGGCGCTTGCGCGTTTCGAGGCGGTCGAGACGGTCGGGTTTTCGTACGGGCAACGGCACGCGGTGGAGCTTGAGTGCAGGGGGCGATTCATCGCGGGGTTGCAGGCGCGGTTTCTGGCTTGGGGCAGACGGCTTGGCGCGGATCATCTGATCGATATGTCGGTGATCAAGTCGCTGGGCGAGACGGCGCTGACCGGCGACGGTGAGATCACGATGGATAAGCAAGGGCTGCCTACAACGTTCGTGCCCGGACGGAACATCTTCTTCTTCACCGCGGCAGCGGCGCTCGCCTATCGGCGCGGGATCAAGCATTTGGTCGGCGGCATGTGCGAGACGGATTATTCGGGGTATCCGGATTGCCGGGACGACACGTTGAAGAGCTTGCAGGCGTCGCTGAATTTGGGGCTCGACGCGCGGCTCGTGATCGATACGCCGCTGATGTGGCTCGACAAGGCGGCGACGTGGCGGCTTGCGGATGAATTGGGTGGCGCGGCGCTGGTCGAGTTGCTGCTCGAAGACACGCACTCGTGCTACCGCGGCGACCGGTCGAAGCGGCATGCGTGGGGCTATGGCTGCGCGGCCTGTCCGGCGTGCGAGTTGCGCGCGAGCGGCTGGGCTAAGTACAAGGCCGCCGCATGACCTACGTCGTCAAAGAGATTTTCTACACGCTGCAAGGCGAGGGGATGCGCGCTGGCCGCGCGGCCGTGTTCTGCCGCTTCGCGGGGTGCAATTTGTGGAGCGGGCGCGAGCAGGATCGCGCGGACGCTGTGTGCAAATTCTGCGATACGGAATTCGTCGGAACGGACGGCGTGGGCGGCGGCAAGTTCGAACGGGCAGACGATCTCGCGCGCGCTGTCGCTGCGAAGTGGCCCGCGAACAACGGCGGGGCGAAACGCTATGTCGTGTTCACGGGCGGCGAGCCGTTGCTGCAATTGGATGAGGCGCTCATCATCGCTGTGCATGCCAAAGGGTTCGAGATCGCGATCGAGACGAACGGGACGATCCACGCGCCTGAGGGTATTGATTGGATTTGCGTGAGTCCGAAGGCGGGTTCCGAACTGGTCCAGAAGCGCGGGAACGAACTAAAGCTAGTCTTTCCGCAGGAAGGTGCAAAGCCCGAGCGGTTTCAAGACCTCGCGTTCGAGCACTTTCTGCTGCAGCCGATGTGGGGCGACAGAACGGCCGACAACATGCGCGACGCCGCGCGCTATTGCATGGAGCATCCGCGCTGGCGGCTCAGCGTGCAGACGCATAAGTGGATTGGGATACCGTGACGCTTTCGATCACCAAAGAATTTCGTTTCGACGCCGCGCACTTTCTGCCGACGGCGCCGAAGGGTCATCCGAATTCGCGGATGCACGGGCACTCGTTCACGGCCGCGGTCACGCTGGCAGGTGCGCCCGATCCGGCGAAGGGATGGATCCGCGATTTCGCCGATGTCGATGCGGCGGTTGCCGATTTGCGGGCGCGGTTGGACCATCATCTGTTAAACGAGATCAAGGGGCTGGAGCTGCCGACGCTGGAGCGGCTTGCGCGGTTCATTTTCGACGAGCTGAAGGGCGCTCTACCCGAGATCGCGTACGTCACTGTCAGCCGTCATTCGCTCGGCGAATCCGCGACCTACCGGAGGGCGTGATGGCGAAGGACAAACTCACGCAACTTGGAGCGCCGACGAAGCTACCCGCTTCGCCCGACGAGGCGGTGCTGGAGCGTGTCGCGAACCCGCATGCGGACACCGACTATCTCGTGCGCTTTGCGGCGCCGGAGTTTACCTCGCTCTGTCCGGTGACGGGGCAGCCCGATTTCGCGCATCTCGTTCTCGACTATGCGCCGGGCAAGTGGATCGTCGAATCGAAGTCGTTGAAGCTTTATCTGAGCTCGTTCCGCAATCACGCGGCGTTCCACGAAGCGTGCACGGTTGCGATCGGGAAGCGGCTGGTCGAGGCGATCGCGCCGAAGTGGCTTCGCATCGGCGGCTATTGGTATCCGCGCGGCGGCATGCCGATCGACGTGTTCTGGCAGACCGGCAAACTGCCCAGCGGCCTGTGGGTTCCCGAGCAAGGCGTCGCGCCGTATCGTGGGAGAGGGTGATGGTGGCTCAAGTCGAGTTCTGGTTCGAGTTTGCGAGCACCTATTCCTATCCGGCGGCGCATGCGGTTGAGGCGGCTGCCGTCGCGCGCGGCGTCGAGGTGAAGTGGCGGTCGTTTCTGTTGGGGCCGATCTTCGCCGCCCAAGGCTGGAGCGACTCGCCATTCAACATTTATCCGGCGAAGGGCAGATACATGTGGCGCGATCTTGCACGCATCTGCGCCGCGCAGGGATTGCCCCTTAAGAAGGCGTCGCAGTTTCCGCGGGGAGGTCTGCTCGCCGCGCGCATTGCCTGCCGGTTTGCGAATGAGCCGTGGGTCGGTGAATTCGTGCGGCGCGTTTACAGCGCGAACTTTGCCGACGACGCCGACATCTCCTCGCCGTTCGTGATTGGCAAAGTGCTGGCCGACATGGGGCAGGTGCCCGCGCCGATCTTGCAGGCAGCACAAGCGCAGGAAACGAAAGATGCATTCCGCGCGCAGGCCGAGCGCGCGGTTCAGCTTGGCATCATCGGTGCGCCGTCGTTCGTCGTCGATGGCGAGGTGTTCTGGGGCGGCGACCGCCTCACCCAAGCGCTCGATTGGGCGTGCGGCAAGCGGGATGCCGTAGCGCTCTAACGCTTCGCCAGTTTCGCGCACTCTTTGTGGCGGTGGCAGTCGGTGATGTGGTCGTTGACCATGCCTACGGCTTGGGCGAAGGCGTAGACGATTGTCGGGCCGCAGAATGTGAAGCCGCGTTTTTTTAGTTCCTTAGAGAGCGCTTGGCTCATGGGCGTTTCGGCGGGAACTTGCTTCATCGCTGGCCACTTGTTTTGGAGCGGTTTGCCGTCAACGTGCTTCCAGAGGAATTGGGAGAAGCCGCCGGGCTCTTTCTCCATGATGTCGAGA
>JABFRX010000270.1 GCA_013140995.1 Alphaproteobacteria bacterium | reverse complement strand
GTCCTTGCCCCCCGCGTCCCATTCCGCAAGCCCCGCCATCGCCCGCTGAAACGCATGGGAATGCACATTCGCCATCCCCGGCAGAACGAGCCCCCGGATCGGCAGATCGCTCTCGGTCGGCGAGGCCACCTCCACGGCGCGAATCAGACCGTCCGCGACGGCGATGCGAACGCCGCTACGAACGCCCTCGGGCAGCAGGGCATGGTCGGCAAAGTAATGCTGCATGTGTCCTCCGCCCCCACTTTGTCATGGGTAGCGGACCATGACAAAGTGGAGCGATGTCGAAATGGGACCATCTGTGGATCAATGCCCGCCTCGCCACGATGCGCGAGGGGACAACCGCGTACGGCGCGATCGAGAACGCCGCTTTTGCCGATAGCGGCGGCCGCATAGTCTTCGCAGGCCCGATGCGGAACTTGCCCGGCAAGCCCGACGCACTCGCCACCCGCGTAGTAGAGGCAAACAAACAGTGGATCACGCCGGGCCTCATCGACTGCCACACGCACCTCGTCTTTGCCGGCAACCGCGCACCTGAATTCGAGCAGCGCCTGAAGGGCGTCAGTTACGAAGCGATCTCCAAAGCCGGCGGCGGCATCATGTCGACGGTCCGCGCCACACGCGCCGCCGATGACGACACGCTATTCAAGCAAGCGCAAGCGCGCCTGACCGCGTTGCTCGGCCAAGGTGTCACGACGATCGAAATCAAGTCGGGTTACGGCCTCGACCTCGAAACGGAGCTTCGGCTGCTACGCGTTGCCCGCCGGCTGGGAGAGGCATCCGCGATGCGCGTAACAACGACCTATCTAGGCCTCCACGCGCTGCCGCCCGAATACGCAAACAAGCGCGTGGCCTATGTAGCGGAAATGAGCGGCCCTGTGCTGCGCGCTGTCGCCGCCGAAGGCCTCGCCGACGCAGTGGATGCGTTTTGCGAGGGTATCGCGTTCACAGTAGACGAAACCGCGCAGTTCTTCTCGGCAGCAACTGCGCTGGGCCTCAAGGTCAAACTACACGCCGACCAACTCTCCGACACGAACGGCGCAGCGCTCGCCGCCAAGTTCGGCGCGCTCTCCGCCGATCACCTCGAATATACAGACGCGTCCGGCGTCGCCGCGATGGCGAAGGCAGGCACGATTGCCGTCCTACTGCCCGGCGCGTTCTTCGTACTGCGCGAAACAAGAAAGCCGCCCGTCGAAGCATTCCGCCGCGCCAAGGTGCCGATTGCCATCGCGACCGACTGCAATCCCGGCACGTCTCCGAACGTCTCGCTGCACACGACGATGGCGATGGCGTGCACGCTGTTCGGCCTGACGCCGGAGGAGGCGCTGGCAGGCGTCACCCGCAACGCCGCCCGAGCACTGGGCTTGAGCGCCGAAACGGGAACGCTCGAAGTCGGCAAAGCTGCCGACTACGCCGTCTGGCCCATCGATCATCCGGCCGAGCTCAGCTATTGGATCGGCGGCAACATCAGCCCGTCCGCCATCGCCTGCAGCGCCGCCCTCGCCGCCGCAAACCAAGAAGTGCCATGACAAAATTCGCCACCTATCCAAGCCTGAAGAACGAAGCCGTCATCGTGACCGGCGGCGCCTCGGGCATCGGCGCTTCGATCGTGGAGCACTTCGCAGCACAAGGCGCGTATGTCGGCCTCATCGACGTTGACGTCGAAGCGGGCAGAGCGATCGAAAAGAATTACGGCGCCGCATTCACGCACTGCGACCTGCGCGACATCGACGCGCTGCGCGCCGCTATCGCGAAGTTGCAACTCGCTTTCGGCCCCACGCTCGCGCTGGTGAACAACGCCGCGCGCGACGACCGCCACACGATAGAAGAGGTCACGCCCGCCTATTGGGACGACCGCATGGCGACGAACCTGCGCCACCAATTCTTCGCCGCCCAAGCCGTGCTGCCCGCGATGCGCAATCGCAAGCGCGGCTCCATCGTCAACGTCGGCTCGATCAGCTGGCGCCTCGCACTCGGCGGCATGCCCGCTTACGTGACTGCAAAGGCAGCGGTCGAAGGCCTCACCCGCGGCCTCGCCCGCGACGTGGGTGCCGACGGCATCCGCGTGAACAGCGTCATCCCCGGCTGGATCATGACCGAGCGTCAGGTCAAACTCTGGCTCACGCCCGAAAGCGAAACAGAATTGATGGCGAGGCAGTGCTTGAAGGAAAAGCTCTACCCGCCCGACGTTGCGCGCATGGTCTTGTGGCTCGCCGCCGACGACAGCCGCATGGCAACCGCCCAAAGCTTCGTCATCGACGGCGGCTGGGCCTAAGCCAGTTTCGTCATCCGCTTCAGATCGCGCTCGAAGTAATTGCCGGCAAGCCAGTAATGGCCAGCCGCCCAAATGTTTAAGAACGTGAGGATGAGAAGCGCGTAGCGCAGCGAGTCCTTGCCGTAGGTCGGCGCCAACGCATCGCTAATGTACCCCGCCAGAAACGGCCCGATC
This sequence comes from Alphaproteobacteria bacterium, assembly GCA_013140995.1. Lineage (GTDB taxonomy): Bacteria > Pseudomonadota > Alphaproteobacteria > Micropepsales > Micropepsaceae > SZUA-430. Next base: position 36,741 of record JABFRX010000270.1, on the reverse strand, counting down.
CCCATACCGATCAGATTGATCGCGAAAAGCAACAGCGCCGACGCCACCGTGCGCATGCGCACCTCGACGAGGCCCTGCGTCATTGCATAGGTTGGCGGCAAGTAGACGGAGCCAAGCGCCGCCGGCACGCCAATCAGCGCAAACACCATCGCCGACGAGTTCGTCAAATAGATCGCAAGCCCGAACGGTAAGCCAACCAGCGTCGCGATCGTCACGATCCGTGGCATCCACTTCAGATCGCGCTTCGAGAACTGATCGGCGATATAGCCGCCGAAGAACGTGCCAAGCCCGCCCGCGACGCCGAACACCAGGGCCAGGAACAGGCTCAAGTCCGTCATCGAAAGCCCATGGCTGCGCATAACGAATGTCGGCCACCACTGCACGCCAGCATACCCCACCAGCGTCGTGATCGTCGCGCCGATGAAGACGTGCACGAGGGAGGGTTGTCGCAACATGTGCCTGACGGTCGTCATCAGCGGCGGCGCATCGCCAGTCAGAGCGACGCCGTCGCTTGCGCCCCGCTTCGGCTCGCGGATCGTGAACATGACAAGCAATGCCAAGATCAGCCCTGGAACACCGAGTACGTAGAACGTGGTACGCCAGCCATATGCGGCGGCGATGTGCGCTCCGCCATAGAGCCCGACGAACAACCCGAACGGCACACCGAGTGCAAAGATGCCGAGCGCCGTCGCCCGCGTCTTCGGGCCGAACATGTCGGAGATGATCGAATGCGACGGCGGGCTACCCCCGGCCTCGCCGACACCCACGCCCACACGCGCGAGCGCAAACTGCCAAAAATTCTGCGCGAGGCCGCACACGGCCGTCATCACCGACCAAATCGCAACCGCGATCGAGATGATGGTCTTGCGGTTGCCCCGATCCGCCCAAATCGCGATCGGTACGCCCAGCGTTGCGTAAAAGATCGCAAACGCCGTTCCGGCCAAGAACCCGAGCGCCGCGTCGGAAACCTGAAACTCCGCCTTGATCGCGGGCATCAGCACGGAAAGGATCATCCGGTCGGCGTAGTTGCTGATGTAGACGACGAGCAGCAGCAACAGCACATAAATCTTGTAGGCCGTTGAAAAATCCTGCGCTTGCGAAGGCGCGGCCGTGACCGAGCTCATGGGCGTTTCCCTGAAATTGACGTTTTCTTATTTAGAACCGAACTTGCAGGAAACGCCGCCAAACGGCAAAGCCTTTCGATGGACGAAGGCCTAAGGAGATCGGCATGCAGGATCAAAAGATCGTCGATGTCATGTCGCTAGCCGGCGACGGTCTGAACGGCCTCTACGCCGAGCGCATCGAGCCCATCCTGCGCGCCCAGGAAGAGGGCCGCACGAAGGCCATGGCGACCTACCAGATGCGCTTCGCATTGGGCGTCGTCGCGGCTCTTGCTGCCGGCGGCATCACATACGCGATCAGCAGCGACATCTGGAACGTGCTGATCTTCGGCGGCCTGACCTTCGCCGGCGCGCATTGGTGGGCGTACATGCCATTGCAAGAGGTCGCGACGAACACGAAGCGCCAGTCGTTGACCGCAATCGCGGACGCGATCGGTTGCCGCTTCGAGCTCAACGGTTTCGAGCCCGCCGGGGCGGAGCAACTGAGCGAACTTCAGCTGCTGCCCTCATGCGATCGCTCGACATATGAAGATTGCTTCGACGGCAAGCACAGCGGCTGTGAATACGCGTTCTACGACGGCCACTTGGAACGCAAGGTCAAAACGAAGAACGGGCACACCTGGAAAACCGTCTTCCGTGGTCAGCTGATCCGCATTGCCTTCCCGAAAAAATTCCACGGCAAAACGATCGTCAAGCGCGACGCCGGCGTGTTCAACTTCATGCAGCGCTGGATGACAAGCTTGCAGCGCGTCGGCCTCGGCGACAGCCGCTTGGAGAAGGCGTTCGAAGTTTACTCGGACGACCAGGTTGAGGCTCGCTACCTCATCCACCCGGTCTTCATGGAGCGCTTGCTCGATCTCGAGAAGCGGTTCGAGGGCAAGAACCTGCGCTGTGCCTTCTTCGAAGGTGACCTCCTGGTGGCCATCGAAGGCGGCGACAAATTCGAGATCGGATCGATGTTCGCCAACTTGGACGACATCAAGCGTGTGCGCACGATCGTGGCCGATATCGCGGGCATCATGCACGTCATTGACGCCGTGCTGTCGGCAGAGCAAGGCGCACTCCCAAACGAAACGGGCCCGGCATCACCGGGCCCGTCGTCTCAAGATTCCAAAGTTTAAGCTACTGCGCCAGCATGTCCTGGCCGTTCGCCAAAACCTTGCCGTCCTTCGTCATCTGAATGTCGATGATGTAGGCACGGTCGTCCTTCGGCGAGGCCGGGTCGGGCTTGCCCATGGCACGCACGGCGGCGATCACGCCCATCACTTGTTGCGCCATTTCGTCTTTCGCGCCGCGCTTCTCCATCGCCTTGGCAAGCGCGTCGATGCCGGTAAAGCGCAGCGACACCTTGCCCTCCGGCATGATGTTCTCGGCCGGCAGATAGCTCGCGAGCCCCTTGCCGGTCATCTTTGCCGTCGGCGTCGACAGATTTAGCTTGTTGAGCGCAATCGAAAGCTTGGAGGCCATCAAAACCTCCATTGCCTTAGCCGACATATCGGTGCCCATCTGCTCGAGAACGGCGGCACCTGCCGCGGTCGCATCGCCACCCTTTGCAGTGTCGGCCGCCGCCTTCTTGGCCTCGGCCTGAAGCTGCGGCAGCGCGTCCATGTAGATCTCCCAAAGCTTCCGCCCCGGTACGCCTGACGCCTCAAGCTCCATCGACGCCTCTTTCACATCCGCCTCCGGCGGTAGCAATGGGTCTTCCGGCGCGCCGGCCACGCCGCCGACACCGAACGCCATTTTCACTTTCGTGGTACCCGCATTATCCGGTCCGACGCCCATACCGAACGATGTGTTCTTGAGCGCGAACTGCAGTTTGCCGTCCTGCACCATCTCAAGCCCGTTGAGAGAGTACGAGTAGTCGATCGTACCCATATAGTCCGGCATGCGCTTCATGAACGCGATCATCTTCGGGTCGATCTCGCCGCCCGTCCACGCCCTGAAGATGTTGGGATTGGACAGCGTATAGCCTGCTTCCTTCGCGGCCTTCGCCCAGTCTTCCATCTTGGCTCCCGTCATCGTCGTGACGACATTGATCGCAGCCATCTTCATCACCGTCTTGTCCGACGGATCGTCCGCAGTGAAGTTCTTCACGGTCATATCGTAGCGGCCGTCGTAAAGCCCGCCGCCTTTCGACGTCAGCCCGCCCGTCATCGCGATCTGCTCGATCTTGGCGAGTCCCGGTTCACCCGGCGAAGTAATCGTGATGTTGCCCAGCCGTATGTCCAGCTTGTCGATCGACTGCAGCTTGTCGACCCAAACGCCTTTCAGCGTCTGGCTGCCGATTTTGATTTCGCCCTCGACCTTACCGTCTTTGCCTTTGACCGTCATCGTGCTCGGGATAGTCGCCTCGACGTTGACGAGCCCGTCGCCGCCGTTGGCGAACTTCATAGTCACGGGGTCGAGAACGGCCGAACCGCCGTCCGCGCCCTGGAACGTCAGCCTGGGCAGCGTGCCGACGACGGAGCCGTCGCTCTGCGTCTCGACCTTTGCCGCACCTTCGGCCTTCGCGACGAGTTCCGACCCGGGCTCCGGCTTCGTCACCGTGGCAACGAATTGGTCGAGCCGCTGCTGCAGCAGCTTCGCATCGACGGCGGGGCCCGAACTCGAGCCGCCGCAAGCGGTCAGAAAAAGGGCAAACATCAGCGCGGGCGTCGAACGCCGCGCCATGCGACTACGTATCATCGGGTTGGTCCTTGAGAGTTAAGAGCGGTCTCCGGCGGACTGAAGTCCTCGTCCGGCATGTGTATCGCGGCGGAATGTGCAGGCGGGCGGCGCCGCGGGTCAAGTGCGCCTCGTCACTTAGCAACCCGCGAATCCTCAAGCGTTTTCAACGTCCAAAGCCTGGAAAACGAGAGAATCAGAAGCGGGACGAGCGAACCCGCGATCGCAATCCACAAAACGGCGCCCGGCCCCACAATCTCGGCGAGCGGCCCCGCGATCAATGCCCCAACCGGGAGTGCAAAGCCCTCGACCGCCAGAAACGTGGCACCGGCGCGCGCTTGCACGTCGAGATCGAGCGCCGTCTGGCGAATGCTCACGGTCAGGATGACGAACGCCGCAAGGAAACCGTCGCCGATGAGTTGTTGCAACACGAGGAATGGTACGGCAAGTGCACCCTGTCCCTCCGCCGCCGGAATGAACACGCTGGCCAGGATCCAGCCGCCGAGGCAGAGCACGACGGCGCGTCCATAGCCCAACATGCGGCTGAGCGGCGCCGCGGCAAACGCCCCGGCAAGTGCGCTGATGCCGCCGACGCCGATGATCACGCCGACGGCCGACTCGCTGAGCCCCAGCGTACGGAGCGCAAAGAGCATGTAGATCGCCGAGAAGAACCCGGCGAACAGCCCAAACGTCGCCTGCGCCATGAGAAGGGGAAACACGATCGGATGCCCGCGGCAAACGCGCCAACCCTCGGCGATGTCGCGCAGTGCGTCGGACTTGTCTGTGGCAGCCGCGACATCCTCGACGGCACGAATCTCACGCAGCCACCACGCCGACCATATGAAGCTCAGCGCATCAACGATGATAGCCACCGGCGCCGTGACGGCTTGAATGAGCACACCGGCGGCGCTCGGCCCGGCGATCTCCGCGACGGCTTCGGTCGACTGCAGCTTCGTGTTGCCGTCGACGAGCTGGTGCGTGTCGACCAAGCGCGGCAGATAAGCCGACTTCGCGATCACGAAGATTGCGCTCGCAGCACCTGTCAGCGTCGCAATGACGACCAGCTGCGTCATCGTCAGCGCACCGAAATACGCTGCCACCGGCAGTGTCAACAACAATGCGGCCCGTACCAAATCCATCAAGATCAGCAACGGCCGCTTGCGTGTGCGGTCGATCCATCCCGCCGCAAAAAGAGCGACAACCACGCCGGGCAGCATCGTCATCGCGCTCAAAAAGGCGGTCGCCGTAGCCGACGCCTGAAGCGAATTAACCGCAATGATCGGCAGAGCCGTGCGCGTGATACGGCTGCCGACCGCACTCACCGCCTGGGCAAGCAGCAACCGGCGGAAATCGGCATGCGCCCAAATCCGTTGAGCCGCCGTCACTTGAGCACGAGTGCGCTCACGCTTTTCGACTTCTCGACCTGCCGGATGCAATGCACCACGACCCCTTCGGTGCCGCTGAGGTACTGCTGGAATTTCGCGCTGATATTGTTGAACAGTGCGCCGCCGCCTCGGCGGATGTGCGGCCAAGCCGTCTCGAACTCGTAGCGTTGCATTGTAAAGATGTTCGCGCTGTCGGAAACGAAGAAGCAAATCGGTGCCGTGCCGTTCAAGATCCGCGGAAGGTGCTGTCGCGTACTGCCGGAATGAAGCTGCCACCGCGCGCGCAGCCGGTCGGGAACCGCAAGCCCGATGGATTGCCCGTGCGGGTCGCTGAGTGCCGGCAGGTCGATGCTGATGAGTCGGCCCCGGCTGTTCCGCTCCATCGCAAGCAGGATGAGCGCAGACGTGACCCCGTAACCGACACCTGACTCGACAGCCGTCTCGCAGCCAAGTGAGCGGGCCAAGGCGTAGCTCAACTGCGCGAACGAAACGTCCGCGTTGAAGAACGCAGGGAAGGGAAGCGGCCCGCGTGCGGCAGCGGCTTCCTCAAACCCTCCCCGCACCTCGCGAACGGCCGCCTCCGCCTCGCCGCCAGGCTGCAGCAGCGCGCGCAGCCGAGGCGGTGATGCCGCGAGAAACTCTTCGAAACTCGCGGCTTTGCCGTCACCCGGCCGTTCCCCGGCGGTCCACTTGTTCAACTGAATTTCGAGCATATTCCGCAGCCGCGCCCGGCGGTGGCGGCTGTTCGCAAAATTGAAGAGCTTTTGCACTGTTGCGGACATCAAGCAGTTCCAGCCACATGATCGACAATCCGCATTGTGGCATCGCCAAGCCCCCGCGGGAAGCCGGAGCGCGTTCATCGAAAATTAAGCTTAGCCCAGGCCACCGCTTAACGGCTCCTTCGCACATCTGCGCGATATTGCAAACAATGCATCAACGACGTTTGGTGGGGCAACCAACGTGGCCAAGATTCTAATTTGCGAAGACGACGAACTGTACCAGCAGATCGCCGAAGCGGCTTTCGCCGGCGGCGAGCATGAGGTCGTGTTCGCCGCGAACGGCGTGCAGGCGCTGAGCCACCTGAGGGCATCCGCCTTCGATCTCGTCGTCACCGACCTTTTGATGCCGGACAAAGACGGCCTCGAAGTCATCCGCGCGATCCGCGAGGGCAGCGTGAAGACGCCGATCCTCGCCATGACCGCGGGCTTGGCATCGCTCAAAGAGCCGTTGCTGGTGGCGGCGTCGGCACTCGGCGCCAACGACGTAATACAAAAGCCGTTCCGCCCCGCCGCCCTGCGCGAGCGCGTGGACGCGCTGCTTGCCAAAGCGGTCAAAGACCAGAAATCGATCGCCGTCTAGGCTCGGAGCATGCGCGCTGTGAGCGGAAAGAAGCCGGCCGATGGCGAGCTAAACCCTGCCCAATCGAGACGGGGCTTGGCGCGAATTTTTGCCGTTCTTGCGATCTTGAACGTCGTGACCGCCTTAGGCGGCCTTTCCGTTGGGCATTACACGCTCACGCTGCTTGGCGACCGTCAGGCGCAGAACAAGGCGTGGAACGAGCAGAATACGCAGCTCATCCATCTCCGCGATACGCTGGCCGACCTCGACGTACCCGCAAACAATGTATTCCAAACCGAAGACGTTGCATTGGAACGCAGCCGTCTCGCGCGCGCCGAAAGCGCGTTCGGCATCGCGTTCGGTAAGTTCGCCGAAGACGATCAGCTGATCGCCAACAAAAGTTCGCTCACAAAGGCGCTACGATTCGAACTCAACAAGGTTCGCGATGCCGCCTCTGAGATGGCGAGCCGCACGCATGTCGTGCTCGACTACTTCGCGGTCGGGCGTCGCGCGGACGCCGCCAAGGAAATGGTCGTCGTCGACGAACTCTACAAAGAAGCAAGCACCGCGATCACGCAGATCATGCAGCTGATCATTGCCGATCAGAACGACGATCTGGCCGTCGTCAGCGCATCGATCAACGACGCTCAACTCGCTGAGTATGCCTTCGTCATCCTCGTCATCCTGCTTGTGCTCGCGAGTTTCCTCTACGCGCGCTCGGCAAACCGGCTGTCGCGCCAGAACGATGAGCAGCGTCAGCTCTACGTCGCCGAACTCGAAAAGGCGAAGCTGGTAGCCGAGCAGGCGAGCGCCGCAAAGTCCGCGTTCCTCGCCAACATGAGCCACGAAATTCGGACTCCGTTGAACGGCATCGTCGGCATGGTGGAAATCCTCCTGGATTCGACGCTGAGCCACGAGCAACGTGTCCAGGCCGAAACCGCCCGCGCCTCCGCCGATCAGCTTTTGCAGGTCATCGGCAACATTTTGGACATTTCGAAACTCGAAGCAGGGTCACTCTCGCTCGAAAGCGTGCCGTTCGACCTGACCCCGCTGGTCGAAGGCGCCGCACAAACGTTCGCCGCGAAAGCACACGCGAAGGGTCTGGAAATCTGCGTTGACGTTTCAGCTGAAGCCGAGGGTGCCTATCAAGGCGACCCTACACGCCTGCGCCAGGTGTTGTTGAACTTGGTCGGCAACGCTGTGAAGTTCACCGAGAAGGGCTTGGTTTTCGTCCAAGTTGCCGCCTCGCAAGGGCGTTTGCGTTTCGCCGTGCGCGACACCGGCCCCGGCATGACGCCGCAAGCGCGCGGGAAACTGTTCGAGAAATTCTCGCAAGGCGACGACTCGATTACGCGCCGCTTCGGCGGCACCGGCTTAGGGCTGGCCATCTGCAAAGAAATCGTCGAGGCGATGAACGGCGCAATCTCGGTGCAAAGCGAAGTGGGGAAGGGCTCACTCTTCATTGTCGAAGTGACACTGCCCCGAACCGCTTCGCCGTCGCTATCGTCCGACGTCGCCGCGCTGGCCGGCAAGCGCGCGCTGATCGTCGACGACGTGGCGCTCAATCGTGAAATTCTGATGCGTCAGCTCGCGCGCTGGAACATGAGCGTAGAAGCCGTACATGACGGGGTTTCCACGCTGGTCGCGATCGATCGCGCGGCGGAGGCGGGCAAGCCCTTCGATGTCGTTCTGCTCGACCGGCACATGCCCGGCCAAACCGGCACCGAAGTCGCCGAGGCAATTCGCAAACTCGAACACGGCGACGCGATTAAGCTCGTCCTTTGCTCCTCGATCAGCCACGGCGTCACCGTTTCGGCAGGTGCCGGCACGCAGTTCGACGCAGTCCTGTTCAAGCCGTTGATGCGGGCGGCCTTGCTTGAATCGCTGACGAACGTCTTCTGCGACAACCCGCTCGCTTGGGATCACGGCGTCGGCAACAGCCCGCAAGACATGCGCCTTTCCGGTGCCGAAATCCTGCTCGTCGAGGACAACGAAACGAACCTCTACGCAGCGACCACCATGCTACAACAGCTGGGTTGCATCGTCACGACCGCGCGCACCGGCTTAGAGGCCGTACGTGAAGCCGCGAAGAAGGCGTTCGACCTCATCCTCATGGACATGCAGATGCCCGAGATGGACGGTCTGCAAGCGGCACAGTACATCCGCAAGTCGCCAGGTCCCAATCAGTCGAGACCCATCTTGGCCCTGACCGCAAACGCGTTCGTGGAAGACGCGGCGCGCTGCAAAGCCGCCGGTATGAACGAGCATCTGACAAAGCCGATCCGCCGTCACATCCTGGAGGCGGCTCTGCTGCGGTACCTAACGTCGCACGAGGCTGTCGAGCGCGCGTCGTCGCTGCTCTGCGCGCGCACGTGGACCGACCTGCAAAGCGACATGCCGGTAGGTGCAGTCAAGAAGCTGGCATCCACGTTTATGTCGAACCAAGCGCGCGATCTCGAAGCCATGCGCGGCGACATCGCAAGCAACGACCGCGAAACGCTATGCCGCCGTGCGCATTCGCTCAAAGGCGCAGCGAGATTGCTTGGTGCGAGCGCGCTTGCAGAAGCGGCGACGGCCTTGGAGTCGGTTGCCTTGACGATCGAACCGGGGCCGGCGATCGAGCGGCTGACCGATCTCGATCGCTTGTTTGCGGAAGCTTCGCGCGAAATCGCCTTGAAGCTTTCCGCGCTATCAGTTGCTGCCTAGGGCAAAGCTACCGGCAACTGCGGTCGTGGGCAGGATGAAGCCCTTCGCCCGGTAGAGCCTGCTACCCCACTGGTTCGTCGGCGTGTACCAGACGCGCACCTTGCTCCAGTCGTTCTTCGCGCTCTCGTCGCGGATCGGCGCGCTCAAATAAATGCGCCCGTCGTTTCCCCAGTTCGCATGATCGACGACGATCGTGCGGGGATCGAGGATTTGCTTGACCACCGCGACATGTCCGCGGCGCGCCGTGCGGTAGCCGCGCATCACGAAGACCGCCCCTTCCTGGGGACGGCGGGCGCGGCTGTACTTGCCGGCGGCAAGCTTCCACCAGCGATTGGCGTTGCCGCGGATGTCGATGCCTGAAGCGTCGCGCGCGAAGGGCACGCACTGGAGGTCGGCGTCCACAATCCGGGGACGGACACCATCCAAGAGGGGTTCGACCGCCGGCTTACCCCGCGGCGAAGGAACGAGGCTTTCCTCAATCGCGCTCAGCTTCGCCTCGGCCTCCGCCAAAGGCAGATCGTAGGCGGAAGTATTCGAGGGATCGATCGCCCCGGCACCAAATGAAGGTGAATAGTTTGAAGGAACTGATTGGCAAGCCGAAAGGCCAGCGCCGGCTACCAGGAGGGCCGTCAGGCAACGTGTGGTATTGGTCTTCAAACGATACACTCCCTCGACTGGAAAGCCGTCCAGTCGGACCTTAAGCAGCTATCGAGCCGGGCTTGGTGGAGCCCAAGGGTGAGGGAGTCAACTTAATGATTTATTACCGTTAACCTTTGACGCAATATCTAGAAAAACTGCGGCAATAAACCCCAATATGTGGTTCACGCAGTGCGACAGAACGGCAGCACTGCGTGAGCGAAATGTCAGCGGGAGGCAACCCGCTGCCCATCATGCGGGCTCAAAATGAACCCCTGTACCTGGTAGACGCGCCCGCCGTAGTGGCCACCGGGAGCGTACCAAACCCGGACTTCCGACCAGTCGTTGTCGTCCGACACGTCCATGACCGGGTTGTCGAGGCCAATCTCACCCCCGTTCAGCCAGTTGGCGTGATCGACCACGATCTCCCTGTCATTCACGACCCGGCGTACTACAGCGACATGCCCGCGCTGGGCGTTGCCATACCCTTTCATGACCATGACAGAGCCCGCCTCCGGCGCGGACGAGCGTCCAAACCTGCCAGCCGCCTTGTCCCACCACAAATAAGCATCGCCCCAAATACCGACCCCGGACTCCTGCCGGGCATAGGGGACACACTGAAGCTTAGGCTGATTGCGCAATACGCGCGGGTTCGCCCCGGTCGAGTTCCAGGACACCGGCCCCGGATCGTCGAAGCCGGCGCAACCGCTTAATCCGAGCGCAAGTGCCGCGGCAGCCAAAAATGTGAAGACGCGCGAAGTCATAGTTCGTTAACCACCCAGTTGACGGCCAAGCGTCCTATTCGCCAAGGCCTGCCTTCAACGACGTGTACATCCTCGCGCACACCACGCTCAAAGGCCGTTCAAATGAGAGGTCGGTTTTATTTCAAACTGCAACAGACCCGGAATTGCGCGGTTGTCGTTGTTCGCGCTGGTTGCCGGCTGGTTAGCGCAAATAGGAACAATTTCAGCGTTGCGCCGGCCGCGTGGCGTTCCAGTTGAACAAGAAGTTGCGATGTTCTGCCCAGGTTTGTCCGTGCACTTCCGCCCCCGCCAAACAGGCTGCCGAATGGTACGGACCGGCTCCGTCGCTAGTACGGAAGCTGACGCACGTACGCCCGCGATCAGTCTTCCACCGGCCCGCTTCGATGGTGGACTCGTAGAAGGATCCCTCGACCGTACCATCGGGCTCCAGCGTCAACACCATCGGCTTGGTGTAAGGCGCACCTGGGTCTGTAGATAAATCTACGGTCCACTGACCGTTGAGTTGCGCGACACGCGTTGCCGGCTCGCTGAGCCCAGGCGCGCTCCCAGCCAAAGCAAGCGCCGCCACCACCAAGATGCGCATTTGTCCTCCGTTTGACGAAGCAAGTACGCCAGCCAAAGCGAAGTGGATCAGCGCCGGCTAGTCGAGCGTGCGGCGGTAGCGCATGAGGGCGATCGTCATCGCCGCGAGCATAAACGCGGCGAGCGGCCACAGGTCGGCCACCATATCGCCGAGATGGCTACCCTTCAGCATCACGCCGCGCACGATCCGCATGAAGTGCGTGTTCGGGAGGATCGAGCCGATCCACTGCGCCCATTCCGGCATGCCGCGGAACGGGAACATGAACCCGGAGAGCAGGATTGACGGCAGGAAAAAGAAGAACGTCATCTGCATCGCCTGCAATTGGTTTGCCGCAATCGTCGAGATCGTAAAGCCGATCGACAGGTTGGCTGCAATAAAAAGCGCAAGCGCGATCGACAGCTCGAAATACGATCCCAACATCGGCACGCCGAACAACAGCCGCGCCGCAACCAGCACGACGGTCACCTGGATGTAGCCCATGAAGATGTAGGGCAGAATCTTCCCCGCCATCACCTCGAACGGCTTTAACGGCATCGCAAGCAGATTTTCCATCGTCCCGCGCTCGACCTCGCGCGTGACGGCGAGCGCCGTGATCAACACCATCGTCATCGTCAAGATCACGCCGATGAGCCCGGGCACGACGTTGTAGGAGGAGATGCCCTCCGGATTGTAGCGCCGGTGAACCACGATCTCGAACGGCGGTGGCGTCGAACGCAACGGCGCAAGCGCACCGGTGAGTTCGCGGTTGAACACCGTCGACGGCAACTGCGCGACTGCGGCGACCGCATTTGCCGCAGCTGCCGGATCGCTGGCGTCGGCTTCGATCAGAATCTGTGGCCGGTCCCCGCGCGCGAGTTCACGCGAAAACTCTGGCGGCACGGTGACAACGAAGGCAACGCTACCGCTCGCAAGCAACGCTGCGCCTTCGCGCTCGCCTTTGACAATGTTGGTAACGCGGAAATAGCCGGAGTTCTCCAAAGCCCGCACCAGCGTACGCGAATAGACGCTTGGGTCCTGTACATTGACCGCGGTCGGTAGATGCTTCGGATCGCTGTTGATCGCAAACCCAAACAGTACAAGCTGCAGCACCGGGATGCCGATGATCATCCCGAAGGTCAGCCTGTCGCGGCGCATCTGAATGAGTTCCTTCAGAAACACCGCACCGATCCGCGCGAACGAGACGCCGAGCATGGGACTACCCCGTCAACCGCGCGCGAAACGGCGCCATCAGGTGGATGAACACGTCTTCAAGGCTCGGGCTCGACTTCTCCCAAGTGAACTCTGTGCGCGCCCGAAACGGCGCGATCGCTCGCTCCAGTTTCTCGGCATCCCTTCCGCTGACATGCAGTGTCACGCCGAACACGGAAACTTGGTCGATCCCCTCGCATCCGTGCAGCTCACCGGCAAGTGTCCGCACATCGCTGCCCGTGACGATCCACGTGCTCAACGTTGACCCCTCGATGACCTCCGCGACCGTGCCCCGCGCGAGCACAGTTCCATACGCCAGATAGACGATACGGTCGCACCGCTCGGCCTCGTCCATATAGTGTGTGGAGACGAGGACGGTCAGTCCTTGCGCAGCGAGTTGATGAATCTCGTCCCAAAATTCCCGTCGCGCCTGCGGATCAACGCCGGCCGTCGGCTCGTCCAGCAGCAACAATTGCGGCCGGTGCAGGATGCAGGCCGCCAGCGCCAACCGCTGCTTCCAACCGCCCGAAAGTGTGCCCGCAAGCTGTTGCTGCCGCTCGACAAGCCCCAGCCGCTCGATCGCTTGATCGACGACACGCTTGCGATCCGCCATCTCGTAGATGCGCGCGACAAAGTCCAGGTTCTCGCGGATCGAAAGATCCTCGTAGAACGAAAATTTCTGCGTCATGTAGCCGACATTGCGCTTGATCTCGGAGGCCTGGCTCTTGATGTCGTAGCCCAGGCACGTGCCGGTTCCGCTGTCGGGCAGAAGCAGCCCGCACAGCATGCGGATCGTCGTCGTCTTGCCGCTGCCGTTCGGACCCAAAAATCCCCATACCTGACCGCGCGGAACCTGGATCGAAAACTTGTCGACGACCTTGCGCGTGCCGAAGCTCTTGGTCAGCTCGCTGACGTCGATCGCGAGCGTGGCGGTCATGGCAACGTCACATCGATCGGCTGCCCGGGCGCAAGTGCGCCGCCTTCCGGCACCGCTTCGACCATCCAAACGAGCTTTTCGCGCGAGCCCACGCTGTAGATGACGGGCGGCGTGAATTCGGCGGTCGAAGCAATGAACGTCACGCGTCCTTTCAAATCCTTGGCACACCCGTCGCAAGTGACGCCCACGACAAATCCCGGCGATAGTTTCGCGCGTAGCCGCTCGGGCACAAAGAAGCGCAGCTTCACGTTCTGCGGCGGCAAAATCTGCACGATCGCACCACCCGGCGGCACATACTCGCCCGCGCGCCGCAGTGTATCCTCGACGCGGCCCGCCACCTTCGACCGGATGCGCCGCTGGCTCAGCGCATATTCAGCGCGCGCCAGCGCTGCCTTCGCGCCTTCAGCCGCCGCGCGCGCCGAACCGATCTCATTGCTCCGCGCACCCTTGCGCCCGAGCGCGAGATTGGCCTCTGTCTGTTTTACCTGCATCAAGGCGGCATCGCGTTGCGCACGCCGTGTATCGACCGCCGCTTGTGAGACGAAGCCGCGCTGATTGAGCTCGACGGCACGCTTGAACTCAGCGTCAGCCAGTGTGCGATTGGCGTTGGCCTGCGCGAGCGCCGCCTCCAGCGCCGCGATCTCATCCGGCCGACGTCCCGTTTCCAGGTTTAGGAGTTGCGCCTCCGCCTGACGCACCTGCGCCGCCGCCTGATCGCGTAGCGCGACCTGCGTCTCCGCATCGAGCGCGAACAGGGGGTCGCCCACCCTCACCTGCGCGCCACGCGCGACGAGCAGTTCGCTCACCCAACCGCCCTCTGGCGCCGCGACGTAGACGTATTCGCCTTCCGCGTAGCCCGTGATCGTGCTCTCCGGCTCGCTCCCGCAGGCGGCAAGCACCAGCGCCAACGCAACTGCAGTCGTGTGATTAACTCTCATGGCTCACTCCCAACGGTGATGCCGCGCAAAAATGTATCAATGTGCTGCTCGACGAACGCCGCGCCATCTAACGGAGCGCTGTCGAAACGTTCGAACGTGGTGCGCCAGATCGCGACGAAGAGCACCGGCGAAACCGCGCCATAAGCGGCGTGCGCAGGATCGACCTTGCGAAAGCGTCCCTCGGCGATCCCGCGCTCGATGATCGAGGAGATAACGCCAACGCCGCGTGAGATGATCTCGCGCTTGTAGGTCTCGGCGAGTTTCGGAAACCGGCCGCCCTCGCCGATGACGAGGCGCGGGAACATCGCCATTCGCCCTTCGCGCAAGACCGTACCCATGAACGTCAGCACGCGTCGGAGCATCGCGTCGGCAGGCACCGACGCGTCGGCTGCAAGCGCGCGCAGCTGTTCGATGTTCGGCTGCGGGATCGCCCGCACAAGCGCTTCGAACACGTCTTCCTTGCTTTGGAAATAGAGATAGATCGTGCCCTTGGTGACCCCTGCGCGGGCGGCGATGTCCTCAAGACGCGCGGCCGCAAACCCCTTCTCAAAGAAGACGTCGAGTGCCGCCTCCAGAAGTTCCGCCGGACGGGCGTCCTTCCGCCGTTGCCACCGTTGAGATCGCTCGAGCTGGTTCATGGTTAAATAAATAACTGACCAGTCATTTATTAGCAGCTATCGCGGTCGTGAACAAGATTAAGAAGTAGTTACAACGGAAACTTAGTTAAGCATATGAAAAATAACGATAAAATCTGCAGAAACGCCAGCCATGCGGGAGAGTCAGACCTGACATGCATCTAATGCAGTTGAATTCATAGTATTACAAACAACATACTAGTCCATCAGCAAGGACAAAAACCCGCCCCGCCCGCAGGACCCCGAGGGGGACGGAACCGAGAAAGAGAGAGAAGGAGAGACGGCAATGAAGACGCTCACAGTGATGATCGAATGGTCGGCGATTGCGGTCGCGCTCTACGCGACGCTCGCGCTGGCCCTACCGGTCGAAGCGCTCGCCGGCATCGCCTGATCCCGGAAGCTGAAAAGAACCCCAAGTCCCAATAGGAGAGACAACAATGCAAACGCTTACAACGGTTATTCAATGGTCGGCCGTCGCTTTCGTGGCTTACATCGCAGTGTCGGCAGTGTTGATCGGAAACACGGGCATGTTCGCTTAAACCGCAAGCGAAATAGCCTTCAGCTCCGGGGCCCGCGGCAAATCAAGAGCCGGCGGGCCCCGGAGTCGTTTTGGCCCTCGGCCACCACTGAATGCCCGTGGCTCTGGCACAAGTGATGAAGGTCGAGCGGTGCCAGCGGGTCGGTCACGGTAACCGCCAACAGCTCGTTTGGGCCCATCCCCCGCAAAGCCTTTTTCGTCATCAGCGACGGCATCGGGCACTTGAGGCCTGTGAGGTCGAGTTGCCGCGCCGCCGCCCAATCGGCCTTGTCGTCCCGTTCGTTCATGGAAAGTTCGATTGACCCTTGACGCCCAGTCCCTAATTTCGCGAACCAGCGTAGGCGATGTCCGGCATCGCAAGCGAATCCAATAGAAACCGGGAACATGGGGGACGAGGGGGTGTTTGGCGCAATAGCCCGCGAGTGGCGGTTCATTTCCAGCACGACGAGGCTTCTGCGCCGGATCGGTAAAGTCACGCCGGACTCCTCGTTCACCGTCGCCGACATCATCGAGGGTTGGGCCACCAAGCGTCCGAACAACGTCGCGATCTGGTTCGAAGACACGAAGTACACGTACCGCCAATACGACGCCCAAGCGAACCGCTATGCCCGATGGGCTCAGTCGTTGGGCCTAAAGCGCGGCGACGCCGTCGCGTTGTTGATGGAGAACCGTCCCGAATATCTCTTCGCCTGGACCGGCCTCATCAAGATCGGCGTCACTGTCGGCCTCATCAACACGAACCTCCGCGAACGCGCGCTCGCGCACAGCCTCGCGATCTCCGGCGCAAAGCACGTGGTACTGGGCGCCGAACTCGCCGCGAACTACGAATCTTGCACGGACGATCTACAAGAGAAGCTCACCGTCTGGGCGACCGGCGGCGCCGTCCCCGGCGCTGAAGATCTGGACACCGTGTTGGCCGCACAATCCGATGCGCCACTTCCAAAGGACGTCCGCAAAGGTGTCACCGCGAACGACAAGTGCTTCTACATCTACACCAGCGGCACGACGGGTCTGCCCAAAGCCGCAAACATGAGCCACCTGCGCATCCAAACGATGATGCATTCGTTCGCGTCTGCCATGAAGTCGACCGAGCGCGACCGCATGTATGTGGTGCTCCCGCTCTACCACTCGGCCGGCGGCGTCTGCGCGATCGGCTCGACGCTGACCGTCGGCGGCTCCGTCATTATCCGCCGCAAATTCTCGGCGACCGCGTTCTGGGATGATTGCGTCAAGTACCGGGCGACCCAGTTCGAATACATCGGTGAGCTCTGCAGGTACCTTTTGAATTCACCCGCACACCCAAAGGAACGCAAGCACCGCCTTCGCGTTGTCATGGGCAACGGTCTCAGGCCCGAAATCTGGCCGGCCTTCAAAGCCCGCTTCCGCATTCCAAGAATCATCGAGTTCTACGGCGCGACCGAAGGCAACGTGTCGATGGTGAACTTCGACGGCAAGGTTGGCGCAATCGGCCGCATCCCCGGTTACATGCGCCGCATCCTGCAAACGCGCCTCGTCCAGTTCGACATCGAAAGTGAACAGCCGGTGCGCAACGCCAAAGGCTTCTGCATCGAGTGCAAGCCTGACGAAGCGGGCGAGGCGATTGGCAAGATCGACGAACAGCGCGGCCGCTTCGAGGGCTACTCGAAAGGCACGGACACTGAAAAGAAGGTACTCCGCGACGTGTTCGAAAAGGGTGACGCCTGGTTCCGCACCGGCGACCTGCTGAAACGCGATGCGCAACACTATTACTACTTCATCGACCGCATCGGCGACACGTTCCGCTGGAAGGGTGAAAACGTCGCGACCAGCGAAGTCGCCGAAGCGATCTCGATCTTCCCCGGCATCAAGGAAGCCAACGTCTATGGTGTGAAGGTCCCCGGCACCGACGGCCGCGCCGGCATGGCAGCCCTGGTGACTGCCGCACCGCTAGACCTCGCAAAGTTCAAAGCCCACCTCGAAAAGAACTTGGCCGCCTACGCCCGCCCCATCTTCCTGCGCATGCAAGGTGAAATCGAAATCACGGGCACGTTCAAGCACCGCAAAGTCGAACTCGTCAAAGAAGGCTACGACCCGCGCACGGTCAGCGACGCGCTCTTCTTCCTCGACCCCGTCGACGGCCAATACGTGCCGCTCACGCCCGAACTCTACGACCGCCTCATGGCAGGCGAGATCAGGCTCTAGAAATTCAAGACCTCGACCGGCGTCCAGCGCTGCTTGCGCCGCTCACCGCGCAACGACGGCGTCTCGTTGTCGTAACTGATCGCGACGACCGGCGCCGTGAACGCGTTGCGGTCATGCAGCACGTTGGAGTTGACGATGCCCCAGTACTCGTCGCCTTCGCCGTAGATCGCCCCAACATAGACGCCGCACCGCGCGCAGATCAAAAAGTCTGCGGTCTTGAGGCCGAAGCGATAGCGCACGAGCGAGCCTGCGTCCGCGTCGAACCGCAGCGCGCCGTCCGCATCGCTCACCGTCAGCCCACCATGCGAACGGCAGAACGAACATTGGCAAGCCCGCCGCTCGATCGAGGCGGCGGGTAGTGCGCTCTCGAACGTGACGCTGATGGCGCCGCAATGGCACCCGCCGCCAAACGCCATCATCGCGCCCATGAAACGCTCCTATTCGGCGGCGCTCTTCTTCTCTTTCGCTGCCTGTTCGATCGCGTGTTTCTGGATCGTCGACATCGCGGCACCCATCGCCGCACCGATGTACTTCTCGGAGTGCTTCGTCGCGTCGTCAAAACTGTCTTGCCGGTTCACATTCGCGCCGTTGATCACAGGCGTCACGTGCCGCTGCCAAAGCTCGAAGCTCTTCTTCGTGTTGTCGAACGTCGCCCAATTGTGCGCGAGCTGCAGGAAGCAGCCGAACTCGCCCTGCCTCGCCTGCAGACGCTTGATCTGGGCGATCGCATCGTCCGGCGTACCGACGACGATCACACCGTCCTTAATCCCGCGCTCCAGCGGATCGGCGTTGCGATCGTCTTGCTGGTTCGTCGGGCTGATCTTCGAGAAATAGTCGGCCCACTTGTAGAAGCCGTATTTGATGTTCTCCATCGCCTGTTGCTTCGTCTCGGCGATGTGCACCGGCCCGACGAGGCGCAAAAGCTCCGCATTCATCTTGCGGCCATGCTCGGCCGCCACATCGTTCGCGATCCTCCAATTGATGCCGAGCGCGTCATAGCCGCCCGTCTGCGTCGCCGCCACGCATAGCATGCCGAACCCGTGCTTGCCTGCGAGCTTGCCGCCAGACGGCGTGACGCTCGATGCGACACAAATCTCCGGATGCGGCCACGTGTACGGGCGCAACTGCGAAATCGCGTTCGAGAGGTTGAACCACTCCGTCTTCTTCGTAACCCGCTCGCCCTTGAACAGCTTCAGAATCACCTCGATCGCCTCGACCATCCGGTCGCGCTGCGTGTTCGGATCGATGCCCATTTGAAACGCGTCCGACGGCAGCAAGCCAGGCCCAACGCCAAACATCACCCGCCCACGCGTCTGATGATCGAGTTGGATCATCCGGTTCGCGACAGTCAGCGGATTGTGATACGGCAGCGAAACAACGCCGGTGCCGAGCCGGATGCGCTTCGTCCGCTCCGCCGCGGCCGCGATGAAAAGCTCCGGCGACGCGATGATCTCATACCCCGCCGAATGGTGCTCGCCCACCCACGCCTCGTCGTAACCCAGCCGGTCCAGGTGCTCGATCAACTCCAAGTCGCGGTGCAAACACAGTGTGGGATCTTCATCCAGCGGATGGAAGGGCGCGAGAAAGGTACCGTTACGGAGCTTGATGGTCATGCGATGTTTCCTTCGTTGGCAATGTCGTGGTGGCTGACATACTGTCAGCCGACCAAGCCATTGACAACCGACGAGGAACCCCATGCGCGCCGCCGTCTTCAAGGAAATCGGCAAACCGCTCGCCATCGAAACGCTCGCCAACCCGGAATGCGGACCGGCGCACCTGATCTTGAAGGTCAAGAACTGCGGCATCTGCGGCTCCGACCTGCACATGACGGAGGCGACGTCGATTCAACCGCTGCCCGGCGGCTCCGTCATGGGCCACGAGTTCGCTGGCGAAGTGATCGAGGTCGGCTCCGCCGCCAAGGGCAAATGGAAGGCAGGCGATCGCGTCGCGGGCTTCCCGTTCATCTGCTGCGGCGAAGTCAGCCCGTGCCTGAACACGGCCGGCGGCTACGCGACCTGCGCGAAAGGCTTGACCGTAGGCCTCGGCCAAAGCCACGGCGCCTACGCCGAATACGTGAAGATCAGCGCGGTGGGTGCGCACAAGATCCCGGCGAACGTCAGCTTCCGCGAAGGCGCAATGATCGAACCGCTCGCGGTGGGGTTACACGCTGTCGACAAAGCGGGCATGGAACGCGGCGCAACCGTACTCGTGATCGGTGCCGGTCCAGTGGGTCTTGCCGTCATGCTCTGGGCGAGGTTTTTAGGCGCCCGCCACGTCATCGTCAGCGAACGCGCCGAGCTACGCGCGAAAATGGCCGCCCGCTTCGGTGCGACCGATGCTGTCGATCCGGCGAAGGCGATCATCCCCCAAGTCGAAGCGATCGCCGGCAAAGGCCCCGACATCATCTTCGAATGCGTCGGCGCGCCGGGCCTCATCAACGAAGTCATGATGATGGCGCCGCGCCACACGAAGATCGTGGTCGCTGGCGTCTGCCAGCAGATGGACATGATCATGCCGCTGGTCGGCATTCTAAAGGAGCTAACGCTGCAATTCGTACTCGGCTATCGACCCGCTGACTTCGACTATGTGATTGAGATGATTGCGAAAGACCGCGTCGACGTCGAACACATGATCACCGACGTTGTTAACCTCGACGGTTTACCGGCCGCGTTCGAGGCGCTTCGCAAACCGGCGCATCAGTGTAAGGTGATGCTGGAGAACTAGGGGGACGAGGGACACGCCCATGGAAGTATTCTCGCTACCCTGGGCCGACGTGCCGGGACATGTCTCCTATGTCCTGATCGCGATCTCATATTGGCTGACGAACATCTATTGGCTGCGGGTCACCGCCGTCCTCGGCCTCAGTCTCGAAATCGTCTACTTCCGCCTCTCAGGTGGAGATCTGGGCGCGGGCATCGGCTGGGATGTCGTGTTCATCGCAATCAACCTCTACCAAATCTATTGGCTGGTCGCCGAACGCCGCAAGCTAAAGACGATGGAACACGCGCATCTGCTGCGCCAAGGCGTCTTCGCCGGCTTCACGGACGCGCAGCTCGCGCGAGTGGTTACCGCAGGCTCGTGGCGCGACCTGGAACCCGGCGCCGTGCTGACCGAGCAAGGAAAGGCGGTCCCCGAGCTCGTGCTGATCTGCGACGGCTCGGCCGTCGTCAACGTGCATGGCGCGACGGTGGCCCACCTGCGAGGCGGCGCGTTCGTCGGCGAAATGGCGTTCGTCTCCGGCAATCCCGCATCCGCAAGCGTCGTCATCGAACAACCGACGCGCGCTTTCGTGTTCGACATCAAGCACCTGCGCAAACTGGTCGAGACCGACGACCTCGTCGCCGTCGCGATCCACCGCGTCATCGGCCGCGACCTCGCGCAGAAACTAAAAAAGCAGGACGAAGCGGAAGCAGCCTAAGGTCCGACTAACCGGTCGGGCAGGGCGGCCCAAGCCTTTGGCAGTTCGAACCGGCTCACATGCGCCGCGCGCGAGTCTGCGCCGAACACCATCGCCGCCGGCGACGCCTTAGACCAGTGCGGCCAGGCCTCGACGCCATCCGCTTTGGGAACGCCCGTGCGCGCGAACGAAGTCCAAGCCTGGATCATGGCAAGGCTGATCGCGTCGGCCTCAGGCCCCTTGCCGAAGAAATTGTCTGCACCCGGCAAACTATGCGTCCCGAACACGAACCCAAGCTCCATCGCATGGCAAGCGCCAAACGCACCGCCCATCGCGGGCGAGCGCCAATCGAACACATACTCATAGACCGGCGCCTGCGCACTCTGCGCCGCGAGCAACCGCCGCGTAGGCTCGCGAAACGCGCGGTCCGTCTGCATCGAAACATACCGTTCATACGGCGTCCCGTCTTTGTCTGCCGCAAGCAGCGCTGCCGCATCATCGCCGAACATCCGCTCGGCCCACCGCTCAAGCTTGCCTTCATCCATCGTGTGAAACTTCGCGTCGAGCGCAGTCCAGAGCTTCCACTCTTCGGTTGTCGTCCCAGCGATCATCGGTACGCTTGCAGATGACCCCGCACGCACAGCCTCGATAGGCCACAACGGAAGAACGTCGCCATCGACAACCGGCTGCAAAGCCATTGAACCAAGTTTGTGCGGGTCTTGATTATCGACCTCCGCGACGAGGTCAGCTTGCGCTTTCAGCAGCGCCTCGACGGGCGCTCGCTCAAGGTCGTTCCCGGCACCACCCAGATGCCGCAGGAAAACGTCGGCAACGCGGTTCGCGTGTTCGCGCGGGCGTGCAATGTGTGCGCTGCCGCTCTGAGAGATCGCTTTGTGGAACAGCCCGCGCGCCGCAGGGCTCGCAAGCAAACAGGCGACCGACATGCCGCCCGCACTCTCGCCGAAGATTGTGACGTTGCCGGGATCGCCGCCGAACGCCGCGATGTTGTCGCGCATCCAGCCGAGAGCCGCGATCTGGTCGGCGATACCTTCAGCGCCGGTCGAGCGGATGCGACCGTTCGTGATGTCGGTCAGTCGCAGGAAGCCGAGGCTCGACAGCCGGTAGTTGATCGTCACGACGACAACGTCGCCAGCCGTCACCAAATTCTTCCCGCTATAGAGCCCGACACTGCCCGCTCCAGTGGAAAAGGCGCCGCCATGAATCCAAACCATCACCGGCCGCTTCGCACCGTCGCAAGATGGCGTCCAGACGTTGAGGAACAGGCAGTCCTCGCTTTGTACCGTCTTGCCGCCGCCGGCGATCAACCCTTCGAGCGGCGTCGGGTTCTGCGGCGCCACCGCACCGGCAGCGCGCGCCGAACGAACGCCGCTCCACGGTTCAGCACGCTCCGGCATGTGCCAACGCTTGGCGGTCGCAAAAGGTATGCCCTTGAAAGTCGAAACGCCCCCGCGGCGCGACCCCTCAAGCTTGCCGCATGGCGCATCGGCCAGAACAGTAACGGACTCAGCAATATTCATTTCGCAAAACCCCTCAAGCCGAAATCACCAAGAACCCCGCACGCGGAAAATGCACGACGACGTCGCCGGCCGCGGGATCGTGCCGCTTGATCGCAATCTCCTGCGCCGTCGAAAACACAAGCTCCCCCATTACCGGGTCGCGGCCATAGTCGTCAGGCATCACGCTGACCCGATCCCCCGGTTTGCGCCCGTTCGGATCATGCTCATCCGCGCGCGAAACCGTAGTCGAAGTCGCAGCCTTAGCAATCGCCAAAGCCTCTTTCGAATCCATTACCGTGTGCGTGCCATGCCCGATCGCGCAAACGCGCGCATACCACGCGGCCAACTTCGGAAACTCTTTCAACAATGCCTCCGCCGTCGGCGCGAAGAAACTCTTCAAGAACCAGATGTTCATATGGCAATGCGCGTCGTCGATGGTGGCAACCGCGCCATGCAGGAACTTCCGCCCGTCTTGCAGCTGCGCTTCCAAGAAGTCGGCATGCGCGCGCCATTGATCCTTGAACGCCGGGATTGCCGCCTTCATCTGCTCGTAATTGAACGGCCGCTCCGGAAACATCTTCTCGCGGTCTTTTTTGAACGCCTCCGGGATCATCGGTCCGACCTCGCCGAAGATCAGCGGCACCGTCGCCTGAAAGAACGGCCGGTCCGACCAGAACGCGAGCGCGAAACTCAACCCAGCATGCGGAATGACCGCAGGCGTCGGATGCCGCCGCTCCAACTCCCGGATGATAAGCTGCGTATCGCAATAGATGTCGGCGCCGATCTGCATCACCGGCGTCTTCCGGTACCCGCCGGTCAAAGGCATCAAATCGGGCTTCGGCATCATGTTCGGAATTTCGACGGAACGCCACGAAAGCCCCTTCATCCCGAAGACGATGCGCACCTTCTCCGAAAACGGCGACGTCCAGTAATGATGAAAAATGATCTCGCTCATGTGCGGCCCTATCTGAATTCGTTCGAGAAGCGGATCGTATCGGCCTTGAGGCCGTCAAGCACGACATCAAGCCCGCCGGAGCGGATCATCCACTCCAACCGGTGATCGCGATACTCGCGCTTGAAGAGCCGCTGCTTCACCGCCTCGCCGACCATGGCCATGCCCTTGATCGATTCCACGGCCTGCTGCGCAACCTGCGAAACCGAAGCCTGTGCATTCGCCCGCGCCTGCCAGGCCCCTAGTTTCGACACGGCGGATGGCCCGACACCCAGCCCCGTCGATCCGTTGATGTAGGGAATGACCGACAGATCGGCCCACCCAAACGCACCGCAGAACCACTCCTGATCACCAAGCTGCCGCTCCAGCCACAAGAAGAAGTCGCGCGCTTGAGCGGCCGCGCGCGTCTCGATCACCCGCGCCTGTTCGCCCTCAGCCCGCTTGAACCAGCGTATTTCACCAAGGCCCCAATTGATCGGTTCGTAGAGCGTATCCATAACGTCTTCGATCATCCGCGCCTTGGCTCGCAACTTCGCGTCGCGCGGCAGCATGGCGGGCGTGGGATACGCGTCTTCGATGTACTCGAGAATGACAGTCGAATCGAACACCGCGAAATCGCCGTCCACCAGCGCTGGCACCTCGCCGCGCGGCGACGCCTTCAAGAATTCGGCATCGACCTGACCTGTCCCGATCGCTGTAGGCATTTTCAACTGAAACGGCACGCCCTTCTCAAGGAGCGCGATCTTGCACTTCTGCGCATAGGGGCTGAGCGGGTGTTCGTAGAGCGTGAGCATGGATGACGGCCTTCGATGGGTGCGATAGCGTGCCTTACCAGAACTACGAGAGCGAGGGCAGGTCGGATGCAAACGCACATGGGTCTTGACGCTAGGGCATTCGATCAATCGCGTGTGTACGGCAGCGTGACCGTGCGCCCTCTCACGAAAACCGACCGCGCCGATTGGGACCGCCTCTGGAACGGCTACCTCGACTTCTACGAAACCACGCTGCCCAGAGCGCAATACGATCTGACATTCGCCCGCTACCTCGACCCCACTGAGCCGATGTTCGCCTATCTCGCCGAGCACGAAGGCAAACCGCGCGGCCTCACCCACATCATCCTGCACCGCCACGGCTGGATCGACGCCGCCACCTGCTACCTGCAAGACCTCTACGTCGACCCTGATCTCCGCGGCACAGGCATGGGCCGCGCGCTCATCGAACATGTGTATCACGTGACGAAAGCGGCCGGTGGCACACGCGTCTACTGGATGACGCACGAAACGAACGCAACAGCTCGCCAACTTTACGACCGCATCGCGCACCGTTCCGGCTTCATTCAATACGCGAAGAAACTCTGACTACTGCTCCTTGAACGCCGCGAGCAACGGCACCCGCGCCGCCCGCCAGGCGGGGAACACGCCGCCCACGAACCCGATGACGAGCGCAAGGACGACGCCTTGTACCACGAGCTGCGGCGTCATCTTGAGCGCAAACACCACCTGCGTGAAGTTGCTGCCCAGTGTCGCAGCGCTGATCCCGTCGAACAACAAATAGGTCGCGAGCGCCCCGACTACACCGCCGATCGCCGACAGCAGCAGCGACTCGACCATCGTACCCACAAACGCCGGCGTCCCCCCGAACCCGATCGCGCGCAGCGTCGCGATCTCGCGCATGCGCGCATCGACCGACGCGTACATCGTATTCAACGCGCCCGCCAGCGCACCGAACGACATCGCAATCGCAAGCGGCCAGCCCAGATAAAGAATAATGTCGCTCATCCCCTTGCCTTGCTCGGCATAGAACGAACGCTCCGCCTGCACGTCGAGTTTCAGCCGTGGGTCCGCCTCGGAATAAGCCTTGAGCTTCTCAAGGCTCGCCGGACTGTCCAACCGGGCGCGCACGCTCTGCACCGAGCTGCCGCGCTGATAGAGCCCCTGCAGGACTGCGACGTCCGCCCATATCTCGGACTCGAACACGGACCCCGCCGCTTCGAACTCGCCCACGACGGTCCAGTTCTGCGCCGCGAGCCTAATCTTGCGTCCAAGCTCGAACCCTTCGAACTGTCGCGACACAGCGCGGCCTACGACGAGCTCGTTCGTGCCCGGCGTGAACATCCGCCCCGCGGAAATCTTGATGCCGCTCCGCACCTGATTGGCGCGCACGCCGAGGCCGCGCAGGGGCAGGTTCGCCTTCGTACGGCTCGACTTCTTGATCCCGTCCACCACGACGTAGAGCTCCGGCGAAACGAGCGCCTTCCCGTCGGCACCGCGCGCGAGGCCCGGAGCCTCTTCCACCAGCAGCGACTGCTCCCGCGTAAGGTTGGAGTTAAGCTCGCTGCCACTCCCCTTGCGCAGCATCACCGCGACATCCGGCGACCCGCTGCCTTGAACCGTCGACTGAAACCCGTTCGCCAACGCAAGAAACCCGAGCAGCACGGCGGTTACCATGGCGACCGCGATCACGGTCGACAGCGACGTCCAAAGCCGGTCAGGAATCGACCGCAGGTTCATCATCGTGACGGCGGCGATCTGCGTGAAGGTCCGTCCCATCACTTCCTCCCCAATGCGGTCACGACGTTGATGCGCATCGCGCGGAGCGCCGGGATCAAGCCGGTGAGGAGACCAAGCATCGCCATCAACACGACGCTCCAGATCGCAATACCCGGCGTGAACGTCATCGGACCGAACGCACCCCCTGTCGCGTTCTGCAGCGCAAAACTCAGCAACCAGGCGACGAGCAAGCCGAGCGCGCCGCCGATGACGGTGAGCAGCAGCGACTCGCCGATCACAA
The DNA here is from genome assembly GCA_013140995.1 of Alphaproteobacteria bacterium. Classification (GTDB taxonomy): domain Bacteria; phylum Pseudomonadota; class Alphaproteobacteria; order Micropepsales; family Micropepsaceae; genus SZUA-430. The sequence goes on along the minus strand of JABFRX010000270.1, from coordinate 10,471 downwards.
GCCCAAAAATGCGCTGCGACGTGAAGCCGATCGTCTTCATCACCGCGATTTCGTTCGTCCGCTCGCGCACCGTCAGCATCATCGTGTTGCCGACGATGAGCAGGATCGTCGCGAACGCAGCACCCACGACGGCCGAGATGATGAAGCCAAGATCGCCGGCCTGTTCAAGAAACGCCTTCGCGAATGCCTGCTCCGTCTGCGTTTCCGTTTCGAACGGCGAATTCGCAAACATGACGTCGACGGCCTTCATGACGTTCGCGTTGTCTTTCGGGCTCTGCGTCTTGACGATCATCCAGCCGATCGTGTCGCCGCCGAAGCTGCGCGTTTCCTTGAAGTACTCGTACTGGAAGATCACGAAGTTCGTGTCGACGCGCGCCGTCTCGCCTTTGATGATCCCAACAAGCGTGAAGTCCCAAGCGTCGGAACCGTTCTTCTGCTGAAATATGTTGCTCTTGAGCGGTATCCGGTCGCCGACTTTCCAGCCGAATTGCTTGGCGACCGTTTCGCCGGCGAGCAGTGCGGTACGATCGCTGATGAACGCCTGCCGTTGCGCGGGCGGAAGCAGGTACTCCGGATAGATGTCGAGATAGGACGCGGGCTCCACCGCGATGGCCGCAAAGAAGATACGCGGATCCTGATAATAGCCGCCGAACCAATCCGCATGCGTCACGATCTTCACGCCCTCCACGCCGCGCGTGCGCTGGACGTAGGCGATCGGCATCTGCAGCGTGAAGTTGATCTTGTTGGTGACGATCAAACGGTCGGCACCTGCGGTATCGATTCCCGCATTCATTGCGTTCTGAAACGTCGCCAGAACCCCGAAGATCGCGAACGCGATAAAGATCGCGAACACGGTCAAGATCGTGCGCAACGGCTTGCGGAACAGGTTCTTACGAACGAGCTCGATCAGCGTCATGCCGCAAGGTCCTTCTCGCTGAAGTGCCCCTTGTCGAGATGCAGCATCCGCTTCGCATAGCGCGCCGCTTCCGGGTCGTGCGTGACCATGACGATCGTCTTGCCGAGATCGCGGTTCAGCGTTTGCAGCATGGAAAGGATTTCGCCCGCCGTCTCGCGGTCGAGGTCGCCGGTCGGCTCGTCGCAAAGCAGGAGCTTCGGGTCGGACACGATCGCCCGCGCGATCGCGACGCGTTGCTGCTGGCCACCCGAAAGCTCCGAAGGTTTGTGCCGCGCCCGGTCTGACAAGCCCACGATCGACAGCGCCGTGTTCACCCGCTCCCGCCGCGCCTTCGGTCCAAGCTTCGTGAGCAGCAACGGCAGTTCCACATTTTGCGCCGCCGTCAGCATCGGCATCAGGTTATAGAACTGGAAGATGAAGCCCACGTTGCCCGCACGAAACGAGGCGAGCTTGCTTTCGTCGAGATTGTCCATTCGCTTCGCGTCGAACACGATCTCCCCGCCGGTCGGCTTGTCGATACCGCCGAGCAGGTTGAGCAACGTCGTCTTGCCGGACCCCGACGGCCCCATGATGGCGACGAAGTCCTGTTGCGGGATCGTCATGTCCAGCCGCTCGAAAATCGGCACGGACTGCTTGCCGCGCGTGTAGCTTTTGGTGACGCCTTTCAATTGGATCAGTGCTTCGCTCATTGCGGCGTGTTTCCTTGTGCAGTCGCAGGCGCGGCGGCAGGGGAGGGTGCGGCCTGCTTCGTGTCGTCGAAGAATAAAACCTTTGCGGCCATTTCGGGCAAGATCCGCGGATCGCCGGTCTCGATCGCGACGCGCACTTTGACGGTCGCCTTATCGCGGTTCGCGGTCGGGATGATCGCGGCAACCTTCGCCTGGATTTCCCACTCGGGATAAGCATCAAGCGTCGCACTCGCGCGCTGCCCGGGCTTCACGCGGCTGATGTAGGCCTCGTTGACCTCAACCTCGACCTCGAGCGATTTCATGTCGACGATCGTGCAAACGCCCGTGCGCGTGAACCCGCCGCCAGCCGCAGAGGGCGAGACGATCTCGCCGGGCTGCGCGTCTTTCGTCGTCACCATACCGGCGAACGGCGCACGTATTTCGTGCTTGTCGAGCAAGGCCCTTGCCCGTGCTGCACTCTGCTCGGCCGAACGCAAGTTTCCTTGCGCCTGCATGGAACGCGCCGCCGCCGAATCCGCGGCCGCCTGCGCGCGCGTAAGGTCGGCCGTACTCGCAAACTCCTTCGCCTTGACGCCGCGGATACGCACGAGCGCACGCTGCGCCTCGGCGTTGTCGGCGATCGCAGCGTCCAGCCCGCCCCGTGCCGACCGCACATTACCTTCCGCGATGCCAAGTTCGGTCTTCGCCAGCGTCGTGTCGAGCCGCGCCAGCACCTGACCCGTTTCGACCGACATGCCTTCCTCGATCAAAACCTCTGCCATCCGGCCCGTGATCTCAGCCGACACGGTCGCCAACCGCCGTGCGGTGACGTAGCCCGAAGCCGACAACACGCCGCCGCTTCCCACCGGCGGCGTTGCCGCCGCTGCGCCGGTGGTGGTCGAAGCTGCAGGTTCGGCAGCCGCGGTCTGATCCTCCGCCTTCGGCCAAAACGAAAAAATCGCAAGCGCCACGATGACAGTGCACGCCGTCACCAGCGCGATGATGAGCCAGCGATTGCCGCCGCCCTCGTCGTCGTCCTCGTCCCGGTTGATACGCAACCGGTCGAGCATTTCGCGCTGACCTTCGGCCATGAAGTCCCCTGAAACCGCCGCGAGTGCCGTCCAATACGTGGCAGAGCACAAATCGGACCGGGACGCTTGATCGGCAAGGGTGAAACCTTACTGACGGCGATCGAACGAAACAAGAACTACTTGCGCCGCGCCGCCCAAATTTCGCCCATCAACGCAAACAGCTCGGCCGCATTGGGCGGCGTCGCATCGCCAGAGAACTCCCGGTAGAGCGTCGCAACGTTAACAGCGATGCGCTCAGCATCGCCCCAGGAGTCGTAATCGCCGAGCGCGATGTCATGCGCCGCATCGCGCGCCGAAAGGCCTCCATCGAACCGCTCGCGCGCCTCGTCGCGAATATAGGTGAGATAACTCTGCACCGCCTTCACACCGCGTTTGTCGGTGACGGGCCCATGTCCCGGCACTATCGTCTCGCAATCGAGCCGCAAGATCTGATCGCACGCCGCGATCCAATTGCCGACCGGTCCCGCCCACATGATCGGCGTGCCCTCGATGAAAAGAATGTCGCCGGTGAAGACCGTTTTGTCCGCCGGCACATGCACAAGCACGTCGCCGCCGGTATGCGCAGGCCCCACCTCGATGAGCTCGACCGTCTTCGCGCCGACATGCCGGTGCATCCGCCCGCTGAACGTCGTCGTAGGCCCCGTCGGCGTGATCCCGTTGAAGTCGAACGCGCCGAAGCAATGCATCAAGTACTCGCCGGTGAGCCCAAGCCCCGGCGCCGCCTTCATGAAATTGGCAAGCAAGGTCGGCTGCTCTCGCTTCATCTCCTCCGCCGCATGCGCTGACGCGATGATCTCCGCACCTTCAACGAGCTCGTTCCCATAACAATGATCGCCGTTGTGGTGCGTGTTGACGAGCGTGCCGATGGTCTTCGCGGCCCGGGGCGCCGCCGCCCGCATGGCCGAGAGCATGTCGCGCGTGAGCTTCAAATCGAACAGCGTATCGACAAGCAGCGACTGATCCCCATCGGTGATCAACCCCGCATTCGACCACCCCCACGACCCGTCGGGCTGCAGGTAAGCGAACGTCCCATTGCCAAGATCGGTGAGGCCGCGCCTGTAAGCGTACCCATTCTTCGCAAGCGACATTCGGCATCTCCATCGCACGGTGCAGTCTTACTTCCTGGGACCGCCGGCATCCTGCCGGCACTTACTTTCTGCGTTCAATGCTTCATGGACAGCAAGGTGCGGGCTGGAGGCCAACGGTCCCAGACGGCGCCCGCGCCACGGAAGCCGCTCCCGCCAAGAGGGGTACCGGGCGTAAATTGAGCGAACAACCCCATGTACCCTAGCTTTAGGAGCAGAAACCGCCCTTTTTCCGCGGCCAAGTTTCGGTTCGTTGGCACCTCCTGCAACCGGAGATTCAAATAGAACAAAAGAAGAACAATAACAAGGGGGATCTTTGCCGAAACGGAGTTAGGCAGCACCAGGCGCGACGTCGGTCGGGGGGAGGTCGAAGCCTTCCGCCCGGAACCAAAGCCCAAAACGGCGGACGGCACGCAGGGTTCGTTGTTGTAGTTTGTGACGTGTCCCCGGATTGTTCAAGACAGGCGCAGTTCTAAACAGCGACACCCTTCGCCCTTGATTTGCTTCAAGTCGGCGCCGGGCGAGGCGAGCGCGCCAAGCGTCGGCGCGCCATGCAGAGCGGCTAAGCGCAACCTTGCCCGCTTCGCGATCTGCGCACCGACACCCTTCACGCGCGAATGCTCCGACACCGAGGCGGAACCTGCAGGACCTTAGCGCGTTGTACATTGCATGGATCGCTACGGAGGGCGCGCGTGAACAGGCGGACACGCTTAAAATGACCGCTAGACCCCAAACCCACCCGAGACCCGCAGCGCAAGCGACTTTGGCCACGTGGCTGTCGATCACACAGTATTACACATTCCATCGCGATCCGAATATCAACTACCAGCTCAATCGCTTCCTTGTTCCCGGCGCGGAACCGCTGTTTGCGGAGATCGGCGCAAGAATCAAGAACTTCCAGGATTGGAAGGTAGAGTTTCTATCAGCCGCTGCTCTGGCTGAAGAGCGAAACGAACTGACACTGGCGGCGTCGCTCTATCGCGCCGCCGAATTCTTTATGAGCCCGAGCGACCCCGAGAGAATGCGCGCGTTCGAGACGTTCATCACGCTGTTTTATCGTGCCCATCAGGATCGGCGCCTCGAGCGCATCTCCGTGCCTTATGAGAGCGGCCATCTTTATGGGCTGAAACTGGCGCCAGCATCGCCATCGCGCGGAACCATCGTCGTTCACGCCGGATACGACGCTCACATGGAGGAATTCTACGGGCTCGCCCAAGCCATGGCCTCGCGCGGCTACCAGGTCGTCATGTTCGATGGGCCGGGCCAGGGCTCGACGCTCATGCGCGACAACATGCCAATGACGCCAGATTGGGAAAAGCCGGTCGGCGCTGTCCTCGATCATCTGGGGCTGTCCGATGTCACCCTCATCGGCATCAGCCTCGGTGGCTGCCTTGCGCTGCGCGCCGCCGCCTTCGAGCCGAGGGTTGAGCGCGTCGTTGCCTTCGATGTCATGCTCGATTTCTTTCAATGCATCACATCCCGGCGCGGCTGGGCGGCGCAGTTGGCGCTGACGACGCTGGTGCGGCTGCGCCTCGCGCCGTTGATCAACGCACTCTCCCGCGCAATGATGAAGTACGACCTCATGTCGAGATGGGGCATCGAACAGGGCATGCATGTTCTCGGCGCCGCAGCGCCGGCTGCGTATTTCTACAGGCTCAAGGCCTACAACACGCGAGCCATCTCCAAGCTGATTACGCAGGACACGCTGATCATGGCCGGCGCGGAGGACCATTTCGTGCCGCTCGCGCAATTGTTCGAGCAACTTCCGCTGCTGACGAACGCGCGATCGGTCACCGCGCAGATTTTCACCCGCGCCGACCAGGCACAATCACACTGCCAGATCGGCAATCTCGGCCTCGCGGTGTCCCAGATACTTTCATGGGTGGATGCGCACCCGACGGGACATCAGTCATCATGACCACCAATGACCCGATCCGCCGTGTGAGCGTCGTCAGCACCGGCGCGGTGCAGATCCACCCGGAACACATGGCGAGCACCTGGCAACCCACGTGGCTGTGGGTGCTCACCTCCCGCCGGTGGACCGCGCCGCGCCCGATCAATGTCTATGTCATCGAGCACCGCGACGGACTTGTGCTGTTCGACACCGGCCAGGATCGGGCGTCGATCACGGACCCGAGGTACTTTCCAACCGGATTTCTGATGGGGCCGCTTTACCGGATGGCCAAGTTCGAGATGGCTGAGGACCAGACTCTGAGCGCCCTGTTGGCGGGCCTTGGCTACAGCGCCGGCGACGTCGGCACGGCGATCGTGTCCCACCTCCACGGCGACCACATCGGCGGCTTGCGCGAGCTTGGTCAGGCCGAACTGCTGGTCAGCCGGGCGGAGTGGCATACGTTGTCGGGGTTGTGGCCAGAACTGCTTGGCGTCATGCGCAAGCACATCGAACTGCCGGGTTTGAAATGGCGGGAGATCGAGCCTCGCCCGCTTCGGGATCCCTCGCTTGCCCCCTTCGACACCGGGCACGACCTCTTTGGCGACGGCAGCCTGGTCATGGTGCCGACTCCAGGGCACACGCCCGGATCAAGCTCATTGATTGTGCGCCGCCCTGGGCGACCGACGCTCGCGCTGGTCGGGGATCTTACCTATGAAGCGCGCCTGCTCGCCTGCGGACACGTGCCCGGGGTGGGAAACCGGCGTGTGTTGCGTCGCTCCACGGCCATGATGAACCAATTGCGGCAAGCCTGCGCGGGGCTCGTCGTGCTGGCCGCGCACGACCCGGGCGCGGCGGCCGCGCTCGCTGCAGCGGTTTGACGCCCTCACAGGGGAACGTGTGGCCCCCGTCTGCGTTGATATTGGCTTGGGGGCTGTTGTCAGTCCGGCTGAGAACGGAGAAATCACGTGAAGAAGGCAGCTTTTGTACTCGGCCTGCTTGCCGCATTGCTGGGCGGGCTCTGGCTGCTTCAGGGACTGGGGATCGCGCACGTGCGGCCAATTCTTTGCTTTGCGGATTGCGCTCCCATTCAGGGTCCCTCGCTCACATGGGCCAGTGTCGGAGCTATTGTGCTCGCGGCTAGCGGCCTTGCCGTCTTTTGGTCCTTGAAGCGGCGCTCGGGTCCGCCCCGCCCCTAGCGGCCAATTCTCCAACCCGGGTGCGGCGGCCGCGCTAGCCCGCTGCCGAGGCTGCAAAATGAAAAAAGTCTGCATCGTCGGCATCTCCGGAAAACTCGGGCAATACATGGTTCAGCATGCGTTGGACCGCGGCTACGAGGTCACGGGCGTTTGCCGGGAACGCAGCATCGGCAAACTTGCACGGTTCAAGGGGCGTATTACCGTTTTCCCTGGAGCCACCAACGACAGCCAAGTCATTAAAAAAGCCGTCGAAGGATGTGACGGCGTGCTCACCGTGCTGGTGCCGTGGGGCGTTCACAACTATGCCTCGGGCACGGCGCAAGCCGTCCTCGATCTGGCGCAACCGGATGCTCGGCTCATATTCTCCTGCGGCTGGCACATCACGAGGGATGGACAGGACGTCTATTCATGGCGCGTCAAGGCGTTGGTGAAATTTGTAGGCGGGATTGCCCGGCTTCTGCGCCTGATCGACATTGACGACCAAGTGGAGGCGTGCCGCCGGGTCTTTGCCAGCCAGACACGCTGGACCGTCGTGCGCGGCAGCGACCTTGAAGAAGGCCCAAGCCAAGGCCTCCCGGTTTGGAGCAAACACGTGGGCGACCCCATCCTTGCCAGCAACATCACGCGCCGCGTGGACTTTGCGCTGTTCATGGTGGCCGCCATCGAGAACAACGATTTGATACAAGAGGCCCCCGCGATCGTTGGTTGCCAAACGCCATCGGCGATCCAGGCGCGTGCAGCGTGATCGGCGCAGGCGTGTTCTGATGTCAGAAGACTTGCTCTCCGGGGGAATAAACATGACGGACTCAAAACAACTCGCAGGATTGATCGGCCCAACCATGGTCGCACTTGCCGTCACCGAAGTCATCAACATGGACGCCTTCGCGAACCAAATAGCGCCTGTTGTCTATCTCAACGGCGCAATTCTCTTCGTTGCCGGCCTTGCTATCGTTCGCGCGCACAATCTCTGGACTTGGCGTTGGCCCGTTCTCACAACGCTGACCGGCTGGGTCGTCTTGATTGGTGGCCTGTGGCGCATGGCTATGCCCGATGCGCCGCAAGCGGCCGACTATGTCGTCACCTACGTGGTGTTGGCCGCTATTGGAGCAATCGGGGCCATTCTGAGTGTCAAGGCGTATGGTCTGAAGGTCTCGGAAGAACCCTCTGATGTTTGACAATTCCCAGACCAAGCGGGCGCGCGCGTCGTACCTCGCATCGTCATGGTTTTTCTTTCTGCTGGTGTTCCTACTATCGATCCCATTCTACGCGCTCGGCCTGGCGGGCGATCGCCTTCCGATCGCAACGTTTCTTCCCTTGAGCGCGCTCATGGCGTTTACTCCGATGATCGCCGCGCTCATCCTTGTCTACCATCAGAGCGGCGCGATGGGGGCAAGGCAATTGCTCGCGCGCGCTCTGGACTATCGCAGGATCAAGAGCGTGAGGTGGGTTCTCGCCGCCCTCCTGCTCATGCCGATTGCGTTCGTTGCCGGGTATGGCGTGCTTCGCCTCGAGGGGCGGGCGCTGCCAGATGTGCAATTCTTCTCAATCGCAGAGGTTGTCGCGTTCGCTCTTATGTTCTTCATCGGCGCGATTGGCGAGGAGCTCGGCTGGCAAGGATACGCTTACGCTGGACTAAGGAGCGGGTGGAACGCGTTGACGGCAGCTCTCATCATCGGCGCGATCTGGGCCCTGTGGCATGTCATTCCGTTTGTCGAGATGGGCCGGAGCGTCGATTGGATTATCTGGCGATGCCTTGGCGCAATCGCGCTGCGTGTCATCATCGTCTGGCTGTTTGAGAATGCCGGCCAAAGCGTCTTCATCGCCGTGCTGTTTCATACAATGATCAATATCCCCTGGGGCGTGTTTGCGGCTTTCGAATTGTATCTCGATCCTTTTGTTCTGTTCGTGATTCTGGCGCTATTTGCTGGGATCGTCGCCGCCCTTTGGGGTCCGTCGACGCTGGCGCGCTTTAGATGCGCGCGAGACCGCGCATGAGGCCGCTCGAAGTTCTGCTGACGCTTGTCAATCTCGCGACATTTGCCGCGCTCGTATTCCCTCGCTGGCGCGCATCGCGCGCGGCGCGCATTCTGCCGTTCACCGCGTTGCTGGTGGTGAGCGCTCAAATCCTCCTGGAGGGCGCGCGCTGGCAAATGGTGCCCGCGTATGCCTTGAGCGTGCTTTTCCTTTTGATATCCCTCGCGCCCACCGTGAAGAGAGCCGGAGCGTACGGCCCCCTCTGGCGGGCTGTCGGCTATACCGGCGCGACCTTCGGTGCCGTGGTGCTAGCGCTCTCCGGCCTCTTGCCGCTCGCATTTCCCGTGCTCCGCTTTCCGGCACCGACCGGACCGCATGCCATCGGCACATTGACCTATCATTGGGTCGATGCTGCCCGTCCGGAGATTTTCACCGCCGACCCGAATGATCAGCGCGAGCTGACGGTGCAGGTTTGGTATCCGGCCAGGGCCAACCCGTCTGCGCCTCGCGCCCCCTATATGCGGGACGGCTCCGTATTGGCGCCGGTGGCGCGTCTGCTGCATTTGCCGGGTTGGGTGTTCACGCATCTCAAATACGACATGACCAACGCTATGCCATCTGCCCCTATGGCGGATGGTGCGGAAGTCTTCCCTGTGTTGATTTTTTCGCACGGGCGCGGCGGTGTTCGCCTACACAACACGTTTCAGGTCGAGGAGCTCGTGTCGCACGGCTACGTAGTCGCGGCCATCGATCATCCTTACGCCGCCGCAGGCGTGGACTTTCCAGATGGACGCCGGGCGAACTTCGACACCCGCATGATGGATCGCCGTTTCCAGGATCGTGTCGTGCCCTTCTTGGCGCAGGACGTCAGCTTCACACTGAACCAGCTCGCGGCGATCAACCAGTCGGACCCGAGCGGCATTCTCGCTGGCCGGCTGGACTTGCAGCGCGCCGGCATGTTCGGCGTATCGCTGGGTGGCGCCGTCACTGCGCAAGCGTGCCACAACGATGCGCGGCTGCGGGCCTGCCTTGCGATGGATGTCTATATGCCCGCCGACGTCGTTCGAAACGGACTGCGGCAGCCGACGATGTGGATCAGCCGCGACGCCGACACGATGCGGCGTGAAGGTTGGGCGCAAACTGACATAGACGAGACGCAGACCACGATGCGAAGCGTGTACGAGAGCCTTCCGGGGGATGGCTATTTGGTGCTTGTGCCGAACATGTTTCATCAAAACCTGTCCGACTTCCCCTACTTTGTGGCGTCGCCGCTCGACGTCTGGCTCGGCCTGGACGGTCCAATCGATGCGCGGCGCGCCCATAACATCATCAATGCCTATTCGCGCGCCTTCTTTGACCGCTCCTTGAAGGGCGTCACGGCGCAACCGTTGCTTGATGGTCCTGCATCGCAGTATCCCGACGTGCTATTCGAGGCGCGCCGGCCCTGAGCATTTCCGCGCTCCCGTCGATGGCGGGTGACCACGAAAGTTTGATGATGAGTATCTCCAACACCCGCCCTCACTTCCCCGGCAACCCCTGGTCCAAGAACCGCTCCGCAACCGCCGCATAAAGCGCAATCCCGTTCGCCATGGCGTTCTCGTCCAGCATCATCTTGTTCGAGTGGCACGGCGCTGCGTGGTGATGATC
>JABFRX010000058.1 GCA_013140995.1 Alphaproteobacteria bacterium | reverse complement strand
GAATCTTCAGCCGTGCATCCCCCGCCATCGTCCAAGCACCGGGCGCGGGGTTCAGACCGTGAATGTGCCGCAGCACTGCGCGCGCCGGCTGCGCCCAATCGATCTTCGCTTCCTCAGGCACAATCTTCTTCGCGTAGGTAACCCCCTCGGCACTCTGCGCTACATCGCGCAAATCGCCGCCAAGCGTTTCGACCATCAGCCGCGCCCCTTCGCGCGCGAGCACGTCCTGCAATGCGCCCGTTGTGGTTTCATCCGTGATCGCCGTCCGCCACGTCGCAAGCACAGGCCCCGTGTCGAGCCCCTCCTCCATGCGCATCACCATCACGCCGGTTTCAGCATCGCCCGCCATCACCGCGCGATGAATCGGCGCAGCCCCCCGCCAACGCGGCAGCACCGACGCATGCAAATTGAAACACCCAAGACGCGGCGCCGCCAACACGGGCTTCGGCAACAACAACCCATACGCGACGACAACGGCCGCATCGAGCTTGAGCGCCGCAAACGCCGCCTGCTCCTCCGCACTTTTCAGACTGACCGGCACGCGCACCGGAATGCCGAGCCGCTCCGCCGCCGCATGCACCGCCGAAGGTTGCAACTTATGCCCCCGCCCCGACGGCCGCGGTGGCTGCGAATAAACGCAAACAACCTCATGCCCCGCCTTCACCAGCGCCTCGAGCGCCGGCACGGAAAACTGAGGCGTCCCCATGAACGCGAGGCGCAAGGTCACACGGTCTCGCGCTTCCGCGCTTTCTGAAGCTTCTTGAGCATCATCTCGCGCTTCAGCCGCGACAGATGATCGATGAACAGCACGCCCTCGAGATGATCCATCTCATGCTGAATGCAAACCGCGAGCATCCCTTCGCAATCGATCTCGCGTTGTTTGCCGTGATAATCGACGAAACGCACGCGCACGCGCGTCGGCCGCTCCACCTCTTCATAGAGGTCGGGGACGGAGAGACATCCCTCCTCGCACATCACCTTCTCGTCCGACGCCCAGACGATCTCCGGATTCACGAAATACATCGGATCCGGATCTTTCTCTTTCTTCTTATCCTCGTCGTCGCTCTCGTCAGCACCGGGTTTATCCTTACCGACATCGATCACGATGATGCGCTTCGCCTCGCCGATCTGGATCGCGGCAAGTCCAATGCCCGGCGCCGCGTACATCGTCTCCAGCATGTCGTCCATCAGCCGGCGCGTCTCGTCCGTCACCGCCGTAACCGGCAACGACACCTGCTTCAACACGGGATCGGGCGCAATCAGAATAGGTCTAAGAGCCATGGACGAGGAGGTAAAACCAACCGCCCAACCCGTCAAGACGGCACTATGGTTGAGGCTCAAAGCCGGGGATCGCTGCACCCGAAACCCTATGATAGACCGGGGTCAGCAAAGGCACCTGTCATGTCAACCGACTTCACATTCAGCCTGGATGCAGACCCTCGCTGGCGCCGTTTCAACGAAGGATCATGGAAGTGCCCGGCGTGCAACAACCCGCATCCCGGCATTTTTGATCTTGCGTGCAGCAACCCGGCCTACTGGCCGGAGCCCGACGCGAAACGCGAGCCGAACGCCAACCTTTCGCGCTCCGGGAACTTTCTTCATTCGATCGGCTGCTTGATACATATGCTCTGCACGGTCACGACATCCGCGCGGCATTGGAGAGCAACTGACACGCCAGTCGGCGGGTTACCGGCGACAACTCACATCGCCCGCCGCGCCGCAAACGCGGCCGCCAGCGTGCCTTCGTCCAGGTAGTCGAGTTCCCCGCCCACCGGCACGCCGTGCGCCAACCGCGTCACCGACACGCCGAGCGGGGCGATCAGGTCGGTCACGTAGTGCGCGGTTGTTTGGCCTTCGACGGTCGCGTTGAGGCCCAGGACCACTTCGCGCGTACCACCCGCCTTCACCCGTTCGACGAGTGCGCCGATGTTCAGTTGATCGGGGCCCCGTCCGTCGAGCGCGGAGAGCGTGCCGCCGAGCACGTGGTAGCGCCCGCGGAACACGCCAGCGCGCTCGAGAGCCCAAAGGTCGGCCACGTCTTCGACCACGCAGATGAGCGCGGCGTCGCGCTTTGCGTCCACGCACACGCCGCACGGGTCGGACGTATCGAAGTTGCCGCACGTCGAACACACTTTGATCACACGCCCCGCCTCCTCCAGCGCGGCGGCAAGCGGCTGCAGCAGGCTCTCCTTCTTCTTGATGAGCGCAAGCGCCGCGCGGCGCGCGGAACGCGGCCCGAGGCCGGGTAGCCTTGCGAGCAACTGCACCAGCCGTTCGATTTCAGGCCCGGAAAGCGCGGCCATCGCTAAAACTTCAACCCTGGCGGTAGCGGCAAGCCGCCCGTCGCCTTCGCCATTTCTTCGCCGGTGCGCGCATCGACTTTCGCGCGCGCATCGTTGATCGCGGCGCGCAGCAGGTCTTCGAGCATGCCGGGGTCTTTCGGATCGATCAGCGACGGGTCGATCCGCACCGCCGTTGCGAGACCGCTGCCGTTCAGCGTCACGCGCACCATGCCGCCGCCTGATTGGCCCTCGGCCTCGACGGCTTTGACCTTCTCTTGCGCCTCTTGAAAGCGCGCCTGCAACTGCTGCGCCTGCTTCATGATGTCGCCGAAATTCTTCATGACGCCTCCCCGCCGTCAACGCCGCCTTCGACGTCGAACGCGTCGCGATCGCGCACGGCGACGATCTTCGCCCCCGGAAACGCAGCCATCGCCGCCTTCAACAGCGGGTCCTGCGCAGCTGAAGCGCGGCGCGCTTGATCGTGCGCCTCTTGCTGTTGCGCGATCGTGGCCTCGCCCGGCGCGCTAGACACCGACACAACCCACCGCTCGCCGGTCCATTTCGCAAGCTTGTCCGAAAGCTCGCCCGGTAACGCTGGCGGCGACGCCGGATCGAGCCGAAGCTCGATCCGCGCCCGCTCGAACCGCACCAGATGCACCCAATGCTCCAACGCATAAACGAGCCGCACTTCCCGGTTCTCGCGCGCGAGCGCAATGACGTCGGCAAAGCTCTGCAAAATCACGCGTGGGGCCGATTGCGCAACCGGTGGCGCTACGCTCATCGTCGGCTCGCTCCGCGCCGTCGCGGTACCGCTCTGCCCGCTCATGCGCAACGGCGGCGGTGAAGGCGGTGGCGCCGAACTCGACCCACCGCGAGCGGACGATGACGGCACAGGCGCACCGGAACCCGCACTCTTGACCAACTGATCCGTTGGCGGAAGCTCCGCCGCATACGCAACACGGATCAACGCCATCTCGGTCGCGGCCGCCGCATCCGGCGCGGTCTGCACTTCAGCGAGCGCCTTCAACATCAACTGCCACGTGCGCGCAAGCTGCGGCACGGTGAGCTTCTCGGCCAGCGCAGCCAGCCGCTTCGCCTCTTCCGCCGTAGCACCCGCCGCCGACGCGCCGCCGACGACCTTCGTCCGCGTCACCTCATGACAAATCTGCGCCAAGTCCTGCAGCACAGCGAGCGGGTCAGCACCGGAATCGTATTGCGCGCGGAATTCACCCAGCGCATCGCCGATCGCCCCGCGCATCAACATCGCAAAAAGCTCGAGGCCCCGGCCCCGATCCGCGAGGCCCAGCATCGACCGCACGGCCTCTTCTTCGATCGTGGCACCGCCCGCGTGCGCGAACGCCTGGTCGAGCAGCGACAGCGCATCGCGCGCCGACCCTTCCGCCGCGCGCGCAATCAACGCGAGCGCGGCGTCGTTCGCCGGCTGCTCCTCCGACTTGCACACAAACGCCAAATGCGCCGCCAACTCCTCGACCGGCACGCGCTTCAAATCGAACCGCTGACAGCGCGACAGCACCGTGATCGGCACTTTGCGAATTTCGGTGGTGGCAAAAATGAACTTCACATGCGGCGGCGGCTCTTCCAACGTCTTCAAGAGGCCGTTGAACGCCTGCTTCGACAGCATGTGAACTTCGTCGATAATATACACCTTGAACCGCACGTCGGCCGGCGCATAACGCACGCCCTCGACGATCTCGCGAATGTCGTCGATGCCGGTGCGCGAAGCGGCGTCCATCTCGAAGACATCGACGCACCGCGATTCCGTGATCGACCGGCACGGCTCACACGCACCGCAGGGTTTCACCGTCGGCTCCGTCCGTTTCCCATCCGGCCCGACGCAGTTCAGCGCCTTCGCGATGATGCGCGCGGTCGTGGTCTTACCCACACCACGCACGCCCGTCAGCATGAACGCATGAGCGATCCGCCCTGCGGCAAACGCGTTCTCGAGCGTCCGCTTCATCGCCTGCTGACCGATGAACCCATCCTCGAACGTAAGCGGCCGGTACTTCCGCGCCAGCACCCGGTACGCCGTGTGAATCTTGCTTTGCGACTCAAGCTTCGGTGCCCCAACCACGATGTGTTTGGGCGCGCCCTTCAAGTCCAAGCTCGGTTCGTCCGCGGGAGCGTCCGACCCCTTATCCTTCTTCGCCATCAAGAAATCCGCGTCGCGAAGGTGGGCCGCGCCCACCGAAGCTCCCGCGAAAGCGGGAGCGCAGGTGGGAGGCTGGTGAACGACCCGAGTCGAAACTCGTTACGGCTGCTTCCTTCCGGATCTGACCGGGTTGGCGAGGGACACGTCCGCCGCCAACCTCCCGCCAAAACTATAGCAGACTGGGGATGCCTGGAGGCAAGCGCTGATCCGTTGCGGCGGCCCGCGCGGACGTGCCAAAGTCTTAGGCTAATTCCTGTGGATTTCGACAAGCCAAACGCTGAGGGCGCATGAGCACGAGCCTGGTTCTGCCCAAAAACCCGAACGTCTTCGCAAACTCGCCGCTCGACCGCGCAGGCCATCATCGCACGAACCAGGAATGGCTCGGCGCCGCGTTCCAGGACAAACGCTCGCTGTTCATCCCGGTGTGGAAGCTAATGCCCTTCCTGATCAAGAACCGCGAGGGCCGACGCGAAGCGGGCTGGGTCACGTCGGAACTCGCGCTGCCGCTGAAGACGCCGGGCGCACCGACGATCTTCCTCGGCGTCAACGGCGGTGTCGCGCACTTCGCGATCGACATCTCGCCGCTGCCGGACCCCAGCGCGAACGGCCCGCTCACCGGCCTCGGCACGTTCGCCGATCTGCGCACCGTCGCCGAAGAAATCGACCCAGGCGATGCCGCAATCCTCGCGCAAGCCAAGGCGCTGATCGATTGGCACCAGCGCCACGGCTTCTGCGCAAACTGCGGCGGCGCGACCGTGCTCGCCGACGCCGGCTACAAACGGTACTGCGAAGCCTGCAACACGGAACATTTCCCGCGCACCGATCCGGTCGTGATCATGCTGGCGCTTCACGGCGACAAATGCCTGCTCGGCCGCCAAGCCAAATGGCCGCAAGGCTTCTACTCGGCGCTTGCGGGCTTCATCGAACCCGGCGAAACGATCGAAGAAGCCGTCGCCCGCGAGCTCATGGAAGAGGCAGGTATCAAGATCGACCAGGTCGCGTTCCACTCGACCCAACCCTGGCCCTACCCGTCCTCGCTAATGATCGGCTGCTACGCGAACGCAATCTCGACCGACATCACGCTCGACATGCAAGAACTCTCCGACGCCCAGTGGTTCACCCGCGACCAAATCCGCGCCTCGATCGGAAGGGGCACCCCTGAACTGCGCATGCCGCCACCGCTAGCGATCGCGCATCAGTTGGTGAAGAGTTGGCTTGAGTCCGAGTAACTAAACTGGCGTAGCTATGGTCTTTCGATACGCATGCGCCGGATAGACGCCCAGTATCCGCATATGCGACGTGAAGAACTGTAGCTCCTCAAGCGCGAGCCGCACGTTGCGCTCCTCCGGATGCCCTTCGATGTCGGCGTAGAACTGCGTCGCGTTGAACGAGCCGCCGAGCTGGTACGACTCGAGCTTCGTCATGTTCACGCCGTTCGTCGCAAACCCGCCCATCGCTTTGTAAAGCGCGGCCGGCACGTTGCGCACGCGGAACACGAACGTCGTCACCACGTCGCCGGAGTCCGCCTCCGCGTCGTCCGGCTCGCCCGACATGATCAAAAAGCGCGTCGTGTTGTGCAGCGCGTCCTCGACGTTCGCCTTCAAGATGTCGAGCCCATAGATCTCGGCCGCGAGCGACGACGCAAGCGCGGCCACCGTCGGATCCTTCGCCTCCGCCACCTGCCGCGCAGAACCCGCGGTGTCGGCGCCGACGATCATGTTCAAGCCTAGCGAGCGAATGATGTTGCGGCATTGCCCAAGCGCCGGGGTCTGGCTCATCACCGACTTCAGCCCTTCGAGCGTCGCCCCTTTGACCGCCAGCAACTGGTGATGCACCCGTAAAAAGTGTTCGCCCACGATGTAGAGTCCCGACTCCGGCAGGATGTGGTGGATGTCGGTGATGCGCCCGTGCAGCGAATTTTCGATCGGGATCATCGCCAGGCGCGCCTTGCCTTCCTTCACCGCCGCGAATGCGTCCTCGAACGTCTGGCTGGGCAACGCCGTCATCTGCGGAAAGACTTCGCGGCAGGCCAGGTGCGAGTTCGCCCCGGCCTCACCCTGAAACGCGATCGTGTTGGCCTTGGCGTTCATTTCTTGTCCTTTGCCAGCATCTGCCGCGCGCGTTCTAAGTCTTCCGGCGTATCGACGCCGAGCGGCATCGTATCGACGATCCGAACCGCAATAGACATTCCTGCTTCAAGCGCGCGCAGCTGCTCGAGCTTCTCCCGCTTCTCGAGCGGAGAGGGCGCCATCTTCACAAACCGATCAAGCGCCTGCCTGCGGTAAGCATAAATGCCGATGTGGTGATAAAGCGGCCCGTCGCCCGACGGCGCCGTCGCACGCGTGAAGTAGAGCGCCCGGCCGTCGCGCTTACCCTCCGGCAATGCAACCACCGCCTTCACCACGTTGGGATTCGTCCACTCCGGCGCCTCGCGTATCTCCGTGGCGAGCGTCGACATATCGGCGCCGGAACTCTTCAACACAGCGACGACAGCACGCACCAACGCGGGATCGAGCGTCGGCAAATCACCCTGCACGTTGACGATGATCTCGTGTGCACCTTTCGCGTCGAGCTCCGTCAGCGCTTCATAGATGCGATCCGATCCGGACGGATGATTGGGATCGGTGAGCACCGCTTCGCCGCCCGCCTTAACAACCGCATCGACGATCTCGCGCTCGGCTGCCGCAACGGCAACGCGCCCCGCCTTCGCCTCCATCGCGCGCCGCCACACCTGCACGATCATCGGCGCGCCGTGAATGTCGGCGAGCGGCTTGCCTGGCAGCCGGGTCGACGCCATGCGGGCGGGAATAAGGATCAGCGGTTCGCTCATTGACGCAGTGTGTTCTAGGCTTACCGCGCGCCCCAAAATGCGACGTTCCGCCGCAATGACCCGAAAGTCGCCCCCGCTATTGTCTCGCCGCCTTCACAATGCGGCACCGCAGGCGCTGCGATTCCAACCTGAAAACAGACCGGTTTACTCCCAAGGATTGCACTGATGGATTCGTTCGAGTGGAACAAAATTTTCGGCGCAGTTCTGGGCACCGTGCTCGTTATCGCGGGACTGAATGTCGTCATCGGAAAGTGGATGGCGCCGCATAGTTCGGGCAAGCCCGGGATGGCGGTCGAAGTCGTCGAAACGCCAACGAATGGCGGTGGAACGCCGGTCGCCGAAGCAAAACCCGATTGGGGCACCGTTTTGCCGGTGGCTGACGCCGCCGCGGGCGAGAAGGTCGCGCAGAAGTGTCTCACCTGCCACGACTTCTCGAAGGGCGGCCCAAACAAAATAGGTCCAAACCTTCACGGAATCCTTGGCTCGAAGCACGCTCAGAACGCCAGCTTCCCCTACTCGCCCGCGATGAAAGCACTCGCGGAGAAGACATGGGACTACGAAGAATTCAACGCCTTCATGGTGAACCCGAAAGCCGCGGTCGCCGGCACGAAAATGGCGTTCGCCGGACTGTCGAAAACGAACGACCGCGTGAACCTGATCGCATACCTGCGCACGATGTCGGATGCGCCGCCACCGATCCCCGCACCGAACCCTGCGGCACCGCCCGCCGCACCTGCAGAAGGCGCGGCAGAACCGCCGGCCGGCGAAGTGCAAGCGCCGCCGCCAAGTACCACGCCGGAAAGTGAGGCACCGGCGACGCCACCTGCCGCTGCCGGAACAACGCCAGCCCCGGCGCCCACAACACCGCCCGCACACTAAACCCGCGCAATCGAATTGATTTTCTCGTCGCCCGGCACGCATGCTCGCCGGGCGATTTCTTTTGCGGGTGAGGCCGATGCCAAGCGGTGCACTACTCTTCGATTTGCCGGACTATCCGCATGAACGCTGGACCGCGCATCTGCGCAAGTTCCTGCCCACTCTCGACATCCGCGCGACCGCCGACGCGCAAACCGCAGCCGACATCGCCTACTGCGTCGCGTGGAAACCCGCACCGGGAAAGCTGCACAACCTCCCGAACCTAAAGATCGTCTTCTCAATGGGTGCAGGCGTCGACGGCATCGTGGCCGATCCAACCTACCCGCGCCACATCCCGCTCGCGCGCGTCGTCGACGACACGCTCGCCCAAGCAATGAGCGAATACGTGGTTTTGAGCGTCCTCTATTGGCACCGCCGCCTGCACGACTTCATCGGCCTGCAGCGCGACAAGAAATGGCGCCAACTACCGGCCCCGCGCGCACCGCAAGTACGCGTCGGCATCTTGGGCTTCGGTGTTCTGGGACAAGCTGCCACCGCACCGCTGCGCGCCCTCAACTACCAACTCTCGGGCTGGAGCGCGACGCCGAAACACGTCGACGGCGTTAAGACCTTTCATGGAACCGCTCAACTGGAAGTGTTCCTCGCACAAAGCGACATCCTCGTGTGTCTGCTGCCGCTCACCCCCGACACGCGCGGAATCCTAGACGCAAAGACGTTCGCCGCGCTGCCGAAAGACGCCTGCGTGATTAACGCAGCCCGCGGCGGTCATGTTGTGGAGGACGATCTCATCAAGGCGCTCGACAGCGGCCACTTGGGCGGTGCAACGCTCGACGTCTTCAGCGCCGAGCCGCTGCCCGCGACCAGCCCGCTCTGGTCGCACCCAAAAGTCGTTATGACCGCGCACTCGGCGGCGTTTACGGACCCTGAGTCTTTCATGCGCCAAGTCGCAACGACGATCCGCCGCATGGATGACGGACTTCCACCCGAAAACCTGGTCGACTTCGCACGCGGCTATTGACGCCCGTAGCGCGCACTAAGCATCGCATAGATCGCACGAACGCCCTGCGCCTCGCCACCGATCGGACGGCCCGGCCGCGCGCGGTCGTTCCAAGCCGCAATATCGAAATGAGCGAACGACGTTGCCTTCTCGACAAAGCACGACAAGAACAACGCCGCGGTGATCGCGCCTCCATTCGGGCTGGCAGGACTGTTGTTCAGATCCGCAACTTTGCTGTCGATGAGATCGCGATAGCCGCGCCACAACGGCAGCCGCCACAACGCATCCGCCTCCCGTTCGGCGGCAGCGGCCAAGTCGGCCGCGAGAGCATCATCGTTCGTGAAAAACGGCGGCAGATCGAACCCGGTCGCAACGCGCGCCGCCCCCGTCAACGTCGCCATACAAATGAGAAGCTCCGGCGCCTCCCGGTCGGCTTCGGCAAGCGCATCGGCGAGTACCAAACGCCCTTCCGCATCGGTGTTCCCGATCTCAACCGTCAGACCCTTCCGGCTCTTCAGCACGTCTCCAGGCCGGTACGCGTCACCCGAAATGCTGTTCTCGACCGCGGGGATCAACACGCGCAGCGACACGGGCAACTTCGTATCCATCACCATATGCGCGATCGCCAGCACCGCCGCCGCCCCGCCCATGTCTTTCTTCATCGTCAGCATCGCCGCCGACGGCTTGATGTCGAGCCCGCCGGAATCGAAGCACACGCCTTTACCCACCAGCGTCACGCGCGGGTGCTTCGCCTCGCCCCAACGGAAGTCGGCCAGCCGCGGCGCACGCGATGAACCGGCACCAACCCCCCAAATCATCGGGTAGTTCTGTGCGATCAACTCGCGACCTTCTATGACTGAGAACGACGCCCCGTGCTCGCGCGCGACGCGTTCGGCAGCTTGCGTAAGCTCCGCAGGGCCCATCTCGTTCGCGGGTGTGTTGACGAGATCGCGCGCCAGGAACAGTCCGTGCGCGACGCGCAAAACATGCGCGCGGTCGGCATCGTCCGGCCAAACGAGTTGGGGGTAAGCCTTCGGCTTGTCCTTCGATTTGAACCGCGAGAATGCGTAGGCGCCAAGCGCCCAAGAGAGCGCGAGCCGGTTGCCGTCGCAATCGGGCGGCCTCACACCGAATGCGTAGACCCCGGCGGGCAACGCCGCCGGTAACATCGCGCAAGCAACCGGGTCCTCACCGTGACCGAGCCCCAGCACGGCACCAGCAATGCCGCCGTCGGCGGCGGGCAGCAACAAAAGCTTTCCTGCAGCGCCCGTGAAACCCGTGGCCTTAATCCATCGCGCGTGCCCTTCAAGCGGCCCCGAATGAGCACGCTCCAAAGTCGAAGGCGTAACCGCATGAAGCGGCAGCGCACCTTGCGCGGATGTCGAAAACAACTCGGCGATACCCATCTGAACCTCTAACCCGTCCGTTCCGGAAGCGCGATCGCGGTCATGGCGAGCAGCGCGAACGCCGACGCGTAGTACCCAACCGGCGCGTTCATCGCAATTGCGCTAAAGGCAAGCAACCCAAGGCCGCCCGCCATCAAAGCACCGCCAAGCCAGCGCAAAGGTCCTTGGACTTTTGCCTCGACCCGCCAGCAAAGCAACCCGCCCGCGAACAGCAGCACCGCCATGGCGGGCGGGATCATTGGCTTGATCTTGATCTGTAAGCCCAGCGCATCGCTCACGATCATGCAGCAGGTCAGTGCGATCGCCACCAGCTGCGCGAGATTGAGCGCTAGATAAGCGCGCCGCAGCCCAAGCGCGGAAAGCGCCACACGCTGCCAAACCGCGATCAGCACCGCGACGACTGCGATTGCGGCTCCGGCGGCAGCAATTGTCAGCACCGTTGTCGGTCGCGTCCCAATGATCGTCGTATTCCCGAAGACATCCCAGCGGATCGTCGTGCGGTTCGAGAGCACGTTGTAGTGCTGCAAAACCAATGCGACCGGCGCAAAGCCGAGCACGAGCATCGTCAAATAGGTACCGAGAGGTTGGCGCAGAACCGTTCGCCTCCGCCCTATCGCCCGGCTTCCGCATAGAAGCGTTCAGCGCCCGGATGCAGCGGCAACGGCAAATTCTCTGCCGCCTTAGAAGCATCGATCGTCGCGGCAATCTTCCCCAGCCGGCGCAAGTCGCCACGATTCGCGGGGTTCCAAAGCGAACGCAAAATCGAGTGCACGACGTCGTCGGGCAACGATTTCTGAACGACCCAAACCGTCGCGACATTCAACGTCGCCACCGCTTTAGACGAGCGATAGCTGTCGCCGGGTAGGACATACCTGCCGAACATCGGATTCGCACGTGAGAGCGCCGCAATCGCGCGTGCGTCAACGCCCACGACCCGCGCCTGCCCGCGCCGAACCAGACCGTCGACCACCGGAATCGGCGCAACGCCGATCGCAAAGAACGCGTCAAGCTTGCCGTTCCGCAAAGCTTCGGCAGCGCGCTCCGGCGACTCGAGCGAAAGTTTGATCCGCGCCGGGTTGACCTGTGCCGCATCGAACAAAAGACGGGCCGTATGGTTTGTCGCCGACCTCAACCCGTCGATAGCAACGCGCTTACCCACCAGGTCTGCAAGCTTGCGAATGCGCGAGCGTGAGGCTACGACCAGGTGGATCGTCTCCTCGTGCAGCCTTGCGATCGCGCGCATCTCCGTGAGAGGTCCGGTCTGCTTGAAAGGCCCTGCACCCCGAAAAGCCGCAGCCGCCACGTCCCCCTGAACGATGGCCGACCGAACCCGGCCCGAATTAACGGCGATGACATTGGCAACCGATCCGCTGGATGACCGCAGCGTCGCGATAAGACCTTCCGGACCGCAAACCCCGGGGACGTCGCACCGAGCAAGCCCTGGCGGATGGCTGACGATTTTGGCGATCGTCTCGCCGAGGCGCAAATACGAGCCTGACGCCGGCCCAGTCGCGATCTGAAGCGAGATACGCTGCGCTTCCGGCGGGGCGACTTGTGCGTTCAGCGGAACCGCAACCAGGACAGCCGCGACCACGATCAGCATGCCTCTCAGCTGACGCGGTTTTCGTTTCACGGGACGCTATCCTCCGGCACGCCTTATACGCCCGCATTCCCGCAACGGGAAGACGCGTTAACTCGTGATTATGCTTAAACGTTTGTTATCCGCTTTGGAGCGAAATTGGGGCGTTTTCAACCTGGGCGGCCCGCATGCGTCTTTCGCAGGCCGCCTCGACCTTTGCGAGGGGTTACTACGATGGGTTTACGACTGAACCGCGCACTGCTCCGCTCAGCGAGCAGGATCGCGCTGGCCGCAGGTGCGGCCGCTTTTCTATCCGGATGCAGCGGCACCGGACTGTTCGGCTCTGGCCAGCCGCCGGCAAACGCCGCGGCGATCGCAGCGTTCGAAAAGGCCGAGCCGGACAATCAGGACTTCGCCGCCGCGGCTGCGTATTGGGGTGCAAAGTACGAGGCCAACCGCGGCGACATGACGGCGGCCTTAAGCTTTGCGCGCAACCTGCGCCTGATGGGCGGGGCACGCCAGTCTGTTGCCGTACTGCGGGAAGTCGTCATGAAGGCGCCAGACGACGCGAAGATTTCGTCCGAGTACGGCAAGGCATTGACCGCCGTTGGCCGGAGCCAAGACGCTATCCCCTTCCTGGCGCGCGCGACCCAGATGGACAGTTCTGACTGGACCACATTTTCGGCCTATGGAGTCGCTCTGGACCAAAATGGCAGCCACGACGCCGCACGGCAGAGCTACGAAACAGCCCTAAAACTGTCGCCGGACAACCCGACGGTCGAGAGCAATATGGCGATGTCGTTCATTCTCACCGGCAACGTCGACAGGGCGGAGACGATCCTGCGCCGTCTGGTATCGCGCCCCGATGCAACGCCGCAAATGCGCCAGAACTTAGCGATGGTCGCAAGCCTGAAGGGCAACACCATAGAAGCAGAACAGCTCGCCAGCGAGGACATGCCCGCGGCGCAGGCGACGAACAATTTGGCAGTCTTACGCCAGTTGGACGCCGGCAACGCCAAAGTGTCCGCCCTCCCAGAACCCGTAGAAGCGCAGGCGCCCAAGCCTGAGGCCGCAGCCCCCGCCGCGCAGAAGGCGGAAATCGCCGCCGCGGTTACGACGGAAACGGTCGCGGAAACGGCGATTCAAGAGACGGCGCCGATCGTGACTGCAACCCCGGCGCCTGCCGCCGCCGCGCCGGCAGAAGCGCGCTACCAGATGGCCCCGATCGCCGACGACGCTGAACGTCCGACGCCGATCGTGCCGAAAACGCAAAAGACCGAAGCTGCGAAGCCTGCGGCCCAAAAGCAGAGCTCGATGCTCCGCAAGTCGGTCGCGATCGCCAACGTCGCCGACTAGCCCGCTATCCGGGACAAAAAGAAGGGCCGGGTCATATGGGACGCGGCCCTTTTTCTTTGACCGGTGTGGCCGGTTTAGAGGTTCATGATCTTAATCGACGCTGGGCCCAGGATGACAACGAAAAGGGCGGGCAGAAAGAAGACGATCATCGGAACCGTCAGTTTGGCAGGCAGCGAGGCCGCCTTCTTTTCGGCTTCCATCATCCGCATTTCGCGGTTCTCGAGCGCCATAACACGCAGGGCCGTTCCCAGCGGCGTGCCATAACGTTCCGCCTGGATAAGCGACGTACAAACCGCGCGAACGCCCGGATGCGAGCAACGCTTACCGAGGTTCTCATAAGCCTGGCGGCGGTCCGGAAGGTACGACAGCTCAGCCGTCGTCAACGCGAATTCTTCCGCTAACTCCACCGATTGGCTGCCGATTTCCGAAGCGACCTTGTTGAACGAAGACTCCACCGACATGCCGGACTCGACGCAGATCAGCATCAGGTCGAGCGCATCCGGGAACGCCTTCATGATCGAATTCATGCGCTTGTCGATAATGTTCTGCACATAGAGGTCGGGCAGATAGAAACCTGCGAACGCGCCACCGAAAGCGATCGCGATCTTGCCGAACGGTGGCAGGCTGAAGTCCGACAGCACGAACAAATAAACCGTCACCGCAAAGAACACCAAGAACGGCATTACAAAGCGGAAGAACATGAAGGCGTAGATCGCCGCCTGGCCGCGATAGCCCGCGCGCGACAGCTTCTCTTTCGTGTTCGCCGACTCCAGTATGTTCCGCAGATTGAGCTTCTCGACCGTCTGCTTCATGAAGCCGACGGGGTTGGTACGCAGTTGCCCCTTCTTGGCCAGGGCTTCACGCTGCATGCGCCGCAGCTCCTCGCGCCGCATTGCGACGGCTTTCAATCGCGAACCCAGCTTGTCGCCCGCAAGCAATGGATAGGTGAGCGTCAAGATCGTCGCGAACGTCGCGATCGCAATCAAGGCCGTCACGGCAAACTGCTTGTCGAAGAGCAGATCGATAAATTGCATCATAGCGAGCTCTCCGTGCTCAGTACTTGAACGAAATCATCTTCTTCATCACGAAGATGCCGACCGACATCCACGTGACGCAACACAACAGCAAGAAGTTGCCGAAGCGATCCGTAAACAGCAGCGCGATGTACTCGGGCGTCGTCGCATAGACGAGGCCCATAACAACGATCGGCAGCGACCCGATGATGCCGGCCGACGCTTTCGCTTCCGACGACAACGCCTGGATTTTGCCCTGCAGGCGCTTGCGGTCGCGCAACACCGCCGAGAGGTTGCCCAAAGCTTCCGACAAGTTACCGCCGGTCTTCTGTTGAATGGTGAGCACGATCTGGAAGAAGTTCACCTCCGCCACCGGCATCCGGTCGTACATGCGCTTCAGACCGTCCTCAAGCGTTACGCCAACCTTTAAGCCTTCGACGATCTGGCGGAACTCCGGCCCGACCGGCTCTCCAGACTCATTCGCAATGATCTTCAAGCATTCGTTGAGCGGCAGGCCGGCCTTGACGCCACGCACGATCACGTCGATGGCGTTGGCGAACTCTTTCACGAACGCCTTCTTACGCCGGCCGATCGTGAAACCGAGGTACCACCGCGGCAAACCAAGCCCGACCACGAACGCCGCACCGATGGCCACATACCACGCATAGCCGAGCACGAAGAACGCGACGAGTGCAACGACGGCCAGACCGGCCGTAACGATATAGAATTTGCGAACGTCGATGTTCCAGTCCGCTTGCTCGAGCATTGCCGCCAAAGTCGGACGCGCCTTAGTCTGCTCGGCCTTGCGATCGATTTCCTTGAGCGTCTCTTGAACTTGCTTGCGCCGCTTGGCTGTAGATTCGCCTGCAGTGTCGCCGCCCTTTACAGCCGCAGCGCCACGCCCCGTTCCACGGGTGGCCGCCGCTAGGCGCTTGTTGGCCTTCGCACTATCGCCCGCGCCCAGGAACGCGAACGCGGCCCCTCCAACGGCAAGAGCTGCCATAAGCGCAATCGCGGCGATCGTCAGTGTACCTTGATCCATAGCGCCCTATTGAGGCTTCGCCCCACTCCCTATTTGGCTGCGGCCGCCTCGAGCGCTTCGAGCAATTCCTGCTCACGATTGTAGTAGCGCGCTCGCTCCCAAAACGCGGGCCGAGAAATACCTGTCGATGCGTGCCGGCCCTTGACCTTGCCGTGCTCGTCTTCGCCGATGATCTCATAGAGGAAGAGATCCTGCGTGATGATCACGTCCCCTTCGAGGCCGATGACTTCCGTAATGTGCGTGATGCGGCGCGAACCGTCGCGAAGACGCGCGGCCTGCACGATGACGTCGATGGCGCCGACGACCATCTCGCGAATGGTCTTGGACGGCAGGTTGTATCCGCCCATCGTTATCATCGATTCGATACGTTGCAGCGCCTCGCGCGGCGTGTTGGCGTGCAGCGTTCCCATCGAGCCGTCGTGGCCCGTGTTCATCGCCTGCAGCAAGTCGAATGCTTCCGGTCCGCGGACCTCGCCCACGATGATCCGTTCCGGACGCATACGCAGACAGTTTTTGACGAGATCGCGCATCGTGATTTCGCCGGATCCTTCGAGGTTCGGCGGACGCGTCTCGAGGCGAACCACGTGCGGCTGCTGCAACTGCAGCTCGGCGGCGTCTTCGCAGGTGATGACGCGTTCGTCCAAATCGATGAACGCTGTCATCATGTTCAACAACGTCGTCTTGCCCGAACCGGTACCGCCGGAGATCAACACGTTACACCGGCAGTTGCCGATCACGTCCAAAACCTTCCCGCCTTCGGGCGAGATCGAGCCGAAGCGGATCAAGTCCGCCATCTTCAGCTTGTCTTTCTTGAACTTACGAATGGTGAGCGTCGGCCCGTCGATCGCGAGCGGCGGCGCGATCACGTTGACGCGCGAACCGTCCGGCAAACGCGCGTCGCATATCGGTGACGATT
Organism: Alphaproteobacteria bacterium; assembly: GCA_013140995.1. Taxonomy (GTDB): domain Bacteria; phylum Pseudomonadota; class Alphaproteobacteria; order Micropepsales; family Micropepsaceae; genus SZUA-430. Next base: position 22,887 of record JABFRX010000058.1, on the reverse strand, counting down.
CATCGACGCGGCGGCCGATCTGGCTCACGATACGCTGACAGATATTCATCAGCTGCGCATTGTCGCGGAAGCGGACGTTTGTCAGCTGCACCTTGCCGCCGACTTCGATGAAAACGCGTTCCGCGCCATTCACCATGATGTCGGCTATGTCGTCCCGTGCAAGCAGCGGCTCCAGCGGACCGTAGCCCAGAACGTCGTTGCAGATGTCGGTGAGCAGTTGTTCCTGCTCGGCGATCGACATTACCACCGCTTTGATCGCGATGATTTCGTTGACGATGTCGCGAATTTCTTCGCGCGCCGACCCCGCGTCGAGCTGTGCCAGCTGCGCCAGGTCGATCGTGTCGATCAACGCATTGAAGATCGTCGTTTTAATCTCGTAGTACTGATCTGACCTGGAATCGATCGCGATCGGCGGTGGCGCCGGCGGCTCAGCGCGGCCCGCAGGTTTGGCCGGCATCGGCGGCGGTGCCGCAGACTTTGCCGCAGCCTGCGGCGGCGCAGCCGGCTTTGGCTTGGCCGCTGTTTCTGCTCCGCCTCCGGGACGCTTACCGAACATCGTTCATCAAGCCTTTTTGCGGCGGAGAAAATCGAAACTGAGCTTGCTCGAAGGCTTCGCCTCGGCCTTCGGTTCGCGGCCGGTCAACTGCTGCGCCAGATCGCGAAAGCTTTGTGCCACGCGCGACTGCGGGTTCAGCTCGCCAACCATCTGACCGTTGTTGCTCGCCGTGGCGAACGTCTGCGGATCGAACGGGAGCACAAGCGACGGTTCGGCTGACATTGCTTCGGCAAAGTCCTTCACGGGAATCTCTGGCCGCCGCGGGATACCGACCTGATTGAGCACGATCTTCATTGGCTTGTCGTTCGGACGCGCACTATTGATGATGTCGTAGATGTTCTTGGCATTACGCAAGCTTGCGAGGTCAGGCGTCGCCACGACGATGATCTCGTCGGCGGACGTCAGAACCTGTTTGACCCAAGGCGCCCAAACGTGCGGCAGGTCGACGATGACGCAGGGCGAAGCCTGGCGTACGACGTCGAGCACCATTTCGATCGATTCCGGCGGATAGAGCGTCTCGCGATCGAGTTGCGCCGGCGCGACGAAGAGGTTCAACCGGCTTGTGTGCTTGATCAACAAGCGATCCAATAGCACGTCGTCAAGACGCTCCGGGCTGGCCAGCGCTTCTGCGATACCCGTTCCCGCATCCTGATTGAAGTCAAGACCGGCCGTTCCGAACGGCACGTCAAGATCGACGATCGTCGATGCGATCTGGAGATCCTCGGCGATCGACCACGCGGTATTGTGCGCGACCGTCGAAGAGCCAACGCCGCCGCGCGCGCCGACAAACGCAAAGACCTTGCCGATCGGCGCAGTCGCCGGGCTGTGATAGAGCGCTGCGATCGCTTCGATCACCTGCAACGGATTGAGCGGCGCGACGACGTACTCGCTCACGCCCTGGCGGATCATTTCGCGATAAAGCGTAATGTCGTTCGACTGACCGATGACGATGACCTTCGTCCCCGGATCGCACACATGCGCCAGCTTCTCGAGTTCGGCGAGAATGGCCGGACCCGTCACGCGCGTCTCGACCATGATGACGTTGGGCGTCGAGGAGTCTTGGAAGTACTCGGCCGCGCCGAACACCCCACCCATGTGCACCGTCAGATGCGCCTTCGCGAGACGGCGATCCTGGCCTGCGCGCTGAATCACTGAACCGGTGTCGGGCGACTCGCAGAACGCATGGATCGAGATGCGCGGAACCGGACGGTCCTGCAGCTCGGTGCCGAACGGCTCTTCGTTCGTCTTTTCCGGTTCCTGCGTCTTACTCATCAGAGATCTGCTCCTCAGATTCTTCTTAGAATACGGACTACTCGTTCGTGACCTTGCTCGACTGACCGCTGTCCTGGCCTTCCGTCGAAGCTTCGGTATGCGTCCTAAGCCCGTTCTGATACTTCTCGGTGATGACGACCGAGCGGCGTTGCGCGTCCGCCGGGTCGCTGGTACGCGGTTCGACCAAGTCGCGCGGGTCGGCGATGATCGCGGCGATATTGTGCTGCGTCGAGCAGCCGAACTCCGGCCATGGCGTATTGCGGGGCTCGAAGGCCAGGTTGGTGGACCAATCCTGCCCGCATTCGGAAGCGTTCGCGGCATAAGCGACGAAGCTGAGAGTAATAGGCGAATGACCCTCGCCACTTGCCGGCGGATAAGACGTGAACTGCACCGATTTCTTGTCGACGCCGTTCGCTGCCAACACCTTCTTCAACTGAGCGACTGCCGCACCGTTCGAACCGTCGTTGGCCGTCGCGACGTTCAGAAGCCCCTGCCCCCGCGCCTTCCAGCGTTCAGCGAAGGCCGCCACCCGCTGATCTTCGCCGCGCGCGAGGCTCGCCAAGTCGCCGTCCGTCTGCACGGCAAGCGTCACGACCTGCGGTTCGACGACAATCGGATATTTTTGCTCGACATCGTAGCGGTCTCGAGGGCCGTTGCTGAGCGGCGGCGAGGTGCAGGCTGTCGCGGCGACACCGGTCAACGCCAGTGCGAGAAGGGGAGAAATGCGGATCATGGCGGTTATCCTAATCTTTCAGCGATTGCCAAAGTCTTGCTTGAATTTCATGCATTCTTATCGAACGGTGAAACCGATTGGTCCCTTTAAGGCGCCTTGCGGTTTCTTGCCCTTTTCGCCGTAGACAGCGTTCAGACGCGACAGCAGCACCGTTTCCGCGTCGCTTGCCGGCACAAAGCCATCTGTCGGCGAAGCCAGATTCTGCGGCGACGTTGCCTCAACCAAATACGGCGTCACGATGACGACAAGTTCCGTCTCGCCCGACTGGAAGTCCCGGCTTTGGAAGAGCGAGCCCAAGATCGGCAAGTTCTTCAGACCCGGAATGCCGTCGATGTTCTGTTTGATCTGCTGCTGCAACAGCCCGGCCATGATCATGCTGCCGCCGGACGGCAGTTCGACCGTCGTCTCGGCACGGCGCACACGGATGCCCGGGATGGTGACGCCGGCGATCGATATCAGGTTGCCGTTGGAGTCGACGCTAAGCCCGCCTTGCGAAACGAACGCATTCTCGCCTGTGATCTCCGAGACTTCGGTCGAGATTTTCAGGCTGATACGCCCTTCGGACAGCACGACCGGCGTAAAGCCGAGGCCCACACCGAACGGTTTGAACTCGATCTGCACGTTACCGTCGCGGTCGCGGGCGACCGGCACCGGAAATTCGCCGCCGGCCAAGAACTTCGCCGCCTCGCCCGAAACCGCGGTCAAATTCGGTTCGGCCAACGTGCGCACCAAGCCCGAGCGTTCGAACGCGCGCAGCGTGCCTTCCACGCTATTGCCGCTGCTCAAAATGTTACCGACGCCGAAACCCTGCGATGCCGACAGCGCCTGACCGAGCAAAGAGAACGGATTGGAGCTGGCGATCCCGACCGGGATGTTCTTTCCGATGTTAAATGCCGCATTGAAGTCCACGCCAAGCTGCTTGGCGAGCGTCCGCTGCATTTCGGCGACGCGCACGCGAACCATCACCTGGTCCCCGCCGCGGATGCCGACGCGATTGACGACCGAATCGCGTTTCAGCGGCTTGTCGGGATCCGTCACATAGCGCATCGCGATTTCGCGCGCTGCGGCGGCGTCGGAGGCGCTCTTCACGCTGCCGTTCAAGACCACGCTATCGTTGATGGTCTCAACCGTAATGTCCGAACCCTTTACGTTGCGCTCGATCAAGCGCTTAAGTTCGGCGGTGTCGCGCTGAACAAGAATCTCGAGATTCAGCAGCTGCTTGCCGCTCGCCGTAAAGAAGAACGCGTTCGAAGGCCCGGCCTTCATACCCACGACATAAACCTGCCGGGGCGTACGCACGACCGCATCGACAACATCCGGATTCGAAACCAGAACGTCGCGCGCATCTTCCGGCAATTCGATGATGATCGCCTTGTTGATGCCGAGACTGACATGCTGCGAGTGCGGGCCCGTTCCGCCGGCGCGGATGCGCAGCGTTTCACTAGGTGCGGGCCGCGGCTTCGCCGCTGCTTTGCCGCTGGTGCCGTTCGCTGCCGCGGGCAGACAGGCTGCGGCCGCCAGAACGCCGATTGCAAAGAGTTGAGCAATTTTCATGGTGTCACCCATTATTCGTTAGATGTCGGCGCGGTCTGGCTCGGAATACCGAAGCGCAAGACGGAAATTTGCGAGTTGTCGTCGTCATTCAGGCCCTTAATCGTCTCGTCGTCGCTCGGCTGATCCGAAGTTGTGAGCGAGCGCAGCGAAAGCGACAAGTCGCCCATCGCCTCCGCGAGCGAGACGATCTCTGCCTGCTGCGGGGACAATTCGAGGGTGGCCGACTTTCCGACGATCGACTTGGAGTCGCCTTCCTCCTGCGAAGTCTGATCGACCGCAAGGACCCGGACATCGCGCAGGATCGTGTTCGCACGGTAGGACGGAATGCCCGCGGCATCGGCACCGAGCTTACGCGTCATAATCACGTCGACCCGGTCGTTGGGCAGAATAAAACCGCCCGCGCCGCGTTCGACGGAGAGCTTCACGCCAACGGCGCGCTTACCCGGCGTCAAGACTGCGGCAAGAAAGCCCGCGCCATCGGCCTTGATCACCTTCTGCGCCGTGACGGGCTCGCCGGCGACAAGCGGCATGCGCGCGACGGAGCCTTCGGCAGCGTCCTCCAGCGCTTGAGGCTGCGCTTCCTTAGTGATGAAGCTCGCGTCCAGCGCTGTCTTCGGCCAGCCTTGCCACTTGAGATCGCCCGGAAGAATCTTTGCGCCGACTTCGATCGCGTGCGAAGCAACCATGATCTCGGCGAGCGCCAGGTTCTCGGCCGCAACCGCTTCGTTTTGGCCTCCCATCATCCCGCGGGCGAGAAATGCCGCCACACCTGCGGCCCCCAAGGCTCCCACAAGAATGAGAATACGCGTCATGTCCATTTGTCGTTCTCCTGGCACGCGGCACTTCTGTTCGCCGGTTTCGCCAACGTTCCTATCGCTGAAGCATCAAGCTAAAGTTAAGATGGTAAGCGGGGACTTAACGCCGGTGCGCTTTGCGTGTGACCGTGATCGAATTGCCATTCGATGAGTCACTGCCCCGCTGCAAGAAACAAATGCGTGCCGGGTAAGACGAAGAGAGCCCCGGCCGCGATCGCGACACCGTAGGGAATGCCGGCGTCGCGCTTTGCCAAATGCTGCAACCACGAGAGATAAGCGCCGCCGCCATGCGCCGCGAGCCACCGGATCGCCAGCAAAACGCAAGCAAGCAGACCGCCGGCAAGCGCAACGGCAAAGACATACATTCCGAACCAGGCAGCACCGATATAAAGCGACACCGCCGCAAAAAGTTTGGCGTCGCCGCCGCCGACGAAGCCGCCTGCGAAGAGTGCGATACCGACGGCAAGCGCCGCGACGCCGACGCCGGCATGGATGCCGGCTTCCGCCCAGCTCAGACCTGCGCTGATCGCGATCACGGGAAAGAGCGCGAGCAAGATCAAAGATACCCAGTTCGGGATCGTGAGCGTCGTCGCGTCGTAGATCGCGCCGGCCAAGATGGCCGTACCGACCGCAATCAGCAGCATCGACTCGAACATGTTGGTATCGCGCTCCTTGACCTAGATTGAGGAGCCGGAGCCTAGAACCGCGAAATTACCGCGATGTTAAGCAAGCGGATGGCCGCAAGAAAAACGCCAGTCCTGCGGGAACCGCGAGACTGGCGTTCGACTCTTCCAAGACCAAGCCGACCCGCGCGAACGCGTGCCAAGCCAGGCCAGTGCCCCGTATTAGAGGGCGCCGGCGACCGTCGTGAACGTGCCGTTAATCGCCGAACCGGCCGAGGTCACCGCGCCGATGATCACAACCGCGATCAACGCAGCAATCAAACCGTATTCGATCGCCGTTGCGCCGGCTTCGTCTTTCAGAAAACGAGTCATAAAGCGGCTCATTTGAGGCCTCCTTCAATGAACACCACTACCAATCCTACCCACGCGGACTCTGCGGTCCGCTTGCGTAGGCAGGGGGGAGCTTAGGTGGCCCTACTTAATAAAAGGCTGCTTTCAAAGTAATCCGCGGCGAACCGCAAGTCGAATGCAATGAAAAACGTTTGCGTGCTTAAGATTGCGTAACATCAAAGGATAGAATTGAAAGCGCGGAACCCAACTCGACTCGAAACGATGCACAAAGCGCCGGCGATTCGCAGGAACGCACGCTCGTAAGGGTTCAGACATCCTTAATGGCTTTGCGCCAGTCTGCCGTGCGACGATCGAACCGCATTGGAGCACCATCATGTCCGCATTTCGTGCAGCCCTTCTCGCGGCTGTCACCGCCTCTTTCACCCTTCCAGCCTTCGCCGACGGAACGCAAGCGTCCCTCCCCGGCAACATGCGCGTAGACTACGAAAAGACCACGGTCGTGAAGCTAGACCGCTCCGCCAAGACCATCTTGGTCGGCAACCCGCTCATCGCCGACGCGCTGCTCGTGAATGACAAAACCGTCTATGTGCAGGGCCGCATGTTCGGAAACACGAACATCATCGCCGTTGACTCTCAAGGCACGGAGGTCCTGAACACGAATGTGACCGTCGGTGCCCCCAATCTGGCGCAAGTCACGATCTATCGCGGCTCGATGGGCCAGCGGAACCTCGCCTGCTCGCCGCGTTGCGAACGCACGGTCACGCAGGGCGACAAGGAGATGGAAGCGATGTACAGCGACTCCGACAAGAAGGTCGACGTTAGCCGCAAATCGGCAGACCTCGCCACCGACCGCCGCTAAACACATCTCTCGCCTCCCCAAATGAAAAGGCCCGGCAGGAAACTGCCGGGCCTTCTTCTTTAGCTCTTGGGGTCTCGCTTACTGGCTAAGGCGCAGGTTCGACAAGTCTTGCGCGATCGCCTGGAACACGCTCTCAAGCTCGCTCGCACTCGGCGACTCGAAATAGAGCGACACGTCCGTAGCGCAGTTGCGCATCAAGTTTTTAGCCGCGGTGGCATCCTCTTCGAGCAGGACCGAATAGACACGGATCCCTGCATTCTTGATGTTGGTACACGCAGCTTGTGTACGCGTGTTCTGGTTCGTCTCCGACTGCGACGCGCTCGTCGTCCCAAGCTGACCACGGATCAGATAATTGTAAGCCGTGTAACTCGATTTGTGCCACGTGCTGTTCGACGGCGTTGTGTTCAAGCCGTCCGTCATCAGCACCAACGCCTTCGTCCAATCGGGATCGGCGTATTGCGAGCCTTCCGTATATGGCGCCGACGGCGAGAGCGTCCGCCAGCCCCAACTCGCGCCGAGCTCGACGTGCGTGTTACCGGTCGTCACCATACCGTTGACGTAGCTCTGCAGCTGCACCTTGTTGTTGGTGAGCGGCAATATCTTCTGCAGATTGCAGTCGGCGTTCGGGTTGGTCTTCGTCTGGTTCACGTACTTCGCCGACCGTTTCAACCGCGTATCCTGATTGCCGTTGCCACCGTCGCTGAGATACGTGGTGTAGCCCGAGTACGCGCTGGAGTCCGGACCGTCCGGTTCGAAATAAGGAACAAAACGCGAGTCGGCATTGCCTGCCGTCGGCGCCGTGTCTAACTGCTCAAGGCCGTTTGGACGCGCCTCAAGACAACCGCCCCAACTCGAGTTCCTCATCGAAGTCCAGACGGAGAACGCATACTTGTTATTGTCGAAGTTCAGCTTTGCCGAGCTCGATTGCCCAGTCGTGTCCATCCAGCCGGCGTTCATGAACTGCGCGGTATCGACTTTGACGGTCTGCGAGAACGGAACGAGCGACATCTTCAATCGCGCAGGCGCGTTCTGGTCGCCGAACAGAATGTTGATGAGCTCGAGCGTGGCACTCTTAAGCGCCTGCATCTTGCCGTTCGACGCCATCGAACCGGTGTTGTCGAGCGCGAGCGCGATCTCAAGACCCTTCGACTCCCGCGTCACCTGCACGTTCACGCCGATGTCGAGATAGTTGACGCCGAAGATCCCCATAAAAGCCGTGTCCACGCGCGCCGTGCCGGCAACCGTCACCAGGTTGTTGTTGTACCCGCTGCTCGAAACGGTGAGCGACGTGACCGTACCGAGTTCGCTGTCCGGGTAGTTTGCATAGAAGAACTGTTGCGCCTTCGCGGTCATCTCGGAATTGCTCATACCGATCGTACCGCCGACTGCAAGACCAGCCGCGTCAAGCGCCTCGCCAAGCCGCATCTTCACGACCATCGCGCGCGTCAGATCGACCGCGGATCCGACAGCCGCGATCGTCGGCATCATCGCCAAACCATAGATCATCGCAACGTTGCCGCCGCGCGAATTCAAAAATCGTTTGAAGAAACCGCGCGGCTTCCGCGAGTTCGCCTGCGTCATGGCTCTTGGCTCCCATAAATTGCCCACACAAAGGCAGACCCTTGCCGGGCTCTCACCTTTGCGCCCAAGAGTGGCCGCCAAGACTTAAGAAAGTGTATCGGCACAATAGAAACGCTTAGACACTTTCAAGTATCCATAACAAGACGTGAATCGACATCGCACTCGTTAGTCCAATATTCGTCAAACACTCACCCTTTGCTTTCGCGGCATGCCCGTCGGTGGTAGACGCTGTTGTTGCCTCAAAGAGGGTCGTTGGCGCACGCGCTACGGCGGCCGCAATACGAAGGAGCGACAGATGGTTTTGCTACCGCGCACGATGCTCTTTATGAGCCGGTTCAAGAAGGCGAAAGGCGGCGCCACAGTCGTTGAGTTTGCGCTCGTCGCGATGCCGTTCTTCATGCTTCTCTACGCCGTTCTGGACATTTCGCTCATCTTCTTTGCTTCGACCACGCTTGAGAACGGCATCGTAGGCGCCGCGCGGAAGATCCGCACCGGCGAGGCGCAATCGATGGGTATGACGGCCAACCAGTTCCGCGATCTTGTTTGCAACGAGATTTCGATGATGTTGGGTTGCGACGCCCGGCTGGGCCTAGACGTACGTAAGTACAACGGCTTCAACAACGCAGCCTTCCCAGCGGCGCTCGACAACAACGGCAACATGACCGGCAATTTGACATTTGACCCCGGCGCCCCTGGCGACGTCATCGTCGTCCGCGCGTTCTATACATGGCCGATGCTGACCCCGACCGTTGGCACGCAGTTCGTTAACATGGCCGGCGGTCACCGCTTGCTTGAAGCATCCATTTCCTTCCGTAACGAGCCGTTCGGCTCGCTTCTGAATAACTGAGGGTCCACCCATGCTCAGCTTCATCGGAAAGTTTCGCCGTTCGCAAAGTGGCGTGTCGGCCATCGAGTTCGCACTCATCATTCCGCTCATGCTCACGACGCTCTTCGGCGTGTCGGAGATTGCGAACTACATCTTGGCTGCGCGCAAGGTCTCCAATGTCGCCTCGTCGGCGGCCGACCTTATCGCCCAAGACACGCTGGTCACAACGCCCGAGATAGATGACATCATGGGCGCACTCAACGTCATCATGCATCCGTTCGATACCGGCAACGCCACGATCCGCGTCACGTCGGTCATCGCCGACGAAAACACAGGTAACACGACCGTTCACTGGAGCGACGCGCGCGGTATCGCGCCCCGCACGCAGGGGGCGCCCGTTTCGATCCCGAACATTTTGGGTAACGGTCAGAGCGTCATCATGGCCGAAGTCACGTTCCGCTACCAAACGCTGTTTGGCGAGTATCTGAACGATGGCATGACCGTGACGGACACTTTCTACCTAAAGCCGCGCCGGTCGACGAAAGTGGAACGCGTTCTTTAAACGCGCCCCACTTACGCACTCTTTACCTTGTGCGCCTAACGTGCCGCTGAAGGAACACTTCGGCGGCACGTCCGCTTGTGGCATCGAGCGAAAGCAAGAAACTTGAAACAAGTCACCGCACAATCGAAGAAGCAAAAAAAGCAGACCGCGAACTTCGCGAAGGGTCTGGGCCAAGAAGCGGTCGAACTTGAAACGTTGCACAAGGGCTTGTTGCGCCACCTCGCCGCGTGGCGTACCGCCCACGACACCACAGTCGCCCATATTGCGGCCCACATGGCGCGAACCGATGCAATTCTGGAACGCATCGAACGCAACCGCCTCGGCCGCGGCTAACCACTCTCCCCTCCCCAGCCGCTATTCCTTAGAATCCTTAGCGAATCACCGGCACGAGCAAGCGCTGTTTTTGGCGCTTTCTCAGGGGAAACCGTGCGGACGCTATCGTCATTCAGCCGCGCCTTAAGCGTTGGCGCCGTCATTGCAGCCGCTGCCCTCGTCCTGGGCGGCGCGTACTTTGTCGGCTTCGTCAGCGAACTTCAGCGCGGCTTAAACGATCCCGCCGGCCCGCAGAGCACTGCCACGCTAGAGATCGCGGCCCTCGAAAAAGCACTGGGCCACACCGGCTTCCTGAGAACCTACCGCAACTACCGGCTGACTGGCGACGCTGAAGCCCGCCAGCAATTAACGCGGCATACGATCGACGCCGAGCGCGCACTAACGCAACTTAAGAAAATCTACCGCGACAGCCCAATCGCCACCGCCGCGTTACGTGAAGCCGAAGGCGTCGGCGAAACATTTGCCCATGTTGCACAAACGGCACCCGAAACGGGATCGGCAGCACTCCGCGGCACGGCGGCAATGAACGACCTCGCAACCCTGCCGCAGCCGCCGCAACTTGAAGCGTCGTATCTCGCGCTGCGAACTGCACTCGACCGTCTGCGTACCGCCGAACAAGACCACGCGCTCGGCGGCGTCGCGTCGGCGCTGAACTGGAGCCAAATCCTCATCATCGGCGCGCTGTGCGCCTTGGTAATCGGCTTGCTCGTTGTAGCGGGCCTCCTGCACTCAGGAATTATCCAACCGTTAAGAACGCTGGAGCGCAGCCTCGCGTCCGTTGGGGAAGGCGAGATCACGCAACAGGTTTGGGGCACGGAACGAACGGACGAGTTCGGCGCACTTGCGCGCGCCGGCGAAACGCTCCGCCGCAGTCTAACCGAAACGACGGCGCTCAAAACGCTGGCGCAGAAGGGTCAAATCCACATCGCGCTGGACGGCCAATCCTCCGTGCTGTTGCAACGCTTGGCTGACGACGTCACGACGACCACAAACGCCCTCAAAGCCGCAGCAGCCGATTTCGCCCGCCTACAAGACGGCAACCGCCGCCAACTCGACGCAGCGCTTAGCGGTCTAACGGCTTCGGCTAACGGCGCTAACGAAGCGGCGGCGACGCTGCGTCAAGGCGCAGGCATTGCCGCCGAAGAACTGCGCCTGGGGAACGCGTCGCTCACCGCGGCGGCGCACGAGCGCATACGGCGCCTAGACACCCTTAGCGCCCGGTTAGAACAAACTCACGACCGGTTCGACGGCGCGGCAGCAGCGCTACGCGATCGCGCGGCGTCGGTCACGGATGACCTTGCGGCATCTGCTGCGGCGCTGAAACAGACGGTGGACAGCGTTGGCGAAACCCAAGCCACACTGGCGCGATCCTACGAACAAATCGCGACAGACGCCGGCAAAACTACGCAAAGGGTTCACACCCTCTCCGCACGGCTGAGCGAAACGATCGGCCTCGTCGACGAACGCTTGAGCCGCAAACTCGCGGCCCTCGACACCCTCGAGCAAGCCGTCACCGCCAACCTCGCAGGCCTTCGGGCGAAGGCCGAACAGGCGTCTGAGGCCATCAACTCGGCCGTTGATAAGCAACACAACGCCGGTGAGGGCGACCTCAGATCGGCGATTGCAAGGCTCGATCAAATCGCAGAGCGCTTCGCCAACCCGGCGCCCGCAAATGCCGGCCAGGAATTGCACGCGTTAGCAAACGCGCTGCAGGTTCAACTCGAAACCGTGCGCGGCGAAATCCGCGACCTTGCGATCCGCATGACCGAGGAACGCCTGCTCGCAGCCTCGCCCGCAAGCCCGCTGCTGAATAGCGACACAAGCATCCTCTCCCGCGCGCCGCAGCGCACCTTGGCCGATGTGCCGGGCGAAGAGATCATGGCGCGCCTCAAAGATCTCGCAGCCGAGATGAACGCCGCGCAGGAACAGTCCGGCCACACCGCCTCGCTTAAATCCGCGCTCGGCAAGTTCGCCGCAGACGTTAAAGACTTGGCGGCGAGTGCCGACCGCGCCGCACGCCTTAAGGCAATGGGCCGCGCGCTCGACCAGCACGCAGAAGATATTGAAGCCCACATGCCGGCCGTCGAACCCTCGACCGCGCTCGGCGCCGAGCTTGCCGCGATCACCGGCGAACTGCGCACGATCGCGGCCCGCGCCCAGGCGAACGGCACAAAAGACGGCCCACGTCTGCGCGAATCCGCGATCGAGGTCGGCGCCCGCGCGGAGTCGCTGTTTTCGTATTTGAGCGAAACGCATCCCGATCACAACGAAGATCTCGCCGAAGATACGTTCGGTCCACCGCCCAGTACCACCAACGACATCGCAGCACTGGCGCTATTGATAGACCGCCTTGAGGCACGCGCAACGGCTGCCCCGTCGGAAGACCTGAACACGAACGGTGCGATCCATATGGTGTTCGAGTCGATCGGCCGCCTCAACAACATCGCAACTGCATTGGCCCGCGCCGGCCACGCCGAACGTCAACGCCACGCGACGCACTAATTGGGATCGGGCGCGCCCTCCATCGGGTGCTCGAGCTGCGGCAGATCCTCATAGAGTTCGTGACCTCCCGGCTTATTGACCTGGTCCGTGGTCCCCGCAAGGCTGCTCTGCCCCTTAGGCGGCGGCGGTCTGATCCAGCCGCGTGCAACGCCCGCCTCCTCGAGCGACATCGTCGCCGTGCCGTTGCCGAGCATGACGCCCGCATCGCCACGCCGGTTCAACGGATCGCGCACGTTCATGTCCAAACCGCCGAAATCGAAAGCCGGACAGTCGCGCCGCACCGTGTCACCAAGAGATAGGTCGCGATTGCATAAGTACTTCCAGACTGCGAGCGCCGGATCGCCATGCCGGCTCTGCTGCTCGGGGTTCAAGCCGCGCGGCTCACGCGGGCGGAAGCGGGGTATGAGCACCGGCGCATCGACGGGCGCCAAAGCTTCGACATCGGGTGGCGGCGGCGGCGCGGGGGCAACCGCGACGGCCACGATCCGCGCCTCGACCAGTTGAGGTTTCGGGGGCTGAAACGAAATCGAAAGCGCGAGCCCAACCAGCGCCAAGACGTGAATCGCCAGCGCCCCCAAAAGGGCAAGACTGAACCGGCTGGTTTGCTCAAGACGCACCCCCAGATCATCGGCGAAATAGTCAGGCGGGGCAAGAAACAGGCGGGGGCGTGGATGACTGGGTTTCATCCACGCCCGTAACCCATCAGCAATGGGGGTTGCTGGGTGGCCGCCTCTTTGCCGGAGAGCCGGATGAATGGGGGACGACTCGGCCGGCGGGGGACTCGAACCGGCCTCTGGGGAAGGCCGGGTTACTAACAAGTTGCAGCCTAAGGCCCACCCCTTAACAAAATACTAAAGCGAGCGGTCTCCGCTAAGTTCGCGTAAAACGCGCACGCGCCGTCCTAGATTCGCCTAACCGCGCACCCGGATCAGCCCCTCTTGCGCGACAGAGGCCACCAGTTTCCCATCCCGCGTAAACACACTCCCGCGGTTCAAGCCCCGCGCACCTGCCGCACTCGGGCTGTCCTGCGCATAAAGCAGCCATTCGTCCACGCGGAACGGATGATGGAACCACATCGCGTGATCCAGACTCGCCGACTGCAGCCGCCCTGAATACCAGCTGATTCCGTGCGGGATCAGGCATGTGTCGAGCAGCGTCATGTCGGACGCATACGCCAGCACGCATTGATGCATGGAAAGGTCGCTCGGCATGTCGCCCCGCACCTTCATCCAAACGTGCTGATAGGGCGGCGCCTTCTTCGGGTTCATCAAATCGTCGTCGTCTTCCACCGGCCGAATCTCGATCGGATTCTGTCGCGTCACATGGTTCCGCACGGCCTCGGGCAGCTGATGCGCAAGCCGCCGCCGGCGCTCGTCTTCGGTTTCAAGACCATCCGGCCCCTTCACCTTGGGCATATCGAACTGGTGCTCCAGCCCCTCTTCCGGCACCTGGAACGACGCCGACAGGTTGAAAATCTGCTCGCCGTGCTGCACCGCGACCACGCGCCGTGTCGCAAAGCTCTTGCCGTCCCGCGCGCGGTCGACCTCGTAGAGGATCGGCACCTTCGGATCGCCCGGTCTGATAAAATATGCGTGAAGAGAGTGGCACACCCGCGCATCGACCGTGCGGTAGGCCGCGACCAGCGCTTGGCCCAAAACCTGGCCCCCGAACACGCGTTGCCAGCGATCCTTTGGGCTCACCCCCCGGAACATATTCACTTCGATCGCCTCAAGGTTGAGCAGATCGAGCACGTCTTTGATCGTTTCGCCGTTCATTTGCCTTAAATTGTCCCCATATGCGCGATGGGCCGATTTGTTAGGGGCTGATGGTGCGCTTGCGCAAGAGCACCGGCAGCGCATGTGGAGGGACTGCCGATGGACGTTGCCGATTTCTTCGCGCGCGCCTGGGACACCTTGCTTTGGTTCGCACAAACGGTGATCGGCACCGTCGCCACCTCGATCTTCGGCGGCTGGACCGCGGTGTTCGGCCTGGCGGGCGTCGCACTCCTACTCTTCCTCGTCACAAGAGCCTTCGTCCGCCGCTCGGACGATTAAGCCGATGATCGAAAGGGAAATCGTCCTAATCGGTCTTGCGCTCGTTGTACTGGCAATCGCCGCAGCCTTTGCGAGCGCGTTGTTTGGTGTCTCCGTACAGCCCAGCCAGCTCACAATTGTCAACCGCTCCGCCGAAATGGTCAGCGAAGCGCGCCTTCTGCAAGGCGGCCGGGAGTTGGCCGTGACAACGATGGAGCCCGGTCAAATCCGGACAACCGATTTCGTTTCGCGCAACGGCTCGCTCACGCTCACGGTGAAGTTCAACTCGGGACGCTCGGCGTCTGCCAATGACGTTGGCTACCTCGCTGCGGGCAATCCTGTAACCGTCACCTTTGCTATCACCGGCGACAAGGTAACGCTGCTCACCATCACGAAAAACCGAATTGGCCGCAGACCCTAACGAAATCGAGCCGCAAGTTACTGCAATGGCTGCCCCAGCAGCTTCAGCTTCAGAAACGCCGCGATTGCTGCGTTCTGCGCGTCGCGGTTGGCCTTCTTCTGAAACCCGTGCCCCTCGTCCTTGGCGAGCATGTACCAAGCCTCAGCCCTATTCGCGCGGATCGCCTTCAACATTTGTGCGGCTTCGGTCGCGGGCACGCGCGGATCGTTCGCGCCTTGAATGATCAGCATCGGCCGCTTGATCCGCGCGACGTTGGTGAGCGGCGAGATGCGTTGCAGATACTCCCGCATCCGCCCGTCTCGATCGTCGCCATACTCCGCCCGCCTGAGGTCGCGCCGGTAGCCGCTCGTGTTGTTCAAGAACGTCAGGAAGTTCGAGATACCGACGACGCTGATCCCAGCCGCCAAGCGGTCGTTGTATTCGACCATCGCTGCATACGACATGAACCCGCCGTAGGAGCCGCCATAAACGGCAACCTTCCGCGCGTCCAAATCGCTCTGCGCGCCGATCCACGCGAGCGTCGCGCCGATGTCCTTGACCGAGTCCATCCGCCGGTTCGCATTGTCGAGTTCGACGAAGTACTTCCCATAGCCGGTAGACCCGCGCACGTTCGGCGCCACGACGGCAATCTTCAGCTCCTGCACCAGATACTGAATGAACGCGTTGAAGTTCGGCCGGAACTGCGACTCTGGCCCGCCATGGATCGAGATCAGCACCGGCGCCTTCGCCACACCCTTCGGCTTGTACACGAACGACGATATCCGCCGCTTCTTACCGTCCACCTCGTCGAACGTGTCGTACTCGACGAGCTGCGGCTCCACGAACGCGGACTTTTCGAGCCCGCCAACTTCGCTGTCGGTCCACGCCACGGGCGGCCGTTTTCCCAAATCCCATACGAAAGCGTCGCGTCCGGCCGTACCGTTGAGCGTGAACCCAAGCCGCCGACTGTCCGCGCTGAACCGCAAGTTCTCAAGCTCCCCCGGCGCCAGCTTCGGCCCAGGCAAGCGCCGCCCGCCGCCCGCCGCCATCGTGTAAAGCCGCGACACGCCCCCCTCGTTGACCGAGAACGCGATCGTCCGCCCGTTCGGCGCAAGCTCCATCGCCTCCACGTCCCATACCAAATCGCTGACCAACGCGTCTTCGTCGTCCGTGCCAAGATTGTAGCGCGCAACGTGGCGGAACTCGGAGTCGTCGTCGGAAATGTAAAATAGATTTCGCCCATCCGCCGAAAACGCAGGCGACCCGCGAAACACCTTCACCGGCGACGGCTTGATCTGCGCCTTACGATTGTTGGTGAGGTCAACCAACCACATCTGCTGATCGTTCACCGAATTCGTGCGCACGGCGGCAAGCGTCTGGCCATCGGGCGAGAACGCACCGGGCGACCAGCTGCCATCCTCCTCCAGCACCATGCGCACCTTCCGCGGCTCCGACGCGTCGGCCACCATGATACGATAGCGCCCGGAATCGGACGCAACGCTCGACCACGCGATCCACTTTCCGTCTGGCGAAAACACCGGGCTCGTATTGCGCGTCTTGCCGTCCGTGAAGCGCACGACGTTGCCGTTCTTTTCGTCGACCAAATAAAGCTGGAACAACTCGTTGCCGAAGTAGTCGCGGCTGAACAAGATCTCCCGCTTCGGCCATTTGCCCGGCCGGTACTGCGCCGTATTCACCGGCTCGTCGTAGAACGTGATCTGCCGCCGCATACCGATCGGCGCTTCCACCTTGTGCAGTTGGTTCGTCTCGGCAAACCGCGTTTGAATCAGAATCCCGCGTCCGTCCGGCGCAAAATCCAAAAACACCGACCCGCGCGCAGCTTGGTAGAGCCTCAGCCGCTCGCGCAGCCACGCGGGCGTGTCCGGGATGTTCTCAAGAACAAGGTTCCCCTTCTCCACACGCCGCACCTGTGGCGCAGGCTGCGCGAGAGCGATCGAACCGGCTGCGAGAACCGCCGCAACCACGGCAACAAGGCGAAACATCAAGAGACCCCAAAGGACGTCGGACACGAATTTATTCTGACCCGAGCCCCGCGTCCACGTTCGCTTTTCTCATGCCCCATGGACGCCACCGCAGCGCACATGCAATCTGGCGAAGATTCATCAAGAGTGCCGAATGCCAGCCATCGAAAGTCGCGTCGATTTGAACGGCGAAGCCGCCCGCGTTAACCGCGAAGGCCACCTAAGGCTCTTGGGTCACGTTCGCGCGATCGAAGCCAAAGTCCGCGCAAACTCCGCCAAGTCGGCCAAGAAGTTCGAAGAGCGCGGCCAATTGCTCCCCCGCGACCGCGTGGACCTGTTGCTCGACCGCGGCACGCCGTTCCTCGAATTCTCGACGCTCGTCGGTCTCAAGATGCACGATGACGACGGCGAGAGTAACGCCAGCGGCGGCGGCGTCATCACCGGCATCGGAACTGTGTCCGGCGCGCGCGTCGTCATCAACGCCAGCGACGCCGGCATCCGAGGCGGCGCGGGCACGCCGATGGGCGTCGACAAGGCCCTGCGCGCGCAAGCGATCGCGCTCGAAAACAAACTGCCCTACGTGCAACTCGTCGAGAGCGCCGGCGGCAATCTGCTGCGCCAGGCAGAGATGTTCGTGCGCGGCGGCCGCACATTCGCAAACCTCGCGAAGCTGTCGAAAGCCGGCATCCCCGTCGTCGCCGTCGTGCACGGTTCCTCCACCGCAGGCGGCGCCTACCAGACGGGCCTCAGCGACTACGTCGTCGTCGTGCGCGGCCGCTCGAAAATCTTCCTCGCCGGCCCGCCCTTGCTAAAGGCCGCGACCGGCGAAATCGCCACCGACGAAGATTTGGGTGGCGCGGTCTTGCACCACGAAATCTCAGGCCTCGCCGAATACATGGCCGAGGACGACCGCGACGGCATCCGCCTCGCTCGCGACATCCTGGCCAAGATCGGTTGGGGCCAACCGCGACCGAAGCGCACGTACAAGGACCCGCTCTACGACGCCGAGGAACTGCTTTCCGTTGTCCCCGTCGACTACCGCAAGCCCTACGACGTGCGCGAAGTCATCGCCCGCATCGTCGACGGCTCAGACTGGCTGGACTTCAAACCCGAGTACGGCCCGCACACGGTCTGTGGCCACGCGGCGATCGAAGGCCACGCCGTCGGCATCATCGGCAACAACGGCCCGATCGACGCGGCAGGCGCCGTCAAGACCGCGCAGTTCATCCAGCTGTGCGATCAAGCAAACGTGCCGCTGCTCTTCCTACAGAACACGACCGGCTATATCGTGGGAACCGAGGCCGAGCGCGCCGGTATCGTCAAGCACGGCTCGAAAATGATCCAAGCCGTGACGAACGCAGCCGTCCCGAAGCTTACGCTCCACATTGGCGCCTCATTCGGCGCGGGTAATTACGGCATGTGTGGACGCGCCTTCGATCCCCGGTTCATCTTCGCCTGGCCGAACAATCGCATCGCCATGATGGGCGGCGAGCAGGCGGCGAAGGTGATGACCATCTTGGGCGAAGAAGGCGCACGCCGCGCCGGCCGCGAGCCCGACCAAAAAGCGCTGACAGCCGCCGCCAACCAAATCGTCGACACCTACGACGAACAGTCCACCGCCCTGTTCGCAACCGCAAGATTGTGGGATGACGGCATCATCGACCCGCGCGACAGCCGCCGCGTCGTGGGCTTGTGTCTTGACGTCTGCAAAGAGGCGGCCGAACGTGCGCTGCGGCCCAACTCGTTCGGCGTGGCCAGGATGTGAGGAGTAAGAAACGATGGAAAAAATCTTCGGCGGCCCGATAGTGCCCACCATCTTCAGGCTCATCCTGCTGTCGTTCATCGTCGGCCTCATTCTCTGGACGTTCGGCGTCGACCCGGTGAATCTCTGGAAGGAATTCGGCGCGACGATCCAGAACGCTTGGGCGTTGGTCTTCGACGCGATCGACTGGGCTTGGAAATACGCGGTGATCGGCGCCATCGTCGTCCTGCCGGTTTGGATCTTCTACCGCATAATGATGGCAGTCACGCGGCCCAAGAACTGATGCAACTAACACCGCAACATGAGGAACTCCGCCGCTCGCTGATCAAGTTCATCGACACGGAGATCAATCCGCACGTCGACAAGTGGGAGGAGAACCCGCCGTTCCCCGCCCATGAAGTCTTCGGCAAGATGGGCAAAGCAGGCTTCCTCGGCATCACGAAGCCCGAGAAGTTCGGCGGGCTCGGCCTCGATTACTCCTACGCCGCCGTCTATTGCGAGGCGCTGGGCCACATCAACTGCGGCGCCATCCCGATGGCAATCGCCGTGCAGACGGAGATGGCAACCCCCGCGCTCGCCCGCTTCGGCTCCGATGAGGTGCGCGAACAGTTCCTGAGGCCCTCGATTGAAGGCAAATTCGTTGCCTGCCTCGGCGTATCCGAAGTCGGCGCCGGCTCCGACGTCGCGGCGATCACGACGAACGCAAGACACGACGGCGCCGACTACGTCATCAACGGTGGCAAGATGTGGACCACAAACGGCGCGCAGGCCGATTGGATCTGCCTGCTCGCGAACACCGGCGACGGCCCCGTCCACCGCAACAAGACGATGATCTGCGTGCCGATGAAGACGAAGGGCGTGACCGTCGCCCGCACGCTGAAGAAACTCGGCATGCACTCGAGCGACACGGCGCAAATCCATTTCGACGACGTGCGCGTCCCGCAAAGCTACCGCATCGGCGAAGAGGGCCTGGGCTTCACGTACCAAATGGTGCAGTTCCAGGAAGAGCGCATGTACGCGGCGCTGGCCGCCTTGACCGGCATGCAAAAGTCGATCGACGAGACGATCGCCTACACCCGCGAGCGCAAAATCTTCGGCAAAAGCGTCCTCGACAACCAAGTCGTCCACTTCCGCCTGGCCGAACTGCAAACCGAACTCGAAGCCTTGCGCGCGCTGACGTGGACGGCCGTCGAACGCTACGTCGCCGGCGAAGACATGACGAAGCTGGCCTCCATGGCCAAGCTGAAAGCCGCCCGCCTGCAGCGGGAAGTCAGCGACGCCTGCCTGCAATACTGGGGCGGCATGGGCTTTATGTCGGAAACGCCCATCACCAGGCGCTACCGCGACGGCCGCCTCGCCTCCATCGGCGGCGGCGCCGACGAAGTGATGCTGAGCATCATAGCCAAACACATGGGCACGCTCCCCGGACGTGGCAACGCGTGATCTACCGCCCCTTCAAATCCGTCCTCATCGCCAATCGCGGCGAGATCGCGGTGCGCATCGTGCGCGAAGCCCAGGCATTGGGCCTGCGCGCCATCGCCGTCTACTCCGACGCCGACAAGCGCGCGCTGCAGGTCGAAGAGGCTGACGCCGCCGTCCATATCGGTCCGTCGCCCGCGCGCGACTCTTACCTCAACGTCGAACGCATCCTCGCCGCTGCCAAGCAAACGAACGCCGAAGCTATCCATCCCGGCTACGGCTTCCTCTCCGAGAACCCTGACTTCGCCCAAAGCGTGATCGACGCGGGCCTCGTCTGGATCGGCCCCTCTCCCGCCGCGATCCGCGCCATGGGCGACAAAGGCAACGCCAAGGAAATTGCCCGCAAAGCCGGCGTCCCAGTGATCCCCGGCTACGACGGCGACGACCAAGCCGAGGCGAAGCTGCTCGCGGAAGCAAAGAAGATCGGCTGGCCCGTCCTCATCAAAGCAGCCCTCGGTGGCGGCGGCCGCGGCCAACGCCGCGTGACGGGGGAAGCCGACTTCGCCGAAGCGCTGGCCTCCGCCAAACGCGAAGCGCTCTCGGCCTTCGCCAGCGACCGCATGATCCTGGAGAAAGCACTCGACAACGTCCGCCACATCGAAGTGCAAGTCTTCGGAGACTCTCACGGCAACATCATCCACCTGGGCGAACGCGACTGCTCCATCCAACGCCGCAACCAAAAAATCATCGAAGAAGCCCCAGCCCCCGGCGTAAGCGAAGACCTGCGCAACCGCATGGGCTCAGCCGCTGTCGCCCTCGCCAAGGCCGTGAACTACACAAACGCCGGCACCGTCGAATACCTCCTCGACCGCGACGGCCATTTCTACTTCCTCGAAATGAACACCCGCATCCAGGTCGAACACCCGGTGACGGAGGAAGTAACCGGCACAAACCTGATCGAGTGGCAGTTTCTGGTCGCGCGTGGAGAAGCACTGCCGCTTCGACAGAGCGATGTGAAGATCGCGGGACACGCGATAGAGGTCCGCTTATGTGCTGAAGACCCTGGTGACGCGTTTCGGCCTCAGCTCGGTCATATCGCCGGGTTCGCCACGAGCAGGCTAAAGAGCCGCGCTGACATCGGAGTGTCGCGCGAAACAGCGATCACGGACAACTACGACTCGATGATCGCCAAGATTATCGCCAAGGGACCGACCAGAGAAGATGCGCGCAAGGCATTGATCGATGACCTCAAGGAGCTTGATCTCGTCGGGCCCCGAACAAACAGATCGTACCTGATCGACCTGCTGAATCGCGATGCAGTCGTGGCAGGCGCGGTCGACATCAACTGGCTCGAACGCCAACCGGCCTTCGCGGACGACCACTTGTCAAGCGACGCCAGCGCCATTGCCGCCCTTTTCTTGGCATACGGACGTGGCAACGGATGGACCTCAACGGGCGTACGCCGCACGAGAGTGAAGTTGCGCGAACGCGACAAGGAACGCGAGGTCATCGTCGAAAACGGCCGCGTCGCAGACGTTACGCTGCACGAGATCCTGCGCGCCTACCGCTCCACGCCGAGCATGATTATCGTGGACACGCCGACGGGCCGGCTTCATGCAAGCATCGATAAGCGCGGCGCCGCGCTCCAACTCGGCCTGCACGACGGAAAAACCACCGCCCTCTTCGAAGACATCACCTACGCACCCGCAGAACCGAAAGGCGCAGCCGGCGCCAACGTCGTCCGCGCACCGATGGCGGGCCGCATCATCAAAGTCGCGGCCGAGCCGGGCCAGGCCGTCGCGAAGAACCAAGTCCTTGTCATCCTCGAAGCGATGAAGATGGAGCACGAACTCAAAGCAGCCAGCGACGGCATCGTCGACACCGTCACCGCCAAACCCGGCGATCAAGTCGCAATCCGTCAAACGCTGGTGACACTCAAACCGCCAAAAGCGTAGGCGCTACGCCATCTTGTAGCGCACCGGCAGCGTCTTCAGACCACTCACAAAGTTCGCCAGCGTGTTCTTCGGTGTGCCCGCAAGTTCGATCGACTTCAACCGCGGCAGGAGTTCGTTGTAGAGCGCCCTGATCTCCATCCGCGCCAGGTGCATGCCCAGACACACATGCGCGCCGTACCCGAACGCGACGTGCTTCGTCACGTTCCGGTCGACCTTGAACGTGTTCGGCTCCTCGAACACCTCTTCGTCGCGGTTGCCCGACCAATAGAACATGCACAAGCCGTCGCCCTCTTTGATCGTCTTGTCGCGCAGTTTGTAGTCCTGCATCGCAGTCCGCATAAAATGCTTCACCGGCGTGACCCAGCGGATAGATTCCTCAACGAAGTTCGGCACAAGACTCATGTCGGCCTTCAGTTTCGCCATCTGCTCGGGGTTTTTCAAAAGCTGCAACAACCCGCCGGACGCAGTCGAACTCGTCGTATCGTGCCCTGCGGTCGCGATGATGATGTAGTAACTCATCGCCTCGCGCTCGCCGATCGGCTGCCCGTCGATCATACCGTTCGCGATGATCGACGAAACATCGTCCTTCGGGTTCTTCCGCCGGTCCGCCGTGATCGCTCCGAAATACTCGAACAGCTTCATCGCCGTCTGCATCAGATCGACGGTGTTCTCACCCGCCGCGCTGAACGCCGCGGTATCCGCCTTATGACTCGTCTCCGCCGCGACGTCGGGATCGCCAGGCCCGAAAATCTCCTGCGTCATCTTGAGC
>JABFRX010000149.1 GCA_013140995.1 Alphaproteobacteria bacterium | reverse complement strand
CGCAAAGCCTGCCGCCCCGCCCGCCTATCCGCCTTTGCCGCGCAGCAAACCTGAAGCGCCCGCGCTCGCCGCGACCGAGGCACCGCCCGCAACAGTCGTCGCAAGCGCGCCGCCCATGGCCGCCGTCGCACCGGTTGCAGCCGTCGCGCCGTCCGCGTCGCTCCCCGAATGTGGTGAAGCGTGCGCGACGATCTTGTTCAAGGTCGTGGACAACTGCTTGTGGGTCGTGAACATGCATCCGCGCGCCGTCGCGTTCCAAGCGGAAGCGGCGGGTCAGCGCTTGGCGCTCAATCTCGAAGCCGCCGACGGCGACAAGGCCGACGCGCGTGTGGCGGCGATCGCAAAGGCCGGCGCGGCGAAGGACGAACTGGCTGTTCACATGCGCTTGCGCGACCCGTTCCAGTCGGCGGGCTCGGGCATCCCGGTCTACCGCGCGCGATTGGGTAGCGGCGCGGCCTGCGTGAAGGAACGCGGCGCAGTCACGCGCTTCTCCGCCCGCTTCCTGAACTGACGCTCAGCGCGTGAGGTAGAGCGCGGCGCCGTGATAGTCCAAGATCACGCGCCGCCCCGCCATCAAGTCCGCGCCGACAAAGATCGTGGGCCTGTCGTCGAGGCCGACCTGCTCGAACACATGCATGCGTGCGATCAGAACGCGCCGGTCCGACCACGTCGCGGGGCCTAACGAAAGCCGGCGGAAGTTCAAAGACTCCGCGTCGCCCCGCTGCTGTACCGCGTCCACGACTTTGCTCACGATATTGCGCGCGATGATCTTCGGAGTGCGCAGGGTCTGTCGTGCCAGCGCAGAGTTGGCGACGGTGAGCGCGGCCCCCGAGTCATAGACAAACCATGTCGCGACGTTGTCGATCCGCCCTGTCACCACGATGAACCCGGCACTGTTCACCGTACCGGCAACCCGCTGAAATCCCGGCGGCTGAACGACGCTACGCTCAGGATAAAGCGTCAGCAACCGCCGGCCGGGATCGAGATCGACTGTGAAATTGGACAAGAAGTCTGCGCCAAGAATTCCAGCCACACCAAGCGAGCGGGGCAAATCCATCACCACGGCGTCGATCCGCTCGACGATCACGCCGGCGGTCGCGACTTCTCTGATCGTGTGAAACTGCGAGCGCACGATCCCCGCAGCGGTGACGACGGAAAGCGTGTCGCCGCCGTTCGATGGAATCCGAAGCCGGTCGCGCAGTTGCGGTGTCAGCACCGTATGGCTCGTCGCCGTGTCGACCAAAAACGGAAACATGCCATAGCCGTTGACCGCGACCATCACGCCGGGCCGCCCGTTGGCAAGCCGGATCAGCGGTTGCGAGCCGTAGGGCCGCGGCTCCGCCTGCGCCGCGCCCGGCGGGAGCAGCAAACAAAGGCAGATCAGCAGGTAAACCAGCCGGATCGATCGCAAACCATGGCCTCGCTAGGGTCGCGCGAACATAGCACGCGCAGGCGCGGCCCAGGCGGTCACGTCACGCGCCTGTGATCGGATCGTTAGAAACGGATGGCGTCACAGCACAATCGGGCAAGGCCGGGCTATCTTGACCACTCGCGCCTCGACGAACGCGTCGCGCGCGAGCGAGACGGTCGAGCCCAAGCTGGCGTCGTGACTGGCGTCGGCAAGCGCGAGGCTGAAGTCCATGACGCTTGAAAGCGACCGCCGCGCGCGCAACCCGGCCTGCGCGGCGGTGAGCCGGTGCTCGAGCAGGCGGTAGGCGCGCGCGATCTTCCTGAGTTCCGGATAATCCTCGCCCAACTCGCGGGTTTCCCGGTCGCAGACATAGGACGTCGCCGTGTAGAGCGTGGCTTTGGTGGGGGAGGGGGCAGCAGGCGCAGAGGTCATACGGAATCTCGCCTTTTCAGCAAAGTCATAATATAAGTGATACACATTAACAAGTCAAGCGGAAAATCTATCTGGGCGGGCCGCACGCCAAGGAATATAAGTGAAAACAGCTGCTGCGACGGGTTGGATGCGGCGAGCTGACCCAACCGAATCCGCCGCGGATATCAGCCAGACTGAAAATTTCTTCTTGACTTTTTCGGCGTTTTCGGCGATATTCGGCGTCAATTCTCCCTATTGGTGGAAATCCGCCCGGACCGCGAAAGCGGCCCGGGTTTTTTGCATTTGGAGCATCACGAAGTGACCGATGAAACCGCGCGCCTGCGCCGAACCTTGGCCGCGCAAGCGGTCGCCGTTATTGCAGCCGATTTCGAACGCAAAGGCGCCGAAGCCGTGGAGCGCCTCCGCGAAAAAGACCCCTCCGCCTATCTCCGCGCGGTCATGTCCCTGACTGCCGACGCGCCTCCCCCCGAAGCCACATGGAGCCAACTCACCGATGCTGAACTTCTCTCAACCCTGGGCCACCTCCGTGAATTTCTCCGCACTCGAGAAGCGGCTGACGGCGGAACACGAACGCCGCCTGAGCGTGAGCAAGCTCGCTCACTATCGTCCGTACCCGAAACAGAAGCTGTTTCATGACCTGAGCGCCGGCGCCGGCGAACGCCTGTTGCGCGCGGGCAATCAGCAGGGAAAAACGCACGCGGGCGCGATGGAACTGGCGATACATCTAACCGGCCGCTATCCCGATTGGTGGCAAGGCCGCCGCTTCGGCCACATGATCGATGCGTGGGCTGCGTGCGACACGGGTGAGACCACGCGCGACAACCCACAGCGTGCGTTGCTCGGTCCCGTCGCACATTGGGGCACGGGCGCCATCCCTGCCGATGCGCTCGGCGAAGTGAAACGCGGCCGCGGCGTCGCCGATCTCGTGGACACCGTCCTGGTGCGTCATGAGTCCGGCGGCTTCTCGCGCCTCGGCTTCAAGCGCTACGATCAAGGCCGCGAGTCCTGGCAGGGCACCGCGAAACACGTCATCTGGTGCGACGAGGAACCGCCCGCCGACATCTACGGCGAAGCACTCGCCCGCCTCGTTGCGACCCGCGGCATCATCTACACGACGTTCACGCCCTTGAAGGGCCTGAGCGAAGTCGTCGCCCGCCTGATGCGCGGGGGTGACGGCATCGCCGACGTCAACATGACGATCGAAGACGCCGAACACATCGCCCCCGAAGAACGAGCTCGCATCGTCGCGTCCTTCCCTGAACACGAACGCGACGCCCGCGCCCACGGTGTGCCGATCTTAGGGTCCGGCCGCGTATTCCCGATCGCCGAAAGCGAGATCCGCGTGGACGCGTTCGAAGTGCCGCCGCACTGGGCGTTGATCGCCGCGATGGACTTCGGCTGGGATCACCCGTTCGCGGCGGTCAAGCTCGCCTGGGACCGCGACGCCGACTGCGTCTACGTGACGAACGCCTATCGCGTGCGCGAGCAAACGCCGGTCGTCCACGCCGCAGCGATCAAACCCTGGGGCCGCCTCAAATGGGCCTGGCCGCACGACGGAATGCAGCACGACAAAGGTTCCGGCGACACGTTGGCGGCACAGTACCGCGCGCAAGGTCTAAACATGCTGCGCGCACACGCAACCCACGGCGACGGCGGCTTCGGCTTGGAAGCAGGCGTCATGGCGATGTTAGACCGCATGAAGACCGGCCGCCTAAAAGTCTTCAGCCACCTCGCCGAGTGGTTCGAAGAATTCCGCCTCTACCACCGCAAAGACGGCCTCATCGTCAAAGAACGCGACGACCTGCTCTCCGCCACCCGCATCGCCACCATGATGCTCCGTGCTGCCGCAAGCCCCGAAGACGCCCGTTCCGCACCCACGATGGCAGACGGCGACTATGACCCATTGCGCGGCATGCCCACAAGGGGCCGCGGGCACGGCGACTACGATCCGCTACGATGACATGCCGAGATGACGTGCCAGGGCGGATCGCCTAGAGTCCGGTTCGCGGAGGGACTGCAACATGCGGCGCTGGCTGACCGGGATCGTGATTGTGCTGCTGCTCGCGAGCGCGGGGGCTTTGGTTGCCGCGCCGCCGATCGTTGAGGCTGGGCTGAACAAGGTCGTGCCGCACGCGCCTTACAAGGTCAATGCGGAGGCGAAGGCGTTGCACGCCCGGCTCAACCTCGCCGACCTGCATTCGGACACGCTGCTCTGGAACCGCGACGTGCTCGCCCGCGGCACGATCGGCCATGTCGATGTGCCGCGCCTGCGTGAAGGCCGCTTCGTGCTGCAAGTGTTCTCTGCCGTCACGAAATCGCCGGAGGGTCAGAACTACAACAAGACGAAGGGCGACAGCGACCAGATCGCGCTCTTGGTGAAGGTGCAACTCTGGCCGCTGAAGACGTGGAGCAGCCTCCTGGAGCGCGCGCTCTATCAAGCCGAGAAATTGAACGACGCGGCCAAGCGCGATCCGGAGGCGCTGCTCGTGGTGCGCACGCGCGGCGACTTGCAAAGCCTACTGGCGCGCCGCGCGAAGGGCGAGCCGGTCGTCGGCGGTCTGCTCGCTATCGAAGGTGCCCACGCGCTCGAAGGCGATCTCGCGAACCTGCAGAAACTGAAAGATGCCGGTTACCGCATGATCGGCCTCACGCACTTCTTCGACAACGAGCTCGGCGGTTCGCTGCACGGCGTGAGCAAGGGCGGGCTGACGCCGTTCGGCGTGCAGACCGTCCACGCGCTGGAAGAGGCGGGCATCATCATCGATCTTGCGCACGCATCCGAAAAGGTCGTGGACGACGTGGTGCAGATCGCAACGAAGCCGATGGTGGTCTCCCACACCGGCGTGCGCGGCGCCTGCAACTCGCCCCGCAATTTGAGCGATGCGCACATGCGCGCGATCGCCGCAAAAGGCGGCCTCATCGGCATCGGCTATTGGGACGGCGCGGTCTGCGACACGACGCCTGCCGGCGTAGTCAAATCGCTGCGCTACGCGATCGACCTGATCGGCGTCGATCACGTGGCACTCGGCTCCGACTACGACGGCACGACGACGGTGCGCTTCGACGCGTCCGAGTCGGCAGCCCTGATCGACGCCATGCTGAAGGCCAAGTTCACCGAAGACGAAATCCGCAAGGTTGCAGGCGAAAACACGCTGCGATTCCTGAGCGCCGCCCTGCAGTAGCCGCCGCCGTTTGCTGCTATAGTCGCAGCGCATGACGTTCGCCCGCGCCCTCGCGACTTCGTTGCTGCTGCTGGTGTTCGCCACGCCATCGGCACATGCGCGCGATCTGCAGATGGTGACGGCGCAAACGAAGGCGGCCGCAGGCGGCGCCGCGCTCGACAGACTGAACGCGATCCGCCTCACCTATCGCTTGCGCCAAGCGGGGCTCGAAGGCACCGGCACGACACTGACCGACGTGATGACGGGCCGCACAGTCACGCGCTTCAAGCTGGGACCGATGTCGGGCGCTGAGGGTTTCGATGGACGCCGCACGTGGTTCCAAGATACGGCCGGCATTGTCACCGTGCCGGAGGGTGGCGACCGCCGCGCGCAAGCCGTCTCGGCGCAGTACCGCAACGCGCTGGCCTATTGGTACCCCGCGCGCACCGGACCTGCGCGGATCGGCTTCCGGATTCAGCTGTTCCGGTCGCGCATAAAAGAGGCGTTGGAAGTAGCACCCCAAGGCGGACTGCCGTTCGAACTCTGGTTCGATGCGCAGACCAAGATGCTCGACCGCGTGATCGAAGTCGGCGCCACCGAAACCCGCACGACTAGCTATGAGGACTACCGCCCCACCGGCGGGCTATTGATCGCACACCGCATCCGAAGCTCGAACGCAGCGGCGGCCTTCGGGACGGAGCGGGTCGTGACGAAGGTGGAATTGAATCCCGTCGTCGCCGACGCCGACTTTGCCGTTCCGCCGCCGCCGAAACCGGACTTCGCCTTCGGCCGAGGTGCACGCAAGTCGGTACAACCGTTCCGCTTCGTCAACAACCACATATACGTAGACGTCAAACTGAACGGCCGGCCGTTCGCATTGCTGCTCGACACCGGCGCGTCGAACGTGATCACCCCAACGGTCGCACGCGCGCTGCGTCTGCGCCCCGTAGGCGACGCGCGCGTCTGGGGCTCTGGCGACGCCAGTGAAGCGGCAGCGTTCGCCCGGATCGACACTGTGGCCACAGGCAACGTGCGCTTCCGCAATCAACTATTCGCAGTCGTGCCGCTTGAGAGCTTAAGCGAGATCGAAGGCGTGCCCTTTCATGGCATGATCGGCTACGAACTCTTCAAGCGCTTGGTCGCGAAGATCGACTACGACGCCCACACGGTCACGTTGAGCGACCCCGCCGCCTGGGCGCCGGACGGTGTTGGCGTACCCATTCCCTTCGTCTTCAACGGCACGGTGCCCGAGATAGAAGGCGCCATCGACGGCATCGAAGCTGCGTTCGACATCGACACCGGCTCGCGCATGTCGGTCGGCCTCTACGGGCCGTTCGTCCTTCGTCATGGGCTTCGCGGTAGGTTCACTCCGTCGATCGAGACCGTCACCGGTTGGGGCTTGGGCGGCCCGTCGCGCGGCACCGTCGCGCGCGTAAGGCGTGTCCGCTTAGGCACTATCGCCATCAATGACGTTGTGGTCGATATGTCGCGCCAGACCCAAGGCGTTCTCTCGCACACAGCGCCGTCGGGCAGCATCGGCAGCGGCCTGCTCAAACGCTTCAGGGTGACATTCGACTACCCGCATCAGCGCATCTATCTTGCGCCCGCCGCACGCACGCATGAGCGCGACGCCTATGACCGCTCCGGCCTTTGGATAAACCAAGCCCGTGGCGGCTTCCAGGTCGTCGATGTCGTAGAGCGTTCGCCGGCGGCGCTGGCCGGATTGAGAGAGGGGGACACGATCACAGCCGTAGACGGAGCCGCGGCCTCCTCGATGTCGCTAGGCATCGTGCGTGACCGCCTGCGCGATGGTGCACCTGGCACGGAAATCAGACTCACCATTCTGCGCGAACGGCATATTCAGGTCGTCGCCTTAAGGTTGCGCGACCTGTTCTAGCGTTCAAGCGTGCGATGCCGGCGTTCACGCACGCGATGTTTGTCCCCAAGCGCACCTCGTGCGCGGGTTGTTTGTGGTCAAGATTGAACGTGTGCGCGCGATCACGATTCTTGAGAATCATGCCGCAACCGTGATTCAGGCGGAATTGTCAGCGTATGTTCATCTAAGGTACGCATTGTGGGTTCACGGCCGGAATTTGGGGACAGTAATGGGCCGGACCAATTGGGTAGGGGTATGAAAAATCCAGTCGACTTGCATATCGGTCAACGCGTGCGTCATCGTCGTTGGCTGACAGGAATGACACAACAGAACTTGGCTGAGGCCATCGGCATCCGCTTTCAGCAGGTTCAAAAGTACGAAAGCGGCGCAAACCGCATCTCCGCGGCGAGGCTTTGGGAAATCGCTCGCGCATTGGGTGTGCCAATCTCGTTTTTCTACGGCGGCATGGACGGCGCCCGCGGTGAAGGCGCCGAAGACCCGATGGACGCGAAGGAAACGTACGAACTCGTTCGCGCGTACTACGGCATGGCGAACGCGCCGCGGCGCGAGCTTTTGGGGCTAATCCAGGCGTTGAATGTCGCGGCGGCCGAGCCCGCTACTACAAACGCGGAAGGCATTGCCGCGCCCGCGGAATAGCCGGAAGCTACTTCAAATCCGCGGCCAGGCGTTTTCGAAACGCCCGGTCGCGCTTCAAATACCACTCGCGGCTCATCGCATCGGAACGGCTGCGGCAGCGCTCGCTGTGGAGCAGGACCCATGCGCGCCCGCGCGTCGATTTCGCGCCCTTGCCCGCGTTGTGCTGCACCAACCTCCGCGCGACGTCCAGCGTCCAACCCACATAGGTTTTGACGCCGCCGTTGCCCGTCGAACCCAAAACATAGACGAAGAACTTCGGCCTTGCCGCCATCAATCCCCGCGCCGGCGCGAGGTTTTGACCGCGCCGCGGATTTTCTTCTCGAGCAGCCGCGGCTTCCACACGTCGATCAGCGTTTCGCCTTCGCCCCCGGCGGTTTCGCGCAGCTCCACATTGCCGATACCGATCATTGCCTGCCACCAGGTCTGAAACACGTGCGTCGTCACGGTACGTTCGACGGACACCGTCTCCAGATCGTAGTCGAACACGCCGGAATGAATGAGCAGTCGCGGATCGTACGACTTCGTATCGACGGCAAGCACATACTGATGGCTCGTCCACTCGCTCACATGCTCAAGAATGAACGGCAGCGCGATCAGAAGCGGCAGATACCCCGCACACGCATACTGCGCCAAGGTTAACCAAGGCAGGGCGAACTCCGACGGCGCGTCGAACAACTCTTTGAACAGAAACCACTTGATCGCAGCGGTCGAAAAGATCGCAATCCAAACGGGAAACCAAATCGCGGTGTAGGCGAGCGGATCCTTGGCGATGTTGCGCATCAGCGCCAGCACGTGCCGCCCAACCTGGTACGTCACCCGCTCATGATCGTCGAGCGCTTGGCGGATGCGGCTCCGCCCTTTCATGGAGCGCGCGATCTCAAGAAACAGGAAAAACAAGATCGCCGCGGCAAGCCCGCTCGTCATAAAGCTAAGCGGCGTGAACGGGTCCGAGATGTGGAAGATGTATGCGTCGAGACCGAGCGAAAACAGAAAGGCCAGCCAGCGGAGCCCCCGCCACGAGCCGAACAACCGAGACATTGCTCCTCCCCAAAAGCCGTTGCGGAAAACGCGTGTACGGGATGCAAGGCAAACTCGATTTCGGGAGCTTATGTATGGACGCCCGTGACGATTGTCACGGGGTGCGACAGGCTGTGTGCGTCAAATATTCGAATTGTTTCTTTCGGCGTTTTCGGCGATATTCGGCGTTCATTCTCCCTATAGGGGGAAAAGGGTCAACCGGGCGCGAAGGCGTCCGGTTTTTTGTTGCCCGCAATAGAAAACGGCCGCCCGCACGAACGTACAGGCGGCCGCTTTGCGAAAGAAAACGCGGCTTAGAGTTCGCCGTAGACGCGCACGACCGCGCGGCCGAGGAACCAGCTGTCTTCCTCGTACTTGAACTTGATGCGGTTGATGTTGCGCGCGCCGCCCTTCAAGTCGATGTTACGTGTGCACTCGCCGTTGTTTAGGCGCTGCCGCAAAGTCACGTCCTGATGGCCGCCGTTCGCAAAGAAGACGTCCATGTCGTAGAAATGGACCGGGTTGTTGTAAACGCACACCTTCAAGCGGGTGTAGCGCACCGGTCCCGGCAGCACGATGTTGTCGACGTCGAACCGGTCGGTGACGATGCGTTCGGCGACCTGCACCCAAGCGGCCTGCGCCGGGGCGACCATCGTGGCCGACATCGCGGCAAAGCCCGCGGCAATGGTTAGTTTCTTCATCATGACTTCTCTCCTGGTTTCTCTCTCTCTGTCCCCGTGTTCGGGTGCCGCGGAAACTGATGCCGCCCGCCTGAACGCTGGATGAAGCGCGCAGGCTAGCTGAATAGGCCCAGTCGAAGCTGTGACCGCGGGCACACTGCGATCGTCGAAAGCCGCAGAAATGTTGCGGCAAAGGCCCGTAACCGCAGTCACAGATCTTGACGCTTGAGGAAAATCGCATGCACGAAGCCGCCCGATCGATCATGGGGCGCCTTCGCGCGCGCGACGCGGTTGAACTGGCCGAACTCGGGATCGACCCTGAGTCGGCGGCCAACGCCTTTGCGAGCCCCGCCGTGCTCGCGCGCACCTTTGTCCACGACGGCACGCTCGCGGCGATCGTGTCGTTCCACCGCCTGACGCCGAAAGCAGTCGCCGCTTCGCTGATGGCGACGGACAACTGGTTCCGCGTCGCCCGCGCCGTCGTGCGCTGGGGCATTCGCGAAGCACGGCCGGCATTGCTGGCGAAGGGCTACGCCCGCGCCGAGTGCCGCACCATGGAAGGGCATGCGGACGCGATCCGCCTGCTCGAACGTTTGGGTTTTGTCTGCGAGTGCCGCATGCCGGACTTCGGCGCGACCGGCGCCGCGTTTCTTCAATACGCATGGAGGTTAGAAGATCATGTGCCTGTTCAAATCGCCGAAAGCTCCACCGCCGCCGCCCCCGCCGCCGACACCGGCCTCCAAGCAGGAGGAAGAGCTGAATGAGCGCAAGCGCCTCGCCAAGCGCAAAGGCTTCAACACGCTGACGCCGTTCGCCGTGGGCGAGGGAATGCTCGCGAACCCGACGCTGCAAAAAACGCTGCTTGGAGGTTGAGCGTCAATTCAGTTTGAACTCGATCTCAACTGGCGTGACGATGATGTGGCTGCCTGGCTGAAAGCGCCAGCGCTTCACCGCATCGATCGCCGCATTCTCAAACCACCCAGGCGGATGCGCCGAGCTGACGACCGCATCGCTGACGGACCCGTCCGGTTGGATCGTGATCCGCAGGCGCACGACGCCCTCGCGCTCCGCCTCCAAGGCGCGCCGCGGATAGACCGGCTTCGGTTGCGACAGCGGCCGCGCCACGATTTGCGAAGGGGTGGGCGGCGGCGGTGGCGCCTCGAAGACGAGCGGTGGCGGCGGCGGCGCGACGCGCGGAATTTCCGGCGGCGCAAGCGTCGGTCCGGCGGCGCCGTCCGGAAACGGATAGGGCTTGACCTCTTGCCGCGTCACCGTGGGCACGATGTTCACATTCGATCCGCCCCAAATATACTCGCTGTAGAAGATCGCAATCACGACAATGAACGGAATGCCGATCCATTTGCCGAGCCAGGTCAGCGCGTCGCTATCCTCGCGGCTCAACTTCGGAACGCGTGGGCCGCTTGGCGCGGGCGCGGGAGTCAACTGATCGGCCGACATTGGGCATCCCTAAGGATCGGCCGATCTTACGACAGCGTGCACTGCAACAGCAAACCGGTGTGCCGGTTGAGGGACAGGGTTAAGCGTTCCCCTTCCGCGCGGTGACCTCGATCTCGATCTTGATCCGCGGATCGGCCAAGCCCGCGGCGAACATCGTCGCCGCCGGCCGCACGTCGCCCAGATACGTCCGCATCGCCGGCCAGCACGCCGGAAAGTCCGCCGCGTTCGGCAGTATATAGTGCACCCGCACGACATTCTTGAGCGATGCGCCTGCCTGTTCCAACGCCGCCGCGATGTTCTTGAA
>JABFRX010000255.1 GCA_013140995.1 Alphaproteobacteria bacterium | reverse complement strand
GCGCATCCCGGCACAGGCTATATCGGATGCGCACTTGCTTGAGCGGCAAGATGCTCGCCACCACCGAAACCGACCTCAAGTGCGAACGCTTTTGCATTCGGAAACAGCGCGCGCAGATCGATCGCGCCTTCAGGCAAACCGATCCTCGGCAACAGCGTCTCGACGAGATTTTGCTGCGATGCGCTCAGCGGCCGCCCGAGGCGGCGGCCGTAGAGTTCGCTGCGCCGCCGTCCGGCTTCGGTCAGGCGAAGCGGCTCTTGAGTTGCGGCACGAGGTCCGTGCGTTCCCACGAGAACCCTCCGTCGGCTTCCGGCGCGCGGCCGAAATGTCCATACGCCGCCGTTCGCGCATAAATCGGCCGGTTCAGCTTCAGATGCTCGCGAATACCGCGCGGCTTCAGGCTCACCATCTCCGGCAGCGCCTTCTCAAGCTTCGCCTCGTCGACGCGCCCCGTGTCGTGCAGATCAACGTAGAACGACATCGGATCGGCCACGCCGATCGCGTAGGAAATCTGAATCGTGCAGCGCTCCGCCAAACCCGCCGCGACAACGTTCTTCGCGAGATAGCGCGCGACATAAGCCGCAGAACGATCGACCTTCGTCGGGTCCTTACCGGAAAACGCGCCGCCGCCATGCGGCGCGGCACCACCGTACGTGTCCACAATAATCTTGCGCCCTGTGAGGCCGGTGTCGCCGTCAGGACCGCCGATCACAAACCGTCCCGTCGGGTTCACGAAGAGACCATCCTCCGGACACATCCACCCGGCCGGAATCGCGGCTTCGATGTAGGGCTTCACAACCGCGCGGATGTCGCGCGCATCGAGCCCATCGATATGCTGCGTCGAAACGACGATCTTCGTCGCACGAACCGGCTTGCCGTTTTCGTATTGCAAAGTGACTTGGCTCTTCGCGTCCGGCAGCAGCTCCTTCTGTTTCCCCGAATGCCGTGCATCGGCCATCAATTTCAGAATCTTGTGCGAAAGCAAAATCGGCGCAGGCATCAACTCGTCGGTCTCGCGGCAGGCATAGCCGAACATGATGCCCTGGTCGCCCGCACCCTCGTCCTTGTTGCCCGCGGCATCGACGCCGACGGCAATATCTTCGGACTGCGCGTGCACCAAGCACTCGATCCGCGCCGACCGCCAATCGAAACCCTCTTGCTCGTAACCGATGGCCTTGATCGACTGGCGTGCCGCTTCGATCATCTGATCGTGGCCGACGCTTTCGGGCCCGCGAACCTCACCGGCCAACACGACGCGGTTCGTCGTGGCGAGCGTCTCAAGCGCAATGCGCGATTCGGGCATATGCCCCAACATCAGATCCACGATCGAATCCGATATGCGGTCGCAGACCTTGTCCGGGTGACCTTCGGAAACCGATTCGCTGGTGAAGAGATAGTTTTTGCGGGACATGTATCGAAGCTCGCCAAAAAAAGAGCCGCACCTTCGCAGGTCGCGAAAAGCGCGGCTTTCTGTCAGGGATGGCGGGTTACGTCAAGCACGGTGCTGAAAGCCGACATCGACGGGTTCCCTTTCCCGGTGAAACAGCCGGTAGATGGCTGGCAGGACGAGCAGGGTCAGGATTGTGGACGAGATGATCCCGCCGATGACAACGGTCGCCAGCGGACGTTGGACCTCGCTTCCCGCGCCGACATTGAGAGCCATCGGCACGAAGCCGAGGCTCGCCACCAATGCCGTCATCAGAACGGGCCTCAGGCGCGTGAGCGCGCCTTCGCGGATTGCTTCGTCCAGAGGCGTGCCTTGTTCGCGCAGCGCGCGAATGAAGGAAACCATGACCACACCGGACCGCGACGCCGGACAAGGCGATGAAGCCGACGCCGGCGGAGATCGACAACAGCAAATCATTGCGGCCGGGGTGTGCAGTGCGCCCGATTGCGGCAAATGGGATAAGCGGGACCGGTGTCCCGCTGTGCCGCTTATTCCAAAAGAAAAGCCGCGCCTCTTACAAGGCGCGGCTCATCAGTCAGGGGTGACGAATTTAAGCGCGTTGCGCTTCCCGCAATTCCACGACCCGGAAATCGGGATAGACTTCTTCTTCGCCCGTCAGCGATTTCACCAATTCCAGCATCCGCTTACGCACACGCGGGTCGGTGATTTTCGTGAACGCGCGCACGAGCTGGAAACCCTCCGCGCTCGACACGAATTCCATCATGTAAGGACCGGCATCGACATCCGTCGCCGCGGCAGCCCCGCCTTCGCGCTTACGAAACGCAGGATCGGTTGCGGGAAGGTCGTCGAAGAAATACGACACCGGAACGCCGAGGATCGACGAGATATCGAACAGTCTGCTTGCGCCGATACGATTGGCGCCTTTTTCGTACTTCTGAACTTGTTGGAACGTCAGACCCAGCAATTCGCCGAGCTTTTCCTGACTCATACCGATCAGCATCCGGCGAAGACGGACGCGGCTACCGACATGTGCATCAACTGAAGAGGGTTGCTTCTTGGCCAAGGGGGGAACTCCTATACGACTGACAAGACAGCCTGACCGCAGCACAAGACTGCAACCAAGCCCCACGAAACGTCTTTGTCTGTGGCCAACTTTTTTTGCTGGCCTTGCCCCCCGGGGCAATCACGCAAGCAGGCACTTCCGCTTGAGGTCTAGGACGGCAACTTGTGGGGGACCAACGGACGCAGCACGACCCCTCGCGCTTTGCAGATCCGTCACTCAGGCGGCCCCCAGTAGCCAACCTAGACTTCAATGATTCTCACTAAACGCTACACGGTTGTAATGGTCAACTGTCTTTATGGTCTAGCTCTTGGAAAAAACGAGTCCAACGCCCGTTGCAGCAAGAAGCATCAGCAAAAAAATTACATCGCCTGCGATGGAGTAGAGCGTGCGCGGCAACGGACGCGGCAGTTCGGCGTCCAGGATTCCGCTCCTATCGAGCCCGAGCGACGAAGTGATTCGCCCATAGGGGTCGATGACTGCGGACACTCCCGTATTGGCTGCACGAACCACGGGCAATCCTTCTTCTGCCGCGCGAATTTTCGCGATACCAAGGTGTTGGTAAGGTCCCGTCCACGGACCAAACCAAGAATCGTCGGTCATCGTCATCAACCATTCGGGCCGTTGTTTTGGAGCCGAAACTTCGCCTGGGAAAATCAGCTCGTAGCAAATCAGTGGGCTAAAGGGTGGCACGTTCGGAATGGTTAGCGTTCGGATGCCCGAACCCTCCGTGTACCCCTGACCGCTGCCGGTGATCTGCGAAACGCCAAGTGGCTCCAATAGCCAAAAGAGTGGGAGGTACTCCCCAAACGGAACGAGGTGCGCCTTATCGTAGGTCGCAAGCACCTGGCCGCTCCCGGACACCGCCGCCATGCTATTGAAAAATCGTCGCTTCTCGCCCTGCTCAATCCTGATCGTACCCGTCAGCAGCGTCGTCCGGTCGGGCAGCACCATGGCCGCCGCCTTTAGCGCGTCCGGATGCTCCAAAAGCGCAAGCGGCGGCGCTGCTTCCGGCCATATGACGACGGTGCGGGTCTCGATCCCGGGCTTAGCGGTTTGGTCGATCAGAACGCGCCAGTTCCGCTCGAAAAACTCAGGCTTCCATTTCTCCGTCTGCGCAACATTCGGCTGCACGATCCGCAACGTGACATCGACATCCACCGGCGCCGCGTCAGCCGGCAGCCGAATCCATCCGAAGACGAACAACCCTGCCAACAACAGCGGGGCCAACGCCAAAATCCAACGCGCGTTGGAGCGGCCACCATTGGCATCGACGATTGTAGCAGGTGCGAGCAGTGCGATCAGTGTAACCAAACTCAAGCCGTAAATGCCGAATAGCGACACCGCCTGAAACATCGCATCCGTGCCCGACCAAACATAGCCGGGCAGGTTCCACGGAAGGCCAGTGAGGATATGCCCACGTAGCCATTCGACGGCAGCAAGCGCAGCCCCAAGCACGAATACGCGCGCCCATCCGGCCCACCTTAGCCGCGCGACGCCGGCAGCAAGCGCGAAGAACAACGCAAGTCCGCCGGGAAAGAGCACCGCCACAAACGGCAGGAGCCACGCATGTCTGTCGGAATCGACGACGAACGCAAATCCGATCCAATGAAGTCCGACAAGAAAATATCCGAACCCAAACGCCCACCCGATCTGCGCGGCGGTCGCCCACGGCCGCCGCATGTAAACGGCGCCATCGATCAGCCAAACAAGCGCCGGGAACGTGAGGAGCAGCAGCGGCCAAGCGTAGAACGGCGCATAGGCCAACGCGGAAACTGC
This sequence comes from Alphaproteobacteria bacterium, assembly GCA_013140995.1. Lineage (GTDB taxonomy): Bacteria > Pseudomonadota > Alphaproteobacteria > Micropepsales > Micropepsaceae > SZUA-430. The sequence continues at coordinate 35,136 of JABFRX010000255.1, read as the reverse complement.
CCCAAGGCCCGCCGCAACAAACAGTCGTCCGCGCCCAACGCAGGAGCGAAACCAAGTGGCCGCGCCTTCAACGCGTCCCGGCAAATCGATTTTTGTTAGGCGATCACCGATCGATTCAGCCATTCACCGCGGCCATCGGCTTGCGCGAGGCTTCGCTGTCTTCGGCGGCAGGCTCCGCCGGTGCGTCGTCCTTCGGCTTGGTCACGCGCACGCGCAGCCGCTTGAGCCGGCGCGGATCGGCGTCCAGCACTTCGAACTCGACGCCGGCCGGATGCTTCACGATCTCGCCGCGTTGCGGCACCCGCCCGACGAGTGAGAATACCAAGCCAGCCAGCGTATCGATTTCCTCGGCTTCTTCCTCGTCGACGAGCGGGAACCCCACGACCTTCTCGACTTCCTCAAGATCGGCGCGCGCACTGGCGTCGAACTCGCCGGGCGCCCGCGGCAGGATCATCTTCGTCGCATCGTCGTCGTGCTCGTCCTCGATGTCGCCCACGATCTGTTCGACCAAATCCTCGATCGAAACCAACCCATCGGTGCCGCCGTATTCATCGATGACCAGCGCCAGATGCATGCGCGTCGCCTGCATTTTCACGAGCAAATTCACGACCGGCATCGACGGGGGCACGAACAGCACCGCGCGCACTATGTCCTGAATCGCCTTCGGATGTTGCGCGCCCTCAGCTTCTGGAATGGCAAGCCCGATTAGGTCTTTTATGTGCACCATGCCGACCGGGTTATCGAGCGTATCGCGATAGATCGGCAGCCGCGAATGCTGCGCATCGCGGAAAATCTTCACAAGCTCCGCAATCGGCGTGTCTTCCGCGACTGCAATAATATCGGCACGCGGGACCATCACATCGACGACCTTCAGTTCGCCGAAATTCAGGATGTTGAGCATCATCGAGCGCTCTTCGCGCGCGAGTGGCCGGTTCGCGGCCTCGCTCTCCTCGATGACCTCTTCCAAGCTTTCCCGTAGCTTCGTCGCGTCTTCTCTGACGCCAACGAGCTTGCGCATGGCGCTCACGAACGCCTGCGGCCAAGAAGACGGCTTTGGGGTGTCCGGGCTGTGATCGGCCGAGGGCGCACCCTGTTGGGGGTCAGGCACGCGTCTTCGTCTCGATCAAATACGGATTGGGGATACCCATGCGGGCCAAGATGGCGATTTCGAGCCCCTCCATCAAGCGAGCCGCCCGAGGCCTGTCGTGGTCATAGCCACGCAGATGCAAAAATCCATGCAAAATCATATGTTTAGCATGGTTAACAAACGATTTCCCTTGGGCCTCCGCTTCGGCCGAAATCGTCTCAAGCGAGAGCGCAATCCCGCCACCCGGTGGATTATCGCCGTCAGGAAACGATAGCACGTTGGTTGGCTTATCTTTCCTCCGGAACCTCGCGTTGAGGTCCTTGAGCCTCGCGTCATCGGCCAAGACTACCGTCGCCTCAAAATTAAGTTCGCCATGGCCGGGCTTGCCTGTCCGCCGTATCTTTGACGAAGGCGGAAGCTGGCTGCGCTTTCCCCCGGAATCCGCCAACGCAACGCGCAGAAGTTCTTTGGTCTCCGCAACCACACGCGGCCATGCCTTACGCCACGCTGGCGTCTCGATCTGAACTTCGACGATGAGCACCATCAGCTAAGGCCGCTTCGGGCCGTTGCCCCGCCGCGCATCGAACGCGGCGTAGGCCCGAACGATACGCTGCACCAGCGGGTGACGCACGACGTCTGCTTCCGTGAACTCCGTAATCGCGACGCCCTCGACGCCGGCGAGAACTGTTTGCGCTTCGGAAAGCCCGGACATTTGCCCAACGGGTAAGTCCGTCTGCGTAGGATCGCCCGTGACAGCCATACGCGCGCCATCACCGAGCCGTGTCAAAAACATCTTCATCTGCTGCGGCGTACAGTTTTGGGCCTCGTCCAAAATACAATACGAATGCGCCAGCGTCCGTCCGCGCATAAACGCAAGCGGCGCAACTTCGATCACACCCTCGGCCATGCGCCGCTCGATCTGCTCGGCCGGCAGCATGTCGTGCAGCGCGTCGTAGAGCGGCCGCAGATAGGGATCGACTTTCTCCTTCATGTCACCCGGCAAGAATCCGAGCCGCTCTCCCGCTTCGACGGCGGGTCGCGACAAGATCAGCCGGTCGACCTCGCCCCGTGCGAGCATGCTCACACCGACGGCAACCGCGAGATAAGTCTTGCCGGTACCCGCAGGCCCCAAGCCGACGACAAGATCGTGTTTCAACAGCGCATCGAGATACCTCGCTTGCCCCGGCGTGCGCGGCCGGATCACACGCTTCGGCGTCGAAACGCTCTCGCTGCTCGGCACAACGGACTCGCCCGCCAAGCCCAACCGGATCGCGCGATCCACGTCGGTTGGCGACACGTCATGCCCCTCATCCGCATGCGCATAGAGATCGCGCAGCACTTGCGCGGCGTGCGCGCGCGCTGTCGGCGCACCGTGAATGGTAAAGCGGTTGCCGCGATGCGCAATCTCGACCTCGAGTTTGCGCTCGATCTCCGCCATGTGCCGGTTGTGCGCACCGACGACGCGCGCGAGCGTCGCGTTGTCGCGAAATTCAAGAGCAGTACCTTGGCTGTCGTCGCGCGGTTTCTTAGGTTTGGTACTCAAGCGACCGCCTCGGCCGCGCGCACGGCCTCAGAAATAAGTTCGCCACGCAAGCTATGCGGCATCGTCTGAACGACACGAACCCGTGCGATATCGCCGATCTTTTGGCCCCGCGCGGCGACATGCACCGATTGGAGATACGGGCTGCGCCCAATCAACTGACCGTCGTACCGCCCCGGTTTCTCGAACAGCACGTCGAACTCTTGGCCCGCGCAGCGTCGCAAAAATGCTTGCTCCTGCTCGTTCAAGAGCGCCTGCAACTGCTCAAGCCGCGCTCCCTTCACGTCCTCTGGAATCTGCTTCCGCGCCGCAGCCGCAGGCGTTCCCGGCCGCGGCGAATACTTGAACGAAAACGACTGCGCGAAACCGATCTCGCGAACGAGGTCCATCGTTGCCTCGAAATCCGCATCGCTCTCGCCAGGGAACCCGACGATAAAATCCGACGACAAGGCGATATCTGGTCTTGCCGCACGAATGCGCCCGACGAGCTTGCGATACTCGTCCGCGGTATGCCCGCGGTTCATCGCCTCAAGCACCACATTCGATCCCGACTGCACAGGCAGATGCAGATACGGCATCAGTTTCGCCTCTTCCGCATGCGCGGCAATCAACGCGTCGTCCATGTCGCGCGGATGGCTAGTCATGTAGCGCAACCGTGCCAACCCCTCGATCTGCGCCAGGCGGCGAATGAGCCGCCCCAAACCCCACGTCTCGCCATCATCACCGGCGCCATGGAATGCATTGACGTTTTGACCAAGCAGTGTGATCTCACGCACGCCAAGTTCGACAAGGTGCCGCGCCTCTGCCTCGATCTGCACGACCGAACGCGAATACTCCGCGCCGCGCGTATAAGGCACGACGCAAAACGTACAAAACTTGTCGCAACCCTCCTGCACGGTGAGTAACGCCGCGGGCCCATCGACCGACTTCGTTTCAGGCAACGTGTCGAACTTATCGACGGCGGGAAACTCGGTGTCGAACGCCTTTGCCTCCCGCGCAAGCTTCGCCACCATCTCGGGCAGGCGGTGATAGACCTGCGGCCCGACAACGATATCGACGGCATCGGTGCGGCGGATCATCTCCTCACCCTCGGCTTGCGCCACGCAACCAGCTACCGCCACGATCATGGGCCGGCCTTCGGCCGCGCGCTCCCGCTTCAGCTCTCTCAAGCGTCCTAGCTCCGAGTAAACCTTCTCCGCCGCCTTCTCGCGAATATGGCACGTGTTGAGCACCACCATATCGGCGCTCTCCGGCGTATCGGTCAGCGCATAGCCGTGCGGCGCCATCACGTCCGCCATGCGAGCGGAATCGTAGGCGTTCATCTGGCAGCCATAGGTCTTGATGAAAAGCTTGCGGGTCACGGGTCGTCAGTCTAGCGCGAAAAATGCGGCCGGTCTTATGGGGGAACGGCCTGGCAAACTCAAGCCACGACCTCAGCCTGGAAACCGTCTTGCGGGGGCGGCAATTCGATCGGCTCGTCCTCATAAGCCGGGCCAAAAGCGCCCGGCCGCCCAGCCAGCGCGTGGCTAACCCCCTCCCGGACCAGCCGCTCGCACTCGGCCGAAAGCTCCTTGCGCGACTTGAATTGGTCGACCGTCATCGGTGGATGATAGTGCACGACCACGTCGACTGGCCCCAGACAAAACAACTCCCAGAGGTGGGGCGCTAAATCCATGTCTCCGTACCAGGCGACAAACGGCCGGAACTCGCGGCCCATCGGAATCCCGTGTAGCCGCGTGTAGGCAAGCGACACCGGCTGCACCAACACACGACGGTTCTTCCCGTCACTGCCGAGCAGCATGGCGTCGGCCGAGCCCAGAAGCGAACTCTTAAACGAAAGCACCCGATTGCCGTCGCTGGACGTGCCTTCCGGAAACAGCACGACCGTCCCGCCTTCTTCCAGCCGCTCGCGGATCGCGTCGCGCTGCTTACCGGCGCGGCTGCGCTTCTCGCGTTCGACGAACACGGTGCGCACGAGCTTCGACATCATGCCGAAGAACGGCCACTTCCCGACCTCGGCCTTCGCGACGAACGACACCGGAATGACGCCGGCGAGAACCGGCATATCGAGATAGGACATGTGATTGACGGCGAGCAAAACGCCGGGCTCCCGGCACGGCCGCCCGAACGTCTCGACGCGAATGCCCATAACCGCGCAAAGCCAGCGTGCATACTGCGCGGGGAACCGGTCGCGCAAAGGCCAGTCGAACCGCACGGCGAGCCACTGTACCGGCAGGAAGACAGCCGTCACGCTCAAGAAGGCGATGGCGACCCCAACGCCGCGGAGCGTTCCGATGACCTTATTCACTTCTTGGCCTTACCCTTCGCGGGCCCGTCGATCGGCACGGCATAAAGCTCAAGCCGGTGGTCGACCAATTTGTAGCCGAGCTTCTCGGCTACCTGCCGCTGCAACTCTTCGATCTGGTCGTTCTGAAACTCGATCACGCGGCCCGACTGTACATCGATCAGATGATCGTGATGCGTCTCGGTCATCTCTTCGTAGCGCGAACGCCCGTCGCGAAAATCGTGCCGCTCCAGAATGCCGGACTCTTCCAAGAGCCTCACTGTCCGGTAGACCGTCGCAATGGAAATATGTGGATCGATCGCAACCGCCCGGCGGTGCAACTCTTCCGCATCGGGATGGTCGTGCGACTCCGAAAGCACGCGCGCGATCACGCGCCGCTGCCCGGTCATCCGCAACCCCTTCTCGATGCAGAGTTTTTCAATCCGATCCATCAACCACCTCTGCCGGTCTTTTAGTCCATTCCTCGGGCCACCGGAAGCGGGCCGTCACGGTTAAGAACACGTCGCATCACCAACGCATCGGAAGCGTCTGGCCCGCGATGATAGTAAGCGGCCCGCCGCCCCACCTCCGCGAACCCGAAAGGCCGATAGAGGCCAAGTGCCGCTGCGTTGTTCGCAGCCACCTCAAGAAATACATGCGCCGCACCGTGCTCGCGCGCGGTATCACACGCCGCCTCAAGCAATGCGCCTCCAAGGCCATGCCGCCGCACCTCCTCCGCAACGCAGAACGTCAGAACTTCCGCTTCATCTGCCGCATTTCGAACGAGAATGAATCCCTGCGCCGCCGCACTGCCAAGCGCACCGATCAACACGGATATCTCAGCTTGTGCCAACAGCGAAGCAAACGCTGGCTCAGGCCAAGCGTCGTCGAAGGCGGGCGCATGCAACTTGGCTAGCAGAGCCGCATCGGTCACGCCGCCCGGCCAAATCCGGAAACGCGAACTCATGCGGGCAATCGAGCGTCGGGCGCGCGCAAGTAAGCCGGCACAGGCGGATAGCGCACCGGGTCGGCCAGCGCCGCGCGCCGCGCGAGCAATGCCGTATCGATCCGCCGAAACGGCACGATCTCGACGTCGCCGAACCCGTCAAGCAACGCAGCACCCGAACCTATCAACAACATCCGCGGCTTCAGCACGCGCTGCAACAGCGCCGACGCCTCCGCAATCGGCGCCACAGCCGCCTCGCTCAACGGCTCGGACAAATGTGAAAACGCCTGCACATAAACCTCGCCGCGCTTGGCATCGATGATCGCCCCGGCGTTGGCGCATGGCTTGTGCGCCACGGCCTGCGCAGCAAGACAATCGAGCGTCGAGAAGCCCATAACCTCGGCACCCGTCGCAAGCCTCAAACCCTTCGCAAACGCCAACCCCACACGCACGCCCGTGAACGCCCCCGGTCCGACGGTCACTGCCACGCGCAATAGGCGCTTGAAGTCTTGTCCCTCAAACAGCTTCGCCACAAGCGGTGGCAAGGTCTCGGCCTGCGTACCAGCCGGATTGTCGGCTTCAATCTGTCCGATGAGTCGCCCATCCATCGTCGCGAGCGTCGCTCCGACTGGCCCGAACGACGTGTCGATCGCAAGGATCAACCGCTCGCTCATACGATCTGGCAGGCCTCATCGAACGGCAGCCGCGGCGAGCGCGCAAACACGCCGGACGGATCGCCGTAGCCGAGCCCGCAGATGAAATTCGACTTCACCGTCGAGTTCGGGAAGAACGCTTCGTCGACGCCTGCGTTGTTGAAACCCGACATCGGCCCGCAATCGAGGCCCAGCGAGCGCGCCGCCAGCATCAAGTAGGCACCTTGCAACGTCCCATTTCGAAAAGCAGTTGTTTCGCTGAGTTGCTCGTTGCCCACAAACCAGCTGCGCGCATCCGTATGTGGGAAAAGCTGCGGCAGCTTTTCGTAAAACTTGAGATCATGCCCGATGATCACGGTCACCGGCGCCGTCATCACCTTGGAAACGTTGGAGGGCAACAGATGCGGCTTGAGCCGTTCGCGCCCCGCGTCTGTCGTCACGAACACAAACCGCGCCGGCGAACAGTTCGCGCTCGTCGGCCCCATGCGCAACAGATCGTAGAGCGCATGCAATAGCGTCGGCGAGACAGGCTTAGCCTGCCACTTGTTCTGCGAGCGGGCGGAACGAAACATCTGATCCAGCGCTTCGTCGGAAATGGCGTGATGCAAGGAAACCCCCTCCTTAAGCCGAAACGGCCTCGACCGCGTTCACTTCGGGAATATAGTGCCGCAGCATGTTCTCAATACCGTTCTTAAGCGTCGCGGTCGACGATGGACACCCCGCGCACGACCCGCGCAGGTTTAAGAACACCGTCCCGGACTTGCTCTCGAACCCGCGAAACACGATATCGCCGCCGTCCTGCGCGACCGCCGGCCGTACGCGCGTCTCAAGCAGTTCCTTGATCTGTACGACGATCTCTTCGTCGGCAGGATCGTATTCTTCGCGTTGAGCCCCAGACGCCGCTTCGCCTTCGATGACGGGAAGCCCCTGCGTAAAGTGCTCCATGATCGCGCCCAATATGATGGGCTTAAGCTGCAGCCATTCGCCTGTGGTCTTCGTGACCGTGATGAAGTCCGGACCGAACATCACGCCGCCAACGCCGTCGACATCGAACAAGCGCCGCGCGAGCGGCGACTTCTGCGCCGACTCGCGTGTGGGAAAATCAGCAGCCCCTTCGCCAAGGACGCTACGCCCGGGCAAGAATTTCAACGTCGCCGGATTTGGCGTCGATTCCGTTTGAATGAACATGTGAACCTCGTAGGTACCAAGAATCTCGGGCGGACGCCCCCCAAAATCAAGCCAAGGCGTCGATCGCCTCGTCGCTCAAGCCCCCCGGCACGATCGTAACCGGGATCGGGTAGGCGAGCTGCGCCTGCTGTGCAACCAGAGAAACCAAGGGGCCCGGCCCTTCGCGCCCGATTGAAGCGGCAAGCACCAAAATCGAGATCTCGTTGTCTTCCTTAAGGAGAGCCATCAGCACGTCGTGTGGCTTACCCTCGCAAATGATCACTTCCGGGATTAGGCCCGTCAGCTGATTCACCTCGCCTGCCGCCTCGTGCAGCATACGCTCGGCATCTTCCATCGCCTCTTCGCGCATTGCATCTTCGACGGAGCGCCAGTGCTGGAAATCACCGGGGATCACGACCGTCATCAGCGAAACAATCCCGCCCGTGTGCTGCGCGCGCCGCGCGGCGTAGCGCAGCGCCTTCTTGTGCTCTGGCGAGTTGTCCACGAAGACGAGGAATTTCCGCCGCTTCAAGCAACCCACCCTACGACGCGCCGGACCTCCGCCATGATCGGGGCCGCGATCGCCCGCGCCTGATCGGCACCCCTAAGCATCAACCGGTCGAGCTCCGCGGGGTCCGCAAGCAACCGCCGCATCTCGGTCGCGATCGGCGACAGCTTCGCGACGACGAGCTCGGCAAGCGCCCCTTTGAACGTCGAGAACTGCCCGCCCTTGAACTCGTCGAGCACCGCCTGTGTGGACTTGTCCGCGAACGCCGCATAGATCGAGACCAAATTGTCGGCTTCCGGCCGGCCCTCAAGTTCCTTTTCCGTTTCCGGCAAAGGCAACGGATCAGTCTTGGCCTTCTTGAACTTCGTCGCGATCGTGTCCGCATCGTCGGTCAGATTGATGCGCGAATACTCCGACGGATCGGACTTGGACATCTTCGCCGTACCGTCGCGCAAGCTCATGATCCTGGTCGCCGGCCCCTGAACGATAGGCTCAGGAATAGGGAAGAAGCCCGCGACGCCCAAATCGTTGTTGAACTTCTGCGCGATGTCACGCGCGAGTTCCACGTGCTGCTTCTGATCTTCGCCGACAGGCACATGCGTCGCCCGGTACAGCAGGATGTCGGCGGCCATCAGCACCGGATAGGTGTAGAGACCGACGCTCATCTTCTCAGCGTTCTTGCCCGCCTTGTCTTTGAACTGCGTCATCCGGTTCAACCAGCCGATCCTCGCCACGCAGTTCAAAACCCACGCAAGCTCCGCGTGCTCCTTAACCTGACTTTGCGCGAACACAATCGAACGCTTCGGATCGACGCCGCTAGCGAGATAGGCCGCCATCACCTCGCGCGTCGCTTGGCCCAACTGCTTTGGATCGTAATCCACGGTGAGCGCGTGCATGTCGACCATGCAATAGAGACAGCGATACTGCTCCTGGAGCTTGAGCCAGTTCCGGATAGCGCCCAAATAGTTGCCGAGATGCAGATTGCCCGTGGGCTGCATCCCCGAAAACACAAGGGGTTGGTGTCCGCTCATCGTCATCAAGTCCAAGGTATCATCAAAGCGACCGGGGTTATGCGCAGAAGCGCATGAGGCCCGCAAGTGCCCGGAATCCCTTAACCTTTGGCCTGCGGCCGCGCCCGCCGCGGTACCCGGACACCACCATCGCCGAGCGCTTCCAGCAACGCCGCCTTGACCGACTCGATGCGCGCCGGATGCGTAACTTTCCGCCCGTAACCATCCTTCACATAGAAGACGTCGATCGCCCGCTCGCCGTAGGTCGCAATCTGCGCCGAATGGATCGACAAGCCCGCCACGTGCAGGCCGCGCGTGAGATCGTGCAGAAGCCCCGGCCGGTCGCGACCATTGACCTCGATCACGGTATGCGAATCCGACGCGCTGTTATCGACGAGCACCCGAGGTTCCACGCGGAACGCTTCTTCGCGCCGGCGAACCTGCCGTGCGTCGATGACGGAGCGCGGAACGACGTCGCCGCCCAAGACCCGCATCGCCGTATCGCGCAGACGCTCGATCCGGCGCTCGTCGCCAAGTGGCCGCCCCTCGGCATCCTGGATCGAGAAGAGGTCGATCGCCATGCCGTCGGTTGTCGTGAAAATCTTGGCGTCAACGATGTTCGCACCGCACATCGCAAACGCGCCGGCGAGTTGCGAAAACAGACCGGAATGGTCGCCAGTGAAAATCGAAACCTCGGTCACCGACCGGAACTCGTCGGTCTTGGCTGTCAAACTGAACGTGCTCTCGATTTGACCCGCTTGCTCGGCCAAATGCATCTGCCGCGCCTGCGCCTCGTGCGTATTCGTATCGAGCGCAAGCCAATAGGGATCGTAGTGCCGCGCCAAGGCCCGCTCGCGCTGCGCCTCTGGCCAGTCGGCCAAGCGCTGCACCAAGGCGGCCTTCGCCTGCGCCACCATCTGCGGGCGCGCCGTCGCGCTGAACCCGCCAAGCATTTGCGCCTCGGCCTCCCAATAGAGTTGCCTGAGCAACTGACCCTTCCAGCCGTTCCAAACCCCGGGTCCGACCGCGCGAATGTCGGCAACCGTCAAACACAACAACAAGCGAAGCCGCTCCGGCGACTGCACCACAGCCACGAAATCGCGGATGGTCTTAGGGTCCGAGAGGTCGCGCTTCTGCGCGACATCGCTCATCACGAGATGATTGAGCACGAGCCAGGCGACCGTCTCCGTTTCGTCCGCCGTCATGCCGAGCCGCGGACAGAGTGAAAGCGCGATCTCCTCGCCAACTTCCGAATGGTCGCCCTCGCGCCCCTTCGCGATATCGTGCAACAGCATCGCGACGTAGAGCACCTCACGCGACAGGACCTTGTGAATGATCTCGTTCGCGACCGGGTGCTCGTCCTTGTAGTCGCCGCGCTCGATTTTTGCGAGATGGCCGATCGCGCGGATCAAGTGCTCGTCCACCGTATAGTGGTGATACATATTGAACTGCATCTTCGCGACGATCCGCCCGAAGTCCGGCACGAACGCACCGAACACGCCGGCTTCGTTCATCATGCGAAGGACACGCTCCGGATCGCGCCGCGAAGCCAGGATTTCCAGGAACATCTTGTTGGCATCGCCATCGGCACGCAGTTTGTCGTCAACGAGCGCGATATTACGCGTCACATACTTCAACGCGTCGGGGTGAATATCCGCACCCTTGTCGTCCGCTATGCGAAAAAGCCGCAAGAAACTGACCGGATTGCTTCGCAGAACCTCCGGCCCGTCGATATTCACACGCCCTTGCTCAATGAAAAACCCGTCGGCGTCCACACGCTTGCGGCCGACGCCAGTGATAATGCGGCCGAACACCGGCCAAGGCTTTTGGTTCTGCGCTTCCAGCGCCGCGCAGAATATGCGCGTCAAATCGCCAACGGTTTTGGCGACCAAAAAGTAGCGCTGCATGAAACGCTCGACGCCCCGCTCCCCGCCTTGGTCCTGATAGCCGAACCGCCGCGCCACATCGACCTGCATGTCGAACGCCAACCGCTCTTCCGCTCTGCCCGCCAAGAAGTGCATGTGACAACGCACGAGCCAAAGAAACTCCTCGGCATCCGCGAAGGCCTTAAACTCGTCTACCGTAAAAAGCCCCGTGTTCACCAACTCCGACGTATCCTCGACGCGATGGAGGTACTTCGCGATCCAGAACAACGTGTGCAGATCGCGCAAGCCGCCCTTGCCGTCCTTGACATTCGGCTCGACCAAGTAGCGGCTTTCGCCGTGACCCTTGTGGCGCCGCGCGCGCTCGTCCAACTTCGCTTCCACGAAGCTGCGGCCGGAGCCCGTGACGACGTCTTTCGCGAACGTCACCTTGAGCCTGTCGAACAAGCTCTCCTGGCCGCACAGAAACCGCGTCTCAAGGATCGCCGTGCGGATCGTATGATCGGCCTTCGCCAAGCGCACGCACTCGTCAATCGAACGCGTCGCGTGCCCGACCTTGAGGCCTAAGTCCCAAAGCAAGTGCAAAACGAACTCGACCACGCACTCGCCCCACGCCGTCTGCTTGAACGGCAACAGAAACAGAAGGTCGACGTCTGAACCCGGTGCGAGCGTCCCGCGCCCATAGCCACCAACCGCGACTACCGCGATATGCTCGGAGTCCGTCGGGTTCTGCGCCGTGAACACATGCTCGACGGTAAACCGATAGAGTGCTTCGATCAGCGCATCGGTACTAGCAGAAAGCATTTTCGCCGTTCCAAGACCGGTCCCGCCACTCTCCAGATACGTCCGCGCCTGCGCACGCCCTTCCGCCAGCGCGTGTTTGAGCAAAGGCAACGCTGCCGTTTTCAGCTTTACCGAATCGGCACTTCCCTTGCCCGCGAGTGCGGCAAGCGAGTCGGCAAGGGCTTCGCGTTTGGGATTCATGCCGCCACTATGGCATCGCGCCGGAAGCCAGTCACCCGCCCATCATGACGGCGCGCCGCTTCAAACTGTCGGCAGGCCATAGCCTTTCGCGGACATAGTATCCTTTCATGACAGGCACCTTGTCCGGCAGGTCCAACCATTTCTGCTTCGTCGACGTAAAGATGTGAACATCCGGCGGACAGAGGTTCGGGTCATCGAGCGCACCCACGCGCACGAACGCGGCCTTCAAACCCGCTCCCGCATAGTGGCTCCATAGGGCGACCCGGCACATCGGACAACGAACGATCTTCTGCCCCTTGCCGCTATTCGAGGGTGTCTTCACCACCTCGGGCGTCCCGCTCAAGAGCTTCAACCTGTCCGTCTCAATCATCGCGTTGAGCACGAACGCGGAGCCCGTTTCACGCTGGCACCAGGTGCAATGACAGCCGTGCACGAACAACGGCTTCGTCGTCATGCGATACCGCACCGCCCGGCATGTACATCCACCTTCAGCCGGAAACTTCGCCATCGCTCAAAACTTCCTGAACCGATCCATCACCCAAGCCCGCCGCCGCGGATCGACCGCTTGCTGAATCTCTGTCACGAAGTGCCGCCGAGCCCTATGAATACTGCTCATCTGCTGTTGCCAAGCCTGATCGTCGGCATTGGGCATCGCAACGACGGCGTCGTAGACTGCAACGATGTGGTCGAGCACCGCTTGCCGCGTCCCGCGATAGGCGCCAGGCTTTTCATTATCGGTCTCCTTCTTCCCGATGTTCGGGAAAAACCACCGCCCCTCATCGATCAGCGCCGACAAGCTCGTTGCCAGGGGATGGGTTTCCGACTTGCCCGTCAGATGATACGCCTCCGCCATCGCAACGACCACGCGGTTCGCCCAACTCATCAACTGCGTATCGTTATTAAACTTGAAGTTCTCGACACTGACCCGCGTCTGCCGCGACGTGATGACGATGTTCAGCATCAGCGCCAGAACCGAGATCGCGGCCGACACGATGGCAACCCAGTCGGACATCTGAAACCCGTCCATCGTCTACTCCTTGGTCAGCGCTTTGAGGTCGTAGAGCATCTGCAACGCGTCGCGCGCACTCAGCTCATCGACATTGAGAGCCTTGAGCCGCGCCTCGATCTCCGATTCGCGTGGCGCAGCTTGCGACAGCGCAGCAGCCGCAAACAACGGCAATTCGTCGACCATCGTCTTCGCCCGCCGCCCGCTATCGCCGCGCTCCAGCGCATGGAGCACATCTTGCGCACGTTTCAACACGTCGGCGGGCAACCCGGCGAGCTTCGCAACCTGGATGCCGTAAGACCGGTCGGCCGCCCCCGGCGCGACTTCGTGAAGAAACACGATCCCACCCTGCCACTCCTTCACGCGAACGGTCACGTTTGCGACGCCGTCGAGCCGCTGCGCCAGGCCCGTTAACTCGTGATAGTGCGTCGCGAACAGCGCACGCGAACGGTTGACGCCGTTCAGCCGCTCGACCGTCGCCCATGCGATCGACAGGCCGTCGAACGTCGCCGTACCGCGCCCGATCTCATCGAGAATGACAAGCGAGCGTTCCGTCGCTTGGTTCAAAATCGCCGCCGTCTCCACCATCTCGACCATAAATGTCGAACGCCCGCGCGCGAGATCGTCGGCCGCGCCGACGCGGCTGAATAGGCGATCGACCACGCCGATCTCAGCACTCGCCGCCGGCACGAATGACCCCGCCTGCGCCAAAATCGCAATCAGCGCGTTCTGGCGAAGAAAGGTCGACTTGCCGGCCATGTTGGGGCCGGTGACGAGCCAAAGCCGCCCGACTCCGTTTCCAGACAAGTCGCAATCGTTCGCGACAAACCCCTGCGCGTCGCGTTTCAGGGCAGCTTCGACCACCGGATGCCGACCACGCATGATCTTGAACGCGAGCCCCGGCGTGATCGACGGCCGCACAAAGTCCGCCTCGACCGCAAGCTCGCCAAGACCCGCGAGCACATCCAACCGCGCCACGACACCCGCGATCTCACCAAGCGCCCCGCTCGCCGCCTTTACCTCGTCGACCAGCTGATCGAACAGCTGTAACTCAATCGCAATCGCCTCGCCCGCCGCATCCGCGATCTTCGACGCAAGGTCCGACAGCTCCGCATTCGTATGCCGCTGCGCTTGAGCCGTCGTTTGCCGGTGAATGAACGCGCGGCCGGCGTCCGTCGTCTTCAATTTCTCCGCGTTCGCCGCGGTGATCTCGATGTGATAGCCGAGCACACCGTTGTGCCGCACTTTCAACGACGCAATTCCCGTCTCATTCTTTAACCGTCCCTCAAGTTCGACGATCACCCGCCGCGCATCGTCACGCAGCGTCCGTGCCTGATCGAGCCGCTCATGCGCACCCTGCGCGACGAACCCGCCATCACGCGCCAACATCGGCAAATCAGGCCCCAGCACGCGATCAAGCTTGGCCGACAGCGCACCAACCGCGGAACCCGTTTCCTCAAGCCGCTTCAGTTCCCGTGCCAGCGATTGGGGCAAGGCCGACAGCGCGCCGTCATTCCGCGTCACCGCCTCAGCCAAAACGTCGGAGAGAGCCAACGCATCGCGCACCGCGCCCAGATCGCGCGGACCGCCCCGATCGACGCTAATCCGCGACAACGCACGCGCCATATCCGGCATTCGCCTAAGCACGCCCCGCGTCGTCTCACGCGAAGGCGTGTTGCGCGCAAAATGGTCGACGCCGTCGAGCCGCGCTTCGATCGCACCGACGTCGGTCAGCGGCGCCAGCAAACGCTCGGAAAGCTCCCGTCCGCCCGCCGCCGTCAATGTCCGGTCAATAACCGCAAGCAAACTCCCCTGAAACTCGCCGGAGAGCGTTTGCACAAGCTCAAGATTGCGCCGCGTCGCCGCATCCATTGCCATCACATGAGTCTGCGCCTGCTGCCGCGGCGGGGAGAGCGCGGGCAGCTTGCCCTTTTGCGTCAGCTCCAAATAGCCCAACAACGCACCGGCCGCCGCAATCTCGGCCCGCGAAAAACTTCCGAATGCGTCGAGCGCCGCAACATTCAGCTGCGACTTCAACAGCCGCTCGCCGACGGACGAGTCGAACTTGAGCGCCGGGAGCAACGTCGCTCGAGCACCCATCTCGCGCACGAGCGGCGCGATCTGCCCCTCCGTCGCCAACGCATCTGGCACCAAGAGCTCGGCCGGTTCGATCCGCGCCAAAGTCTGCAACAGCATCGCTGGCTCGACCGCCGTCACATGAAACGACCCATCCGAAATATCCGCCCACGCCAAAGCGTAAGCACCGGCAGCCCGCGCCAGCGCCGCAAGATAGTTATGCCGCCGCGCCGACAGCAACTGATCTTCCGTCAGCGTCCCCGGTGTCACCACACGCACGACCGCGCGCGCCACGACCGACTTGGAGCCGCGCTTCTTCGCCTCCGCGGGATCCTCCGTCTGCTCGCAGACCGCGACTTTGAAACCCTTGCGGATCAGCGTGAGCAAATAGCTCTCCGCCGAATGCACCGGCACCCCGCACATCGGGATGTCGGCGTCGTTGTGCTTGCCCCGCTTGGTTAGCGCGATATCGAGCGCTGCCGACGCCTTCACGGCGTCATCGAAGAACAGCTCGTAGAAGTCGCCCATCCGGTAGAACAGCAGATAATCCGCATGCTCCCGCTTGATCGCAAGGAACTGCGCCATCATAGGCGTCGTGCGTTCGTCCTCGCGCTCGGGTGGGGGGGCAGCGATCATCACCAAACGACAATACCGCCCCCGCTGCGGGGCGGTCGAAATTTCGGAGCCGCAGGCGGAGAAATTTCGGGTGGGCGGCCAGAGCCCTTGTGCCACCCTGTGGACGGCCTGTATTCAACTCTCAAAGGAAGCCGCCCGCGTAGAGACGGGCGCACCCCGCGCGAACAACACGGCAGGTCCATGTCGAAGAAACGTCCATTCTCGGATCAAGAAGCCCTTCTTTTTCACAGCCAACCCAAGCCTGGCAAGCTTGAAATCGTGCCCTCGAAGCCGATGGAAACGCAGCGCCACTTGAGCTTGGCTTATTCGCCGGGCGTGGCCGTTCCCGTACTTGCGATCGCCGAAGATCCGTCCACAGTTTACGACTACACGGCAAAAGGCAATCTCGTCGCAGTCATCTCGAACGGCACTGCAATCTTAGGTTTGGGCGACTTAGGCCCGCTCGCATCGAAGCCGGTGATGGAAGGCAAGGCCGTCCTCTTCAAGCGCTTCGCCGACGTCGACTCGATCGACCTCGAAGTCGACACCGCCGACGTGGATCAGTTCGTAAACTGCGTGCGCTATCTCGGGCCTACATTTGGCGGCATCAACCTCGAAGACATCAAGGCACCCGACTGCTTCATCATCGAACAGCGCTTGCGCGAGTTGATGGACATCCCCGTCTTCCACGACGACCAGCACGGCACAGCGATCATCACGGCGGCTGCCCTCGTCAATGCGCTACGCCTCACCGGCCGCGACATCAAGACGGCGAAGATGGTTGTGAACGGCGCAGGTGCTGCAGCGATCGCTTGTCTTGAGCTCATCAAAGCTATGGGCATGCCAAACGAAAACGCGATCCTCTGCGACACTAAAGGCGTGATCTACAAAGGCCGCACCGAAGGCATGAACCAGTGGAAGTCGGCCCACGCCGTAACCAGCAAGGCCCGCACGCTCGCGGAAGCCATGGTGGGCTGCGACGTCATGCTAGGCCTCTCCGTCAAAGACTCGGTGACTCAAGACATGGTGAAGTCGATGGCGGCCAAGCCCATCGTCTTCGCGTGCGCGAACCCCGACCCCGAAATCACGCCGGAAGACGTGATCGCCGTGCGCCCAGATGCGATCGTCGCGACCGGCCGCTCCGACTACCCGAACCAGGTGAACAACGTTCTCGGCTTCCCCTACATCTTCCGCGGCGCGCTCGACGTTCGCGCGCGCACGATCAACGACGAGATGAAGATCGCAGCCGCCAACGCGCTTGCCGAACTCGCACGCCAAGACGTGCCGGATGAGGTCGCAGCCGCCTACCACACGACGCGCCCCAAGTTCGGCCCCGACTACATAATCCCGGTGCCGTTCGACCCGCGCCTCATCTCGACGATCCCCGTCGCCGTTGCGAAAGCCGCAATGGCCTCAGGCGTAGCCCGCAAACCGATCGCCGACATCGAAGCATACAAGAATCAACTCGCCTCGCGCCTCGACCCCGTCGCCTCCATCGTACAGCGCGTGACGGCACGCGTGCGCATGCAGCCGAAACGTATGGTCTTTGCGGAGGGCGAAGAAGAAGCCGTCATCCGCGCGGCGCTCACCTATCAGAGCTCAGGCCTCGGCAAAGCGATCCTGATCGGCGATCCGGAGCGGATTAGCGAGACCGTGCGTCACGCGGCTCTCGAAGACACTAGCGATCTCGAAATCCAGTTCCCGCGCCAAAGCCCGCGCACGCAAGAATACTCGGAAGCGCTGTTCAAACGTTGGCAACGCCGTGGCGTGCTCTACCGCGATTGCGTGCGCCAGGTGACCTACGACCGGAACATCTACGGTGCGTCCGTCGTTGCAGCGGGCCACGCCGACGCGATGGTGACCGGCGTAACGCGCCACTACTCGGTCGCGCTCGCCGACATCCGCCACGTGCTCGACCCAAAACCCGGCGAACGCCTTGTCGGCGTTTCGATCATCTTGGATCGTGGCCGCACTGTCTTCGTCGCCGACACGAACGTGCACGAAATGCCGACGCCGGAAGAACTCGTCGACATCACGATTCAAACTGCCGCCGTCGCCCGAAGATTCGGCCACGAACCGCGCGTGGCGCTCCTCGCCTATTCGACATTCGGCCAGCCCTGGGGCGAACGCTCGCAGCGCGTGCGCGAAGCCGTTGACCTGCTCGACAAACGCAGCCTCGACTTCGAATACGACGGGGAAATGAACGCCGACGTCGCGCTCGATCCGGAGCGCATGGCGCTCTACCCGTTCTGCCGCCTCAAAGGCCCAGCAAACGTGCTAATCATGCCGGCCATTCACTCCGCCTCGATCTCGACGACGATGACCGAGGTGATCGGCGGCGCCACGGTCATCGGCCCGCTCCTCGTCGGCCTCGAAAAGCCCATTCAGATCGCGCCTCTGGGCGCCACGATGAACGACATCGTCAACATGGCCGCTCTCGCCGCCTACAACATATCGAGCTGATCCATGCTGCACATTCATCTCGTTCCCTGCCTCAGCGACAACTACGCGTACCTGGTACACGAACCCCAGACGAACAAAGTCGCCATCGTTGATCCGTCGGAGGCCGCGCCGGTCTTCGCCGCATTGAAAACGCACGACCTGAAGCTGACCCACATCCTGAACACCCATCACCACTTCGACCACACCGGCGGCAATCTTGAGCTCAAGGAAAAGACCGGCGCCCGCGTCGTCGGCCCGCGCGCCGATCGCGAGCGAATTCCAGGCATCGACGAAGAAGTAGGCGAAGGCGACACCTGGTCGCTCGGCCAAGCCAAAGCCAAAATCTTCGACATCCCCGCCCACACGAAGGGCCACATCGCTTTTTGGTTCGAAGCCGACAAAGCCGTGTTCACCGGGGATACGATGTTCGCGATGGGCTGCGGCCGGCTATTCGAAGGAACGCCCGCGCAAATGTGGTCGAGCCTTTCGAAACTTGCTGCACTGCCCCCGGACACCCGCGTCTATTGCGGCCACGAATACACGCTCTCGAACGGCCGCTTCGCCGTTACGCTCGAGCCCAGCAACGCAGCCCTAAAAAAACGCATGGTCGAAGTCGAACGCTTGCGCGCCGAAAACAAACCGACGATCCCCTCCACGATCGGCCTCGAGCGCGAAACGAACCCGTTCCTCCGCACCGCGAGCGCAGAACTGCGCAAATCACTCGCGCTGGAGTCGGCCGACGTCGTCGAAGTGTTCGCCGAAACCCGCCGCCGCAAAGACGTGTTCAAGTAGGCCCGCTTAGCGGAAGATCTGCCGAAGCTGACGCTGGATCGCGAACGACGACGGTCGGCCCGCGAGCCCCTGTTCGACCGAAAAATTCACCACAAGCATGTCGCCTTGCAGAACGATGTTTGCGGACCGCGACTGTACGAAGCGAACCCGGTTGAGATAGTTTGCAAGCGCATTGCGCCCCGGTCCCGATCGCGCCAAATCGAACAGCGCTGTCCCCGCGTTACGTATGGCGTCGAACAAGATACCCCGCGCACCGGGATCGCCGGAAACAGCATTCCAATTCGCCTCGAAGAAAATTTCCTTACCCGTCTCCGCGCGCAGCTGCATCATGATGCGCCCCGCGATGTCGCGCACGAGCGCGATCGAAGGCGGCGGTGGCAACAGCGGCGGCACGACACGATCGGGCGCAACCGGAGCACCGCCCCGGATCGCAGGCGTGAACAAAGTCATGCCGCCAAGCCCCGAAATACGCAGCACGACCTCACCGTCGTCACGCACGAGCAGACGATCGCCGCCCGCTGCCGGCTGCCAACGCAGAACCAAAATCTCTTCCGACCCGTCGAACTTGAGTTTCGCCAGTTCGCCCGACCGGTCGAGAATGAACCCGACGCGGGCGTACTCGGACACATAATGCGCAACGCGCGGCGGCTCGCGCTCGTAGGCACGCGTCATCATCGCGCCTGCGCTGGTCAGCAAGGCAGCAACGACGATCAGAATGCGCGCAATCGATTGCAACGCCAGACTCCACAAACGGTGAGGGAACGGCACGGCCGCAATTGGCCGCCCGCTGAGCCTCTCCCCGCACTTGTCCTGGAGCCTGGTATTGCCTGTGATGATGGCAACAATGTGGTTCGATTAACGCAACTGTCCCTTGCGTTAATCACAGGTTACCGAGCACCAAAACCCGACTCGCGCCCGTGGATTGTTCAGGCGCAAAGTGAGACATTCTTGCCACCCGCGCATGTCCTACCGGCAAAGCGCGCGCATCCTTGCGGGCACCAAGCCAGCCGAGACAAACTCCGCTGATGAAACGCCTAAGCGAAGATATTTGGACCATACCCGAGTTCCTAAGCGCGGACGCATGTACGACGCATATCAACCGAGCCGAGGGGATCGGCTTTGAACCTGCCATGGTCAACTCTGTACGTGGGCCGAAGCAAGATACGGCGGTGCGCAACAACGATAGGGTGATCGTCGACGATCACCGGCTCGCCGCCGACTTGTGGCTAAAGCTACAAGAAAACATTCCCTCATTTATGCACGGTCAGCAGGCTCTGGGCCTAAACGAGAGATTTCGCTTCTACAGGTACGATCAAACGCAACGGTTTCGCGGGCACGTGGATGCCCCCTACCGGCGCGACAACGGTGAGATGAGCCTCCTCACGTTCATGATCTACCTAAACGCCAACTATGCCGGCGGCGAAACCACCTTCCCAAACGTGAGCGTTACGCCGCAATTGGGAGCGGCGCTGATTTTTCGACACGAGATCTTCCACGAGGGGAAACCCGTCATCAGCGGACGCAAATATGTGCTGCGCTCAGACGTGATGTTCAACCCGATCGGCCGCATCCGCGGCTGACATTAGATAAACAAACGGCGCCAGCGGAGGCTGACGCCGTCGATAGCGGGGCAACCGTGGCGCCTCTCAATACATATGCTGCCCGCCGTTGATCGACATTGTCGATCCGGTCACGAACCCGCCCTCGTCCGCGACGAGGAAGAGCACGCCGCGCGCGATCTCCTCGGCCTTGCCGAGACGGCCGACCGGAATCTTCGCGACGATCTTCTCGAGCACGTTCGGCGGCACGGCGGCCACCATGTCGGTGTCGATGTAGCCCGGTGCAATCGCGTTGACCGTGATGCCCTTCGGCGCGCCTTCCTGCGCCAGCGCCTTAGTAAAGCCGTGAATGCCGGACTTCGCGGCAGCGTAGTTCACCTGTCCGTACTGCCCAGCCTGCCCATTGATCGAGCCGATGTTGACGATGCGTCCGAACCCGCGGTCGAGCATGCCGTCCCACACGGCTTTACACATGTTGAAGCAACCGCCGAGATTGGTGTCGAGCACCTCGTCCCACTGCGCCCGCGACTGCTTCTTCAGCGTCGAGTCGCGCGTGATGCCAGCGTTGTTCACGACGATATCGACCGGCCCGAATTTCGCGACAACTTCGGCCACGCCCTTCATGCACGCGTCGTAGTCCGCAACGTCCCACTTGAAAACTGCGATGCCGTGCTTTTCGGCGAACGCCTTCGCGCGGTCGTCGTTACCGGCATAGTTCGCAGCAACCTTGTACCCGGCCTTTTTGAGACCGATCGAAACCGCCTCGCCGATCCCGCGCGTACCGCCGGTGACAATCGCTACCCGTGACATGCTTCCTCCTCCCGTTTTTTCTCTTTAGCGCTCAACGCAAACCGCAATACCCATGCCGCCGCCGATGCACAGCGTGGCGAGACCCTTCTTCGCGTCGCGCTTCTGCATCTCGTGCAGCAACGTCACGAACACGCGCGCGCCTGACGCGCCGATCGGATGCCCGATCGCGATCGCCCCGCCGTTGACGTTCACCCTCGCCGGGTCCCAACCCATGTCCTTGTTGACCGCGCACGCCTGCGCCGCGAACGCCTCGTTGGCTTCGATGAGGTCGAGATCGGACGCCGACCAACCCGCCTTCTTCAGCGCCGCACGCGATGCCGGGATCGGCCCCGTACCCATGATCTTCGGATCGACGCCGGCCTGCGCCCAAGACTTGATGACGGCAAGCGGCTTCAAACCACGCTTATCGGCCTCTTTCAGCGACATGAGAACGACCGCCGCCGCGCCGTCGTTGATGCCGCTGGCATTGGCTGCCGTAACCGTGCCGCCTTCCTTCAAGAACGCCGCGCGCAAATCCTTGATCGAGTCATAGGTAACGCCATCCCGGATGTATTCGTCCGTATCGACGATCTTCTCGCCCTTCTTCTCCTTGATCGTGACCGCAACGATCTCGTCCTTGAAGCGTCCGGCTTTGCGCGCGGCCTCCGCCTTGTTCTGCGAGGCGACGGCGAACCGGTCCTGACTCTCGCGGGTGATCTGCCATTCCTTGGCGACGTTCTCGGCCGTGTTGCCCATGTGATAGCCGTTGAACACGTCCATCAAGCCGTCCTTGATCATCGTATCGATGAACTCGAGTGGCCCCATCTTCTGCCCTGCGCGCAAGTAAGCGGCATGCGGCGCCATCGACATGGACTCTTGCCCACCCGCAACAACGATCGCGGAGTCGCCGTTCACAATCGCCTGGTGACCCAAAGCAACCGCGCGCAAGCCCGACCCACAAAGCTGATTGACGCCCCACGCCGGCACTTCAACGGGAACGCCGGCATTGATCGACGCCTGCCGCGCCGGGTTCTGTCCTTGGGCCGCACTCAAAATCTGACCCAAGATCACTTCGCTGACATCCTTTGCGTCCACCTTCGCGCGCTTCAGCACTTCTTTGATCGCGACTTTGCCCAATTCGTGCGCGGGCAAAGCGCCGAACACTCCGTTGAACGAACCCACGGCGGTGCGTGCAGCTGCAACAATGGCGACGTCTGTCATGTGAGGGTCTCCTGAAAACGGCGAAAAGATTGAGGCCTGTTAAGATTGACATTGGCACGGCCGATAGCCGACAGCCAAGCCGTTCCGCCATTTTTGAGCCAGAATTGAACACCGTCAGGCGGGCTTTAACGCATCCGCGATAGGAATACCCCATGAACTGGCGTATTATGCTGCGCAACAAAAAGCGATCGCGGCGCAACATCGACCCGCATCTCGAGGCTCACGAATGACCGCTGCCCCAATCAACGAACCCATCACAATCAAGAAATACGCAAACCGCCGCCTCTACAACACGGCGACGTCCAGTTACGTGACGCTCGATCATCTGTCCGAGATGGTCAAGCACGGGCAGGAGTTCAACGTCTACGACGCCAAGTCCGGCGAAGACATCACCCGCTCGGTCCTGACCCAGATCATCTTTGAAGAAGAAGGCAAAGGCGGCCAGCAGCTGCTGCCGATCCAATTCCTGCGCCAACTGATCCGCTTCTACGGCGACAGTATGCAAGCGCTGGTGCCGGGCTACCTGAACCTCAGCATGGACTCGTTCTCAAAGAACCACGAACGCATGCGCGAACAGCTGACCTCCGCCTTCGGGGGCAAAGGCATGCTGAAGGAATTCGAAGTGATCGCCCGCCAGAACATGCAGATGTTCGAGCGCGCGATGCGCATGTTCACGCCGTTCGGCGCGATCATGAAAACGCGGGACGAAACCCGCGCGGAGCATGCCGCGAACGGCACCACCGGCGACGCGCACGAAGCCGACGAAGAGATCGCCGATCTGAAGGCTCAGATCGAGGCGATGCGCCGCCAGATCGACGACCTGGCGGCCCGCAAGTAGCTAACCCTTCCCCTAACGGCACCCCCGCTTGCGCCACGGCCACGGGCTGTGCGTATGCTAACGCTGTTTCCGGCCGGAGCCAGTATGACCGCGTCAAAGTCTTTGCCTTTCGTCCTTCTTGCCGTTGCTGCGGCAAGCATTGCGTTCGCCGCCAATCCAAAAGATATGGCGCGCTTAAAGAAATCTGACAGTTTTAAGGAGTGCATTCGCTGCGATCTTTCGGGCGCCGACTTCGAGGATCGCTTCTTCCAGCTTGCCATCTTGAACGAAGCGAACCTATCGGGCAGCAACTTCGACGGCGCGAACCTCGCAGGCACGCAACTCAACGACGCGAACCTGTCGAATGGCACATTCCGCTACACGAACTTTTCGGGCGCGCAGATGCAACGCGCAGACCTGCGCGGCGCGAACTTCAAGGGCTCATGGTTCAATTGGGCGTGGTTCGCCGGCGCCAAACTCGACGGCGCCGACTTCACAAACGCCCGCTTCGTCGGTGCCCAGCTTCAGGGCACCGACTTGTCGAAAGCAAAGGGGCTGACCTCTGCGCAACTTCGCGGCGCCTGCGCCGACGCAAACACGCGCCTGCCGCCCGGCATCGAACGGCCGTGGTGTCCGTACTAACCTACTTCTTGGGCACCATGCAGAACGCGACGAACTTGTTACCGTCGAGGTCGCGGAAGTAACCGCCGTAGAAGCCGCTGCTCGCTTCCGCCGGACGGAACCCCGGGGCACCTTCGTCTTTGCCGCCAAGCACCGTCGCCTTCGCGTGCATCTTCTTGACGTCGTCAGGCGAGCCGAGGGCAAGCGCCACCATCGTACCGTTCCCCACCGTCGCAGGCTTCCCGTCATGCGGCTTGATGACCATGACCTGCGGACCTTTGCCGCTCGTCCAGCCCGTCATGTTGTCGTTATCCCACCCGCGCTTAGCCCCGATTTCTCCAAACACGCCGTCGAAGAACTTGCGCGCCCGCTCGATATCGTTCGTACCCACTGTCAAATAACCGATCACTTTCGTCTCCTGTTGTCAGATCGCAGGATTTTAGCTTGCCGGCGCATCGAAGCAAATCGCAGGGCGCTACTTGTTCGCGGCTTACTTAGACCGCTGTGTTGGAAGAGGGCTGTATCGCCGCCGGCGATTCCACGGAATGAACCCCGCCGCGGTCGCCGATCGCCCACTGCACGCCGACAAACGCACCCTTCACACGCGGCAACAGTACCAGCGACAACAAAACTATGCTGGGCATGAATATCGCAAACAACCATGCCAACGGCCAGGTGAAAACAGCATCGCTCAACAAGAGCGGCCCGACCACCAAGTGGCCCACGATCAGAATCGTGAAATAAGCAGGCCCGTCATCGGCGCGATACTGTGACAGCGCATGCCCGCACGAAGAACACGCCGACGCAACCTTCAGATACGCCCGAAACAGCTGCCCCTCGCCGCATTGCGGACAGCGGCCGAAAAGACCGCGCTTCAATCCGCCCCAAACCGAGCGCTGCTGAAAGGTTTCGGTCACGATAGGCCCCCGGCGGCTAAGAGCCGGGATGTAAGCACGTGCGCATCGAATGCACGTGCGTCAGTTCGTCCAGGGCTCCTGAATCTCGGGCTTAGAGAAGTAGAAGCCCTGCAGGTAGTCGACGCCGAACGCGCGCAGAATATCCACCTCGCGCGGATCCGAAACCCATTCCGCGACCGTTTCCAGATTGAAGTTCTTCGCAAGGTCGACGAGCGTGCGCACGAAAATCTGATTGTCGCGGCTGTCGGCCATACCCTTCACGAACGACCCGTCGATCTTGACCATGTCGACCTTCAGCGCCTGCAGGTTGCGGAACGACGTGTAGCCCGCACCAAAGTCGTCGATCGCAACCTTGGCCCCCATCGCACGAACGCGGCTGACGAAACGCATGCTCTCTTCGATATCGATCAGCGCCGCCGTTTCGGTGAGCTCGACAATGAGCCGCGGCACCACGTCCGTGTGTTGCTCCAGATAGGCGACGAAAGCTTCCAACGTAGGACGATCGCTCGCGGTCATCCCCGACACGTTCAACGACAGCCGCGCACCGCGATATTTCTTGAGCGCCGCAATGCTGAGTTCAAGCACCCGCCGGTCGAGCCGGCGCACAAGCCCCAACTGCTCCGCCACCGGAATGAAATCGCCGGCCGCAATCACTTGGCCTTCGGGCCGTGAAATGCGCACCAAACATTCGTGTGCAATCGCCTCGCTGGTCTTCGCGTCGACGATCGATTGATAGGCCAGAACGACGCGATTCTCCGACAGCGCCGTTATGATTTGATCACCGATCGCGACCGTACGCTTGCGCAACGACTCGCGCTGCGGCGAATGCGAATAGGCCGCGTAGTTGTCGCGCCCATGCGCCTTCGCGCGGTCGAGCGCCTCTTCCGCGCGCGCCATGGCTTCCTGGCTGTTGCGTGCTTCCTGCGGCAATGCTACCGCACCTACCGAAACGCTGACACTGACCGCGCCGCCACGCGTCGGCACAACGCGCGCACGCACGACCTCGCGCAGCGCCGCCGCGCGCTCGGCCATATTCTCGGCCGTGCAACGCTCCAAAATCAATCCGAACTTGTTACCGGCCGTGCGGCCAACGACGCCGTTCGGCCCCACCGCATCGGCAAGCCGGCGGCCGATTGCCACGATAACCTCGTCCGCAACGTCGAAGCCGTAGGTCTCGTTGATCACCGCCAGATCATCGATCGCGGCGACGCAGTAAGCCGCGGGCTCGCGTTCCGCCGCCGCCTTCATCTCCAAATTCTGGGCCAGCCGCTCGCGCAAGCGCATGCGGTTCAAATGCCCCGTCATCTCGTCGTAGCTTGCGGCCCATTCGAGATGCGCCTCGCGCTGCTTACGCTCGGTGATGTTGCGTACCGTGCCGACGACGCGCTCGGTCTGACCGTTTTGGCCGACAAGGCAAACGCCACAGTCTTCAACCCAAACCGGCGCACCGGCACCGTGCATCAGATACTCGATGCGGAATGTGCCGCCGTCCGCCGGCGGCGTCAGCGCCAATCGAAGGCGTGCCTCCACCGCATCGTGATCGATCAAACGGTGAAATGTCGCGTCGCTTTCGTAATGCGCGAGTTCGCCCACGCCCAGATGCGCGCTCGGATCGCTGCTCCATGCGATGCGGCCGTCGCTGGGCGTCCAATCGTAGACGACGTCGCCACTGGCCGCGAGCGCCAGACGCAGGCGCTCTTCCTCGCCGAGCTCGGCGAGCCTTTGGACGGAATTTGCCTGACGACGATTAAACACGGCCGCATTGCCCCCAACACGCGCGAGCCGCTCTAAACGGCGGGGTTTCCTCTTCTCGCACCGCACTGACATTAAGGTTGCAACGCTTAACAAACCCGGAATTTAGGGACCTCTGCAAATGCGCAGACATGGCGAAGCCGCCGTTAAGATTAAAACATTCCAACCATCGCCGCTGGCACAGACCCTGCGTCGTTTCCCCGTGAAAGAGAGGGGCCGCCGTCCGTCTTGTTTCAATTCGACGCGACCGGCGTTTTCGGCACGCGTTGAAAAGCGCCGGTCGCAACCACCTCCCGCTCAAGGCTTAGGGAGCGCGGCCTTCTCGGTTGAGGAGTTGTGACCGGCGCAGTTTTTCTATTTCGGCGGCTGAAGAACGAGCGCCTTCAACTCAACGATCATCCGCTCGATCCGCGTCAATCTCTCGTTCATTTCTTGAAGCCGTTCTTCGACCACCTTCGGCTCGGACGGCACCGGGGTCGAAATACCGGCCCGGCTGGCAACCTCCGCCGCTGCGACCTTTAAATAGGCGGCCAGCGTCTGAACATCGGCCACGCGAAGCTCCCGCTGATCCTTCCAAAGCTCCGACACTTGATCCGTTGAAAGCTTGAGCAGCCGCGCGATGTCGTCCCGCGTAGCGCCAAGCTCCTTCAACCGCGCATCGAACCAAGCTTGATCGAAGAACAGCGCCATAGCTCAACGCCCCTTGAACTGCGGCGCACGCTTCTCAAGGAAACTCGCGACGCCCTCGCGGTGATCCTCCGTCTGGAACAGACGTCCCAATGTTCCCGACACCCAGCTCCCGAACTCCCGCGCGTCCCTAACAGAGGCGCGGCGCAACCCCTCTTTCATGTAGCGCAGGGCTAGCGGCGGATTCGCGGCAATCCGCCCCGCCAACGCCATGGCGGTAGGCAAGAGATCGCCATGCGGAACGACACTGGCCACGAGCCCGATCCGCTCGCCTTCCGCGGCTTGGATAATGTCACCCGTGAACAGCAGTTCCGCCGCCTTCGAAGGCCCGACCAGCTGCGGTAAGATCATCATCCCCCCGACATCGGTGACAAGTCCGCGCTTGACGAAAATCTCGCCGAACTGCGCCCGCTCCGACGCGATGCGGATATCGGCAAAGAGCGCAAGCTCCATCCCCCACCCGACTGCCGTGCCATTGACCGCCGCGATGACAGGCCGGTCGCACTCCAAGACAGCCTCCGCAGCCGGCGTCAGCCGCGGCCGCACCGCTGCAAGCCGCGCCTGGGATTGCTCACGCTGCGGCCCCGTCATCATCTGCTTCACATCTTCGCCGGAACAGAACGCAGGGTCGGCGCCGGTCAACACCACCGCCCGCACCTCACCGTCGCATTGGATGTGGCGAAACACGGCTTCGAGGTCGGCGTAAGCACGTGCGTTCAGCGCGTTGCGAACTTCAGGACGGTTGAGCGTGACGACGCCAACGTGACCCTTCAATTCATATGTCAAATGCGCGAGGTCGGGCGGGTGCATGGGGAAAGCCTGGCAAAGATGAAGCGCATTCACTTTAGCGCGATTTGCCGCCTTTGCACGTGTGGCCGCGCTTTGGCATTGTCCGGCCGCAATGAGCCAACCGGAAGCCAAGCCGCCCGCCCTGTTTTTGCGAAACCTCTGGTACTTCGCGCTGCATTCACATGCACTGAAACAGGACCGGCTCGTTCACAAGACGATCTTAGGCGAACC
This sequence comes from Alphaproteobacteria bacterium, assembly GCA_013140995.1. Classification (GTDB taxonomy): domain Bacteria; phylum Pseudomonadota; class Alphaproteobacteria; order Micropepsales; family Micropepsaceae; genus SZUA-430. The sequence goes on along the minus strand of JABFRX010000255.1, from coordinate 6,760 downwards.
GGTAGTCTTCGGCCGCGCGCCGGACGGCGCAGCGTTCGCGCTGCGCGATCTCTGCCCGCATCGCGGCGTACCGTTGTCGAAGGGGCAGATGATCGACGGCACGATCGAGTGCCCCTACCACGGCTGGCGCTTCAAGCCGTCGGGCCAATGCGCATTGATCCCCTCACTCGTGGGCGAAGAAGGCGTTGAGGCCGCAAAGATCAGCGTCCGCAAATACCCGGTCGCTGAAAAAAACGGCCTGATCTGGGTCTACATGCCCGAAGACACGAACGCCGCCGTTCAAATCGAGGCCCCAGTCCTTCCGCTCATGCCGGACGCGAAACCGACCTTGGTCGAAGCCCAGAACTTCCCCTGTGCTATCGATCACGCCGTCATCGGCCTTATGGACCCGGCTCATGGGCCCTTCGTGCACAAAGCCTGGTGGTGGCGCTCTGCGAAGTCGATCCACGCGAAAGCGAAGAAATACGCCCCCTCGCACCTCGGCTTCACGATGGTGACCCACAAACCATCCTCGAATTCGACGCTCTATAAACTCCTGGGCGGCGACCGGACGACCGAGATTTCGTTTCAGCTGCCGGGCATCCGAATCGAGCACATCAAAGCCGGCCGAAACGAAATCGTGGGCCTCACGACCTGCACGCCATTGAGCGAAACCGAAACGGAGGTCACCCAAACGTTCTTCTGGAACATCCCCTGGATCACGCCGTTCAGGCCCATCGCGCAACACGTGGCACGTGTCTTCTTGGGTCAAGACCGGCACATGGTGACGCTTCAGCAGGAGGGTCTAAAGTTCAACCCGCGCTTGATGCTAATCCAAGACGCCGACGTGCCCGCTATGTGGTACCACCGGCTCAAGAAGGAATGGGCGGAATCCACGGCCGCCAACCGCGCCTTTACCAACCCGGTGACCGAAACGACGCTGCGCTGGCGCAGTTAACACGGCATCCCGCTTGCGACGCGACCCCTGAACCGCGCCGGGCCTGTCTCATTTGGAGACGGCGGCGTCGGCAGGACTTTGGGTCATGTCGCTTCCCACGCTCGGCGAACTTCGCTTCGCACAAGATCTGTTCGCGAGCGAACGAAAGCCCTATCGCCGCCGCGGCTTTGAAGGCGTGTGGAACAAGTTCTTCGACATGGCCGTCATGGTGACGTTCGTCTTCTTCTTGTTCATGTAAACGAAAAGGCGCGCCCCATCGGGACGCGCCTCATTGCAATGCTAATACTCGTCAGTTCGTTCCGGCGATACCGCCCCCGGCGCCAAAGTCGCGCTTCGCCGCCACGATGGTAACCGTAAAGCCTGCGATGACGTCCAAGATCGTCATCAGTGCAAGCATGAAGAATACCGAGTTGGAAAAGCCCTGCATCGTGATGAACTGGATGATGCACACGACGGCGAGCAACATCGACAGCCCGTGATTGATAATCGACATCGCATCCGTGCGCGTCGACTTCACGATTTCCACGAAAAGAAGCAGTAGGCTGAGTCCCATGAAAACGTCGGCGAACGAAACGCCCCACGCATCCCCGGAAAACATGCCGACCGTGAAGATCGGCGACGCCATCCAGGAACTTACATTCCCCGGGCTCGCAATCCCGGTCAGCACGACGAAATTGTAGAGAATGAGCGGAAACACCAACAACGGGATGATATTCAGCGCTGACAAACCTCTGCCCATGAAACCCTCGTAGCCTCCAGTTAAAAGCCTTCCCCGGCCTTGAGACGAAGCTTACCAGCCCAAAGAAGCACAAGCCAAGCTGGTGATCGGAAGTGGCTATTTTGTGGCGGAGGGAGGTTCTTCGCCGTTTTCGCGCCCCGCGGCCGCTCTTTCAGCAAATATGAGGTAGAGGTTGCGGGCGTAAACAATCAGGCCAAGAGCTTGGCCCGAGATGAAGACAGGGTCCTTCTTGTATAGCGCGTAGACCAGCAGCACGATTCCGCCGCCGACGCTGAAGTACCAGAACATCACCGGAACCACGCTGCGGCCCGCTTTTTCGCTCGCCCACCACTGCACAATAAAGCGTGACATGAAAAGCGCCTGACCGGCGAAGCCGATCAGCAGCCACACATGCTCCCAGGTGAACCAGTCGGTCATCTAAATCTCATCCACCCGTTCGGGGTTGCGCGAACGGCGCCGCAGCCAACGCACGCCCCGCAAGTCCGCAAGCGACACCATCAAACGGTCGAGCGTGCCGTATTTCGAGACCCCGTGCGAGCGCGGCCTGTGGTTCACGTCGACGTGCGCGATCCGATAGCCCTCGCGCAGCATCAGTGCAGGCAAAAAGCGATGAAGATGATCGAAATAGGGTAACCGTAGGAACGCTTCCCGGGAGAACAGCTTAAGCCCGCACCCGGTATCGCGCGTGCTGTCCTGCAACAACCACTGGCGGACGCCGTTGCCGACGCGCGACGCCATGCGTTTCATAAAATTGTCCTGCCGCTTGCGCCGCTGCCCGGCGACCAAACCCAACGGCGGATCGCCAGCCAACGATGACCGCCAGGCCGCAAGCAACCCGGGAATATCCGCCGGATCGTTCTGCCCGTCGCCGTCGAGCGTCGCGATCAAGGTGCCCCGCGCCGCCAACACACCGGTCCGCACAGCCCGGCTCTGCCCCGAATTCTTCGCGTGCTTCAGCACGCGCAGCTCTGGCGACTGCGCCTGTGCAGCCTTCAACGACGAAACGGTCGCATCCCCGCTGGCGTCATCGACGAAGATAATCTCGAACGCGACCTTGCCCCGAAGTGCAGCCGTGATCTCATTGAGCAACGGAACGGCGTTCTCAACCTCGTTCATCACCGGCACGACAACCGAAAGCTCAGGCGCAGCCGTCACGCACACCCCCGAGCACCAATGACTGCCGACCGGTCGAACACGTGCCGCTGACTCCTTATAGGTGGCGGGCTTATACAAGCGCTGGGGCGCAAACCGCTAGGCCCCAAAGCCCGCAAGCCCTCGACGAATGGCCATGATGACAGGTATGACCTGCATCGTTACCTTTGGTCGCAGGCGGCGCGCATTCCGTGATTGCGCCGTACGTCTTTTCAGTGGTTAACCGTGCCCCATGCCGACACGCCGTTCCGCAGCTTCGTATGATTCGTCGAGCCCCTGGTCGCTAGCGCTTGCGCACCCGCGCGCCGTGCTGGTCGTGCTCTGCCTTCTGATGTTCGTGCCGGGGATCGCGACGATCCCCCCGCTCGACCGTGATGAGGCACGCTTCACCCAAGCAACGAAGCAGATGCTCGAGACCGGCGACTTCATCGAGATCCGCTTTCAAGAAGAAGCGCGCAACAAAAAGCCGATCGGCATCTACTGGATGCAGTCGATCACCGCAGGCTGGTTTTCCGGGCCTCCCCACAACGCCGTCTGGGTCTACCGAATTCCTTCGGTCTTAGGTGGCATCTTCGCCGTGCTGTTCGCCTTCGGCTTAGGGCGAAGGCTGTTCGACGAAGAGACCGCGATGATAGGCGCGGGATTGCTCGCCTCGTCGATGCTTTTGATAGGTGAGGCGCACATAGCCAAAACCGATGCTGTGCTCGTCGCGTGCGTGACGGCGGCCCAGCTTCTGGTCGCGCAGTTCTTCGTGGCCGCCCGCCAAGGCTCACCCCAACCGATGGTGCGATACTCGGCACTGCTCGGCCTAGCACTGGGCCTTGGCATCCTGGTCAAGGGTCCGATGATTTTGTTCTTCGTCGGCCTGACTGTCATCGCGCTTTCAGCCTGGGAGCGAAGCTGGGGCTGGATCTCGACGATGCGCCCGATGTTTGCGCTCGGCATCATCATCTTGATCAACGTGCCGTGGCTGGTCGCGATCGGTCTCGTCACCAAGGGCGCCTACTTCCAAGAAGCGATCGGCCAAGACTTCTTAGGAAAAGCCGTCAGCGGACAAGAATCGCACTGGGGACCGCCCGGCTACTATCTCGTGTCGCTGCTTGTGGGCTTCTGGCCCGGCTGGTTGTTCTTGGCCCCGGGCGTCGTCTACGCGATCGCCCGCGTACGCGAAGGGTCCGTCCGCTTCCTCCTAGCGTGGATCGTTCCCGCCTGGATCATCTTGGAACTCGCGCCGACGAAGCTGCCCCACTATCCATTGCCGCTCTATCCGGCGATCGCGATGCTGTGCGGAGCCGCCGTGATGGCCGGGGTTCGCGAAAGCCGCAGCTTCCTCGACAACACACCGGTCAAGCTTGGCGCGGTCGCGTGGCTGATGGTGACGCTCGGACTGATCGGCGCCGCACTCTTCTATGTGCCGGGCCAGTTCGGTACGGGCGGCGGCATCTTCTTGACGATCCTAGCGCTGCCGGTCCTCGGCGCCGCAGGCATTGCGGTGCTGTTCCTGCTTCGCGGCGAGGGTGAAAATGCAACCGCAGCCACAGTCGCGACCGGCGCGTTGTTCGCAGCAATCCTGCTCGCAGCCGTCTTACCCCGCCTCGACCAACTTATGCTGAGCGAGCGTGCGGCCGACCTCATAGCCCGCTCGGGCGCCAAGCCTGAGAACACGACGGTCGCGGGCTTTAATGAACCCAGCATCGTCTTCCAAGTCGGCACGAAGATGCAGCTTTCGCCGACCGGTGCCGAAGCCGCAGACTTCATCACTAAGCACGCCGACGCGCGCGCTTTGGTTGAAGAGCGCCTGGACGCCGAGTTCCAGCAAACGCTGCGCAAGCTGAACGTCGCGGCCGAAGCCCTGGGCAACGTGAAGGGTCTGAACTACTCGAAGGGTGACCACCTGTCGCTCACGCTCTACCGGTTGCGCAAAACCGGCCCGTGACCGCGCTGACCGAGTGGATGAAGAAGCTTCCGCCGCTAGCGTGGCTGGCGGCGCTCGTCGCCGCACTCACGCTGTTCCGCCTGATCGTCCTCGTCACGACACCGCTGAACCTTGGCCCCGACGAAGCCCAGTACTGGTCGTGGAGCCTCACCCCCGCGTTCGGTTACTTCTCGAAGCCGCCGATGATCGCCTGGATCATCGGGCTCACGACCGGCGTCTGCGGCGACGGCGAGGCCTGCATCCGCGCCGGCGCCCCATTGATGCACGCGATAACAGCGTTCCTCATCTTCTTCGCCGGCAAAGCGCTCTACGACGAGCGCGTGGGCCTCTGGTCCGGCGTCGCCTACACGCTAATGCCCGGCACCAGCTTCTCTTCGCTTTTAATCACGACTGACGTACCGCTCTTGATGTTCTGGACGCTGGCTCTGTGGGCTCTCGCCGAGCTTCGCAAAGCGGCGAACATGGAATGGGCAATCGTCTTCGGCGCGGCGATCGGTTTCGGTCTCTTGTCCAAGTACGCGATGCTTTACTTCGTGTTGGGCCTTGGGCTCGCATTCCTTCCGACAACGAACGGACGCTCGCTCCTCCTCTCTCGCGCCGGTGCGATCGCAGCCCTGGCGGCATTGACAGTGTTTGCGCCGAACGTCGTCTGGAACGCGCTTCATAGCTTCGCAACGGTGGGCCACACCGCAGCGAACGCGAACTGGAGCGTCGCCAAACTCTTTAACATCACGAACACGTTGAGCTTCATCGCCGCGCAGTTCGGCATCGCTGGCCCGATTGCAGGCGGTCTTCTCGCGTGGGGCTTGATCCGCAACTGGCGCGACCCGCGTTACGACAGTTCCGACACATTGCTACTCGCACTGACGCTGCCGATCTTCGCGATCGTGACGCTGCAAGCGTTCGTTTCGCGCGCCAACGCGAACTGGGCTGCGCCTGCATTCGTTGCACTGACGATACTCTTCACAGCCTGGGCGATGCGCCGAAGCAACACTTTTGTGCTGAAAGCGAACGCCTGTTTGAATGCAGCGATCGCTCTCATTCTCGGCGCACTCGCGATGTCGCCCGCGTTTGTCGCCGCAATCGGCCAAGAAAATTCTGTGAAACGCCTGCGCGGATGGGATGAAGCAGGCCGGACCATCGTCTCCGTCGCGAACTCTGGCGCATACGACGCGATCATGAGCGACGATCGCGAGGATATGGCGTCTCTCTTCTATTACACGCGCGTTAGAGAGCTTCCGTTGCGCATGTGGCCGAGCGAAACAGCGCGAAACGAGTACGAAGTGTCGCATCGCTTGCGTGTCGATGAGGCCGCGAACGTCCTCTTCGTCACGCGACAGAGCGATGTGCGCGCGATCACGAACGCATTCGCATCGTCACAGCGCATCGGAACGCTCGAAACGCGACTCGATTCGAAACGGAAGCGCGTTTTTTTCCTCTTCACGCTCAAAGGACCGGTCGATTCGACTCTTTTTCCAAAATATTTTGATCGTCCGTCTACGGACAATCGCTGATTCGACTCAAATCATCGTTTTGCGCGCGTCGAACGCACGCGCACTGTTCGCACCAACATCGCAAATGATTAACGCAAAGCGCCGGTAGTCGATCGCTCTCGCGCGGAATAAAAATAGTATCGGAGGCGAGTGACATTTCGCTTGGTCGTGCGATTACGCGCATTCGCCTAGAGAAGAATTGCACAATTAGATTCTCGTTGTGTGTGTCAATATGCGATTACTTCACTAACACGCACCACGAATACACACTCGATCACGCGAACGACCATCGCTAATCCATTCTTTACTCACCCGATCTATTTGACGATGAGCGAATCGTGCTGCATGATTCGAAACGGTTGGGGAAAGCGCTGGCTGCGCGCGGACTTCGGGGAAAGCAGTCGACCAACTAAGGGGCGTCAGAGCTGCCTATGACAGTGCATACCTTCGTAAGGGGCGCCAACACCGCCGCGCACTTAAGGCCTCCGACAAAGCGCAAGGTG
>JABFRX010000230.1 GCA_013140995.1 Alphaproteobacteria bacterium | reverse complement strand
ATTCTGGCGGGTGAGCCTATCGCCGTGTTCAACAACGGCGAGATGTGGCGCGACTTCACGTACGTCGACGACATCGTTGCCGGCGTTTTGGCGGCAGTTGCGCGCAAACCGTCAGGCTCGCCGCCGCATGCGCTTTACAATCTGGGCAATCACCGATCCGAGAAGTTAACCGATTTCATCGCGACTCTGGAAAAGGCGCTGGGCCAAAAGGCGCAGATGAAATTCGAGCCGATGCAGCCGGGCGACGTCGCGCGAACCTATGCCGACATCGAGGCGTCGCAGCGTGATTTGGGGTTTGAACCGAAGACGCCGATTACAGAGGGCATCCCACGCTTCGTTGCTTGGTATCGCGAGCACTATCGCGTTTGGCCAAAGAATTAGGGCCGGAGATTTCTCTCCGGCCCCGTTCGCGGGCAGGGTTTGTACGAGGGCGGGTTGCCCGCGTTAGCCGGTCAGCTAAGAGCAGCCACCGCTGGTGATGCGCTTAACCTGTGCGCCGGCTTCGCACTCGCGGCCGCCCGTGAGCGAGAGCCAGGTGCTGCCGAACGTTGCGCTTGCGAACAGCGCGAGCACCATGAACGCCGCGACCGGCAGTACGAGCGCTTCAAAAGACTTCGTCATGACTGGGCCTCCTGTTTTCAGATCAGCCGTTTTGGTCTTTCACGACTGTGCGCTCAAACTAGGCGGCCTATCCTCAGGGCGGCTGTGCCAAAGCCAACGGCGTTCGCGTGATCTTTCGCCTTATTGTCGCGTGCGCTTTGTCACCGGCGCGGTGCCGGGTTTCGAGGATAGTGGCCTCACGCAATCGGATACGAGTTGACGACGTTCCACAAAAACGCGAGCCAGTAACCGGACAAAACGCATGCCGCCATCGTTGTCGAAATGCGGGTTAACATGGGTGACACTCCTTTTTAGAGGATGACCGCTTGGTCTTTCTCGGGCGGTTGCGGCGGGTCATGGGGCCTGCGGCCGCTCATGGGCCGCAAGCTTCACCCAAACGCGGGTTGATTGCGGTGCCCTGCGGCACAGCCGCCGCGTGAGTCTTGATGCACAGCCCGCACTTTGAAGAGGTTTGCGCGCCCGCTCCCGGCAATCGGCGAGCGAATCGGCGCGTCCCTGCGCCGTTTAGTTGAACGACTATGCGTTTTGCCACAGACTGTCCGGGCAAGCTTGCGTGGAGTGCGCGATGGGATGCCCAGACGGGCGGAACGGAGGCGGCCGATGCAAGCGCACTTAGCAGATCTCGTTCACGCCTACGTGGGAGCTTTCGGCGTGGTGTTTCCGCAGGCCAAAGACTCGGGCGGGTTCCTCGATCATCTGGAACCGGACGTCCGCCAGCGCATCGACGGCCGCGTGCGCCAAATGCGCGTGCGCAAGGGGCAGATCGTCATCGACCACGGATCGAACGGCGGCGACGTCTATTGCGTCTTGGAGGGTGAGTTCGACGTTTGCGTCTATTCCCCGCAAGGGCGCGAAGTCTATCTGCGCAGAATATCGCGGGGTGCCTTGTTCGGCGAATACGCGGCGCTCGACGGCGGGCGCCGGTCGGCCACCGTGGCCGCGGCCAGCGACGCGTTGCTGGCGGTGATCTGCCGGACCGACTTCGTCGATTGCTTGACGACTTCGCCTGGGGTCACGTTGTGGCTCGCGCGCCAGCTTGCCGTTCACGTGCGGGAGCTGACTGAGAAAATTTTCGAACTCAGCGCGCTCAATGTACGCAGCCGGCTGCATTGCGAACTCATGCGGCTCTGCCTGGCGGCGGGCGTCACCGCGAACACCGCTGTGATCGACCCGGCCCCCACCCACGCCGATCTAGCCAATCGGATCGGCACGCACCGCGAGGCGGTGACGCGCGAATTGAACGACCTTGCGACGCTGAAAATCGTCAGCCAGAAGAACCGGCGCTTGGCGATTCTGGACGTCGCACGCCTGTCGCTCTTGGTGGAGGTCACCGGCGGCGATCTCGGTGTCGCCGAACAGGGTGGCACCGCTTAGCGCTTCTCCAGGCTGGCTGCGGCTTCGACGAAGAACGGATGATTTCGCGACATGCCGTTAGCCGCGACGCGGTCCAAAAGCGCGCTTAAATAGCCGGCGTCCACCGCCATGCCCGCCAGCTCGATGCCGTGCTGCTTAGCGGTCAGCGCGCTGGCCACCGTCCAAGCGTTCGCACCTTGCGCTTGGGCGAGAGCGAAGCCTTTGTTTAGAAGGAGCGCGGCCTTGCCGGCGTCGGGCATTTTTGCTTGCGCGTAGGCACAAGCGCACATCCGGTAGACCTCCGGAACAGTGAACCGCTCGGTATCGGCTTCGGCGAGGTCCAGCGCGACCTCGACGTTTTTGAGGCCGCGTTCATGCTCGCCGGCCTCAACCAGTTTGAGGCCGCTCAACGCCGCTTGATACGAAAGGAAAAACGTCGCACCGGACGCGCGATACATATGAACGAGATTGTCGAGCAGATTGAGCGCTTCGGCGTCGTTGCGCTCGCGAAGCTTGGCCACGTTCTGCCAAACACGCCCGATGATCTGCCAGTACGCGATGTTGAACTGGTCGGCGGTGGCAACGGCGCGGTCCAGCAATTCACGTGCGTGCGCCGAGGGCCCTGCATACAGCGGCAGCACCGCCGCGAAGATCATCACGTAAGGCTTCACGAACTCGTACGGCGAGGCTTCCACGTGGGCCAAGGCCTCCGCCGCGCGCTCGCAGCTGTACTCGTAGTCCCCCCTCAGCCACGACGCATGCGCCGCATAGAGCAGGGACAGCGACTTCGGGTCGATCGCGTAGGTGATTGCTTGGTGAACGTCGGCGGGATCTGCGTTGCGATTCAAAAAGTCGACGTGGCGCCGCACGTTCGTAAGGTCGCCCGCGATCGTTTCGGTCACAATCCCGGCCGCGTTCGCCAGCACCGCGAGGTGGCGCGTGTTTACGGTTTGCGCGATCGACGTCAGCGCGCGGCCCAGCTCGACGCCTTTGCGAACCTGCCCGCCGACCAGGCGGTTCGACCACACACCCCAAAGTGCGGTGAACTCCTCCTCGCTCGCGCTCTTGCCGATCAGCGTGCTCAACTGCTGCGCCCGGTCGTAGGCCGCCGCCACTTCGGGTGCCGCAAAGTTCTTCAGCTGGATCCAGGCGGCACCAAGCTGAGCTTGTATTCTGAGTTCCAGCTCGAACCGCGTCTGCTCGTCCGCAATCAGACCGAGCTTAGCCTTCGCCTCATTCAGGTAGCCGATAGCCTCCTCGAATTGCGACGCTTGGAAACGCAATAGACTTGCCTGAAGCAGGCGGTCGATGCCGGCCCGGTAGTCCGCCGCCCCAAACAGATACTTGGCGCGCACATGTGGGCGGTTTTGCAGCGCGTCGCCGTCGAGTTCGTCGAGCTTGGCCAGGATCGACTGATTGTGCCTGACAAGCTGGCGCGGCAATTCGGACGCGAGAACGCTAGTGTGCACCAGAAGGTGGCGGAAGCGGAACGTGGCGGGGTTTGTCTGCTCAAGGATACCGCCGCCGACAAGCGGGGCAAGTTCGTGCAAGACATCGAGTTGCGGGCGTCCGGCCACGGCCGCGACCAGGCGAACGGGAAACTCCACGCCGATTGCGGCGGCGATCTGAACGAGGCGCCGGTCGGTGGTTAGGCGATCGATCTGTGCGAGAATGGATTCCTGCACCGGCCCGGGCACGTGATAGCGCTCGACCGGCTGCGTTTCGGGCGTGGCGAGGCTTGCGGCCTTTGCTAGTTCTTCGACGAACAGCGGCACACCCTCCGCCGTCGCGACAACGGTCCGAACCACGGCGCCGTCGGTTCCGGCTTCGCCCAAATACCAGCGGGCGAGTTCGCTCGCGCTGACGTCGTCCAGGCGCTCCAAGTTGATGCGGGTCGCCTGCGCCGATTCCAGGCCACGCCAACCCGGCCGCGCCGTGAAGACAAGAAGCAGCTGCGCGTCCGGTAAACCTTTAGCAACGGCATTCATGACCGAGAGGCTGGACGGATCGAGCCATTGCGCGTCCTCGACCACGACGACCGCGCGACGATCGGTACACAAGCCGCGCAGCCAGCGCGTGAACATGTCAACCGAACGCTGCTGGAGGATTTGCGGCGAAAGCGGCGCAGCTCCCAAGCCGATAGCTGCGGTCAAAACCGGAAGGTCACCGGCCACAAGACCGGATTGAACCGAGAGCCATTCCGCGGCCGCTTGGCTTGTCGCGGGCGCGCCGTGCGTGAGGTGGGCGGGCAGCTGCGCCCTGACGAAGCGCGAGAGACATGCGAAAGCGACATTGGCCCCATGCTCTTCGTTCTCGAAAACGATGATCGGGCTTACCTGCTCTCGCGATATGGTGGCGCAGAACTCGCGGACCAGCCTCGTCTTGCCCATGCCGGGATCGCCCACGATCTCGACGGCGGCACCCGGCCCGCCTTCAACGCGCTTGGCCACCTCAAGCAGCAACTCAAGCATTTGGCCGCGTCCGACGAAGGGCGCACTCTCCGGTACTTCGATTCCGTCGCCGCGCCGGCCTGGCGTTGCGTCGACGAGCCAGGCACGCCTGACGCCCTCGAACCCCTTGAGTTGAAGTCCCTCAATCGGGTTTAGCTGAAGTCCGCGCGTCAGTTGGCGCGTTTCATCCGCAATCAGTATTTGGTTCGGCTGTGCCGCCTGTTGCAGCCTGTTTGCCAAATTGAGCGCATCGCCCACTGCAAACGCCTCTTGACCCGGAAGCCCCACATTGAGCTGGCCGATGACTGCCCATCCGGTCGCAATTCCCACACGTACCGCTGCCGCCTTCCCCCGGGGCATCGGACGCGCGCGCAACTCGTTCAGGATCTGCACAGCGGCCAGAACGGCGGCGCTGCCGCTCTTTTCCACCGACCGCGGATAGCCGAAATAGGCGACGACGCCGTCGCCCGTCATGCGGGCCAGCGAGCCGCCGAAGCGGCGCACGGCATCGGTGCAGACGAAGTTATATCCGGCGATCCAGTCGAACATCTCCTCGGGATCGGACTGCGCAACGCTCGCGGTCGAGTCCACGAGATCGCACATCATCACTGTCACGAGATAGCGGGCAGTTTGGTCTCCGTTTTCGGCCATCGTCTCCGGTTCCTGCGCGCGCTATCCCACTATCGCATTTATTTTGCGCGGTTGAAACGCTCGCGGATGAGATCGCGCAGCGCGTAGCTCTGCAGCGGATTGCCCAATGTGGTGGCCGAACTGAACTTGAACGCACCGGCACCGTTCGGCTGCAACGCCGGCACTTGGATGGTCCGCGCCGACAAGCCTGCCTGAAACTGCGACGTAACGTTGATCGTCAATGGCACCGGCGCCACCCGGGCGGTCGGGAAGTTCATGTCGTAATAGCAGTACTGCCATTGACCGATCGTGTTTTTGTTGACGGTACCCATGTCGAAGTACTGCTGGAGGACCGGGAACTCGCTTCCGATTTGTTCGGCCGGCGGCGTGGACGATGCGACGATGCAGTCGATCAAAAGGCCGTTGCCGTTCTTGACCTCGTACTTGCCACCGGCGCGGTCGATCGTAGCGGACTTCTTACGGAAGCCCCATCCGTACTGGCCGAAGCCTATCCCCATTTGGCTGTTGAGATAGAGAACCGGCATGTGAATGAGAGGCCGTACGTCGAGCAGCGAGGCATCCTTGTGCCCGACGAATGGCACGCCGAAGATCAATTCGTCATAGCCGGGACCCGTGGGCAACAGGTTCGGCCGCACGCCGTTCTGGCGATTGAACAACAGGAAGACCGGATGAAATCCCGCGGGGCTCAGGGTTTGCGCCACGGGCTCCAGGCCGTCGCAAAGCAGCGCACGGACAGTCGCAACGTCCAAATTGAAGATCGCGCCGTAGCCTTCCGTGTCGGCCTGGCCGAAGAATGCGGACCAGGGCCAATCGGAGTGCGGCGCACTTAGAGTAGGCGTTGGATCGGTTATTTTGCTCACGGCCGGTGCTTTCATTAGCGCCCCATCGGGTTCGCCGGGGATAACGGTGTTCTCTTGCAGTATGGCGCCGGCGGCTCTGCGGCCCGACATCGCAGCGGCCTCGATTGAGCCGCCGTTGATGCCATTCAATGTCCAGTCGCCCGCGAGCCACAAATTCGAGAAGCCCGATTGGTCCGACCGCGGGCGTAGCATCGTCGAGCCGGGCGGCGACAACACGTAGCGTTCGCTGGGCTCGACATTGACGCGGAGGTACTGTGCGTCGAGGCGCGCTGGACCGACGCCATTGTCCGGATCGACCAGGACGCTCCAGTCGAAAGCGCCAGCGGTTACTGCGTTCGGCCATACTCTGGGCATGTTTTCCGCCAACCAAGCGGTGACCGCGGTACGCACTGCGGCGAGAGACACAGCCGGATAGTCGTTCGGACCCGGGGACGGTGGCGGTGTTGGGACGAAGGCGGTTCCGGTCAAATAAACAATGGCCTTCGGCTGCGGGCCTGCCGCCGGCCAATCTTCCAGCGGCAGCAGGTGGCTCATATCCGCCCACGTCGACAAGTCCGGCTCGAACGTCGAAACGATCGGCGCGGTGCCAGCACCTTTCCACCCCACATCGGTCAGTGTCTTCGTCAGCCACAGCTGAAGCCCGATCGTGACCGTCGTACCGCTGAGCGCCTTCCAGTCTTTCCATTGCTGGTTTGCGGCAAAAAGTTCCCGAGCAATTTCCGGAAGCGCGCCGTACGAAATACCCAGCAAGACTTCGTCGAAGTCGGACCCAAGGTTCAAGCTGAACGGCTGCTCATCGGGCCATTTCGCAGCCCATGCGGATTCAAGATTGATCTTGCTCGCCTTTAGTTGGGTGTCATTGGCGATCTGGCCGCAGAGTGGTTCGGACGGCCACGTTTGCAGATTTTGGACGACCTCCAGCGGGTCGTATTGGATGGTGCCGGGCTTGAGTCTCACTTGGCGGACCAAGTCGATGCGTTCGATCCGGGATTGATCGGCGGACAACGCAAGATTTGTGATCCTGTGGAAGAACTCGAACTTGACGCCGCGTTGCTTCAGCACGAGGTAGGCGGGTGCGAACACGGCGTCGCCCATGCCTGCGTTCATCCGGTAGAAGAATTCACCCTTTCGGCCGAAGAACATTTTTGCGACGCCTCGCAAGCAGGCGCCGGCCGCGATCGTGCGGGATGTTTCTTGGGCTAGGCCGTCTTTGTAGGCAAAGCAATAGTCGTAGACCCACTGCACCGAGAACGAACAACAGCTGGCGTCTTTCGCACCATTGCGCCTCAGCCAGGCGGTGAATTCCACATCGTCGATTGCGTTGAAGCCGCGCTCGACGATGTCGTCGCGCAAGACGCCGCGCAACGTCGCCAGTGCGGCGTCCAGAATCAGCCATGCTTTGCGCGCTTCACCTTTCAGCTTTGTCACGTCATAGGCGTGCAACTGGTCTTGCATCTGGCTGAGCATCCAGTCGATGACATCGCGAATGCCAACTTTTAAAATGGCGGCTTCCTTCAGTTGCGCAATCTTCTCCAACTCAAGAACCGGCAGGATATTTGGAACGTACTTGCCGTTCTTGACCGTCCACATCGAGTTGAGGATGGTTTGCGCCGTCATCGTTTGCAGCTTGAACGGCACAGCGACGAGGGCGGCGATGACCGCCGCAGGCGGGCTCGAGGGTTGAAACGCGTTTTGCGCCGCGTACAACTTGTCGCTATTTCCAATGAATGTTGAGACGACCTCGAACGCCTCGACCAGCATTTCCCATGGCGTGGGGTCGGGCGTCGCATCGCCGGGTTCGCCTTTCAGAGGTTTCGGTTTGAATTGGTGGAACTCCCAAGGGCTTCCCTTGGGGCCCTGTCTCTCGCCTGCGAAGATGTTGGCATAGGGCGAGAATGCAGGTTTCGCACCGTCGAACACGCCGTCGAAGAGATTCGCGATGCCGGTTGCGTTCGCCTCGTCGTAGCATTCGCGCATGAGGCGGAAAGCGTTTTGATAGTGGCCGGCCCAAATGTGCAAGCCGTGCTCTTCGATGCGCTTTCCGTATTTCGGGTCTTGGTTGCGGCCGCTCGCGCCTTTGCCGCCGATGCGCCAGCCCATTTGATATACGGTGATCTCGTACTTCTGCTTCCAGTTGGGTCTGTTCGTCAGGTCCAGCAGCGCGAAGATCGAGCCCGCGCCCGCGCCGAGAACCGCTAAGCGCTTAGGCATCGCGTGTCCCCATCTTTGAGGATTGTGCCGGACATCCCATTGTGGCCCCCACCTTTGTTTGCCTTGCGCGTGCCGCGCATTGCGGTGCCACGAAGGGTCAAAGTCTGTGGCAAAACTCACAATGGCCGGGGGCAAAAGACTAGGGCCGGAGATTTCTCTCCGGCCCCGATTTACGTCTCAGTTTTACCAGCAGAAGCGCCAGCGATGGCTGCCCCATTGGCGCGGCCAGTGACGGTCTTGCCAACCGTAGTGGCCCCAGCGCGGATGCCCGGAGCGCCAGCACAAGCCGCTGTAGTCCCAGTACATCCATTGGTCGTCGTAGTACCACCAGTAGGCGTCGTCGAAGTAACGCAGGCCGATGTACCAGCGCCAGCTATCGTCCCAGCCGTTGTTGTACCAATGCGGGTACCAATAGTTGTTGTTGTAGTAGTGGTGCTGGCGCCAGCGGGGGTGATGCCTCACGCCCGGCCAACGGTCTTGCCAGTTGTTGTTGTGGTGACGCCAATCGCGGTCACGCCAATCGCGATCGCGGTGGCGCCAGTTGCGGTCCGGCGATGCGCCAGGGCCGCCCCATGGACCAGGAGGATTCTCCCAGTTCGTGCCGGGGCCGCCGCGCGGACCGGGCGGATTGTTGTCGCGGTCGCGATGACGCCAGCGGCGATCGGGCGACGTGCCCGGTCCACCATGCGGGCCTGGAGGATTTTCCCAGTTCGTGCCAGGGCCGCCGCGCGGTCCCGGAGGATTGTTGTCGTTGTCGCGATGGCGCCAGCGCGGGCCTGCACCCGGTCCACCAACGGGTCCCGGCGGGTTACCCCAGCCTGGACCAGCGCCCGGACCACCGCGTGGTCCCGGCGGATTCCAGTTCGTACCGGGTCCACCGGCGGGTCCCGGCGGGTTGTGATTGCGCCAGCGCGGGCCTGCGCCTGGCCCCCCTGCGGGACCTGGCGGGTTGCCGGGACCAGCACCTGGGCCGCCCTGCGGTCCGGGCGGATTCCAGTTGGTTCCTGGGCCGCCTGCTGGTCCTGGCGGATTGCCGCCGCTGCGATGGCGGTGGTTGCCGCCGTCACCGCCGGAGCGGTTGCCGCCGTCTTGATGTGCTTGATGGTCGCGGCCGCGGCCTTCGCCGCGATCGGCCGAGGCAGGGCCTGCGACCAAGCTCAAGCTCAACGCGGCGACTGCGACCGCTGGAGCGAGAGTTCTCAATCTCATTTCGTATGACCTTTCGAATGGGGGTTACCCAGGTTCGCTTTTGCGCCGGACGCCCTGAATGGTGCATGAACGGCGCGTTTAGATATGAGGTTCGAATGCGGACGCTGCTGATCGGCGGGGCTGGCTATATCGGCAGCACGATTGCGCACCATTTGCTGGACGAAGGGCACGAGCCCCATGTGCTCGATAACCTTTCCACCGGCGCGCGCGAGGCGGTGCCGCCCAGCGTACCGTTTCTGCAAGCCGATTGCGGGGACGCAGCCGCGCTGAGCGCCGCGATCTCCAACTGGAAGATCGAGGCGGTGGTGCAGCTGGCCGCGGCGGTGCGGGTCGAGGAATCCGTAGCCGAGCCTGCAAAATATTATTTCAACAACACGGTGAAGTCGCTCAGCGTGTTCGATACCTGCGCGAAGGCCGGCGTGCAGGACTTCGTTTTCTCCTCCACCGCGGCGGTTTACGGCGAGCCCGACGTGGCGCTGATCGACGAGCATGTGACGACCCGGCCGGCGAACCCCTACGGCCATTCGAAGCTGGCCTCCGAGTTCATGCTCAAGGACATCGCGCGGGTTTCGGGGATGCGGGCCACGATCTTCCGCTATTTCAACGTGGCCGGCGCCGACCCCAAATTGCGCACCGGGCAGCGGACGCCTGAGGCCACCCACCTGATCAAGGTTGCGGCCCAGGTGGCGGCGGGCGCAAGGCCCCATCTCGACATTTACGGCACCGATTATCCGACGCCCGACGGCACCGCGATCCGCGACTACATCCACGTCACCGATTTGGCGGCGGCCCATGTTTTGGCGCTGACCAAACCGGGCGGGCCAAGCCAAACCCGGCTCTACAATTGCGGCTATGGCACAGGCCATTCGGTGCGCGAGGTGGTGGCCGCGTTCGGCGAGGCGCTGAACCATAAGCTCCCCACCCGCGATTGCCCGCGCAGGCCCGGCGACGTGGCGGCCCTTGCGTGCGATCCCGCCAAGCTGAAGGCCGAGCTTGGCTGGACGCCGCGGCACGCCTCGATGAGCGAAATCGTGCGGAGCGCGCTCGACTGGGAGCGCAAACTCACTGCGATGCGCGGGTAAGCGGGACACGCGGCGCAGCGGGACACCTGTCCCGGCTGTCCCACCCCCAAGCAAAACCTGGGTGCGGCGTCTTGAACGGCGCTTTCCCAAGTCACGCATGAGCGCTCCTCTTTCACGAGCGCGCATACTATCGCAAAACGCGCACCTGAGTTCAATTCCGCAACTTGTCGCATCACGCTGACTTATTCCACGTGAAACAAAAAAACGCCCGCCGTGTGACCGGCGGGCGGGGCAAGAAATCCCTTGGCTTCGTTCTTCGCGTTATGGATGCCATAAACGACAGACGCACGGCGTGCGCAACAGGCATCCGAGGTCATGCACAGTTAAGTGATGCGCGTTGCGCGTCTTGCGCGCGCAGGACGAGGCGAACACTCAGCGCGTGCGTGACGTGTTAAGACGGCGCATTAACACTCGCGGCCATGCACATTTTGATTCTGGGCAACGATCCGAAATCGCTGGTCAACTTCCGCGGGCCGCTGATCGAGGCGATGCAGGCGGCAGGCCACCGCGTCAGCGCAGCCGCGAGCGGCCACGACGCGAAAGCCGGCGCGTGGTTTCAGGCGCGGGCCGTGACCTACCACGACGTGCCGATGGAGCGTGCGGGGCTGAACCCCTTCAGCGATTGGCGCACGCTGACGCGGCTCAAGCGCCTGATGCGCGAGGCCGCGCCCGATATGCTGTTCGCCTACACGATCAAGCCGGTGGTTTACGGCCTGATCG
>JABFRX010000194.1 GCA_013140995.1 Alphaproteobacteria bacterium | reverse complement strand
GTTGTCTGGCGTAATGTTCGGCGAATGAAATGTCCCGAACGCCGTCTTGAGCGCAAGGCCACCTGCGAAAGGCTGGCCTCCTCTTTTCTTGTCCCAATGACAGCTGACGCAACCCGCTGCGCGCGCCACGTAAGCCCCGCGCTCGGCCATGCCGGGAGCGGCGCTCGACACACCGGCGGGAATGCTAACTGCCGCGCGTAACGGCAGTAGCAACCAAACAAGAATGGCGGCACCCACGACGAGCGCCGCCAGCAGCAGAAGCCGGAACAGAGACACTATTCGGAAACTTCGGGACCGCGGAACGGCTTGTGGCAACCGCCACAATTCTTGCCGACCTCGGCGAACGCTGCGTCGACGGCCGCCTTGTCGCCACCGAGCGCCGCGTCGATAGATTTCAACGTCGCCGTCATTGCATCGGCCGCGGCCTTGAATTCCGCCGGCTTTGCCCAAATATCTTGAAGGGCACGCGTCTTCGTCACGCCCGCATCGCCGATGCCCGTTCCCTTCGGAAAGCGGGACACGATCGACTCGGAGAACGCAATCGCATCTGCGATCTTTGCCTTTGCCTCAGCGGGCGTCGCCGCCTGCGATGTGGCCTTCAGGGTACCGCCGAACTTCTTCATAGCCTCTATCCGGGCATCGACGACCTGTTGCGGCGTCTGCGCCGAACTTCCGCATGCGGCTGAGACAAACACGGTCAGAGCCAGAACGGCGCTGGCAACCACAACTCTCATCGGATTCTCCTCAAGATACGCGCAAACGTTGAGCTTAACCCATGGTAACGATTGTGACGCCCGCGCCAAGCCCCCACAAATTGCCAGGCAAAAATGTCACGTTTTGGCCTTAGACTCCCCGCATGATTTGCATGGTTTCGAAGTGTTCATGTTGCTTGGGTATCTTCCTCTGCGTTCAGCCTTGAGAATAACAAATGCATAAGCTGATTGGGGTCTGCGTTTTCTGTGGCTCCTCCGAAGGGAGCGATCCCGC
Source organism: Alphaproteobacteria bacterium (assembly GCA_013140995.1). Classification (GTDB taxonomy): domain Bacteria; phylum Pseudomonadota; class Alphaproteobacteria; order Micropepsales; family Micropepsaceae; genus SZUA-430. The sequence continues at coordinate 10,319 of JABFRX010000194.1, read as the reverse complement.
CTACACCGAAGCCGCCCGTGGCCTCGGCCGTCACATCGCCGAATCTCGCGCGCGCCTGATCTACGGCGGCGCATCGATCGGTTTGATGGGCGAGGTTGCGCGTGCGGCGCTCGAAGCCGGCGGCGAGGTCGTCGGCATCATTCCGCAGTTCCTGCGCGCGCGCGAAATCGAACTCGGCTCGCTGACCGAACTCGTCATCACGCCCGACATGCATGAGCGCAAGACGCGCATGCATGGTCTATCCGACGCGTTCGTCATTCTGCCGGGCGGCCTCGGTACGCTCGAAGAAGTGCTCGAAGCGATGACGTGGGCTCAGCTTGGCCTGCACAAAAAGCCGATCGTGTTCGTGAACACGAAGGGTTTCTGGGACCCGCTGTTCGCAACGTTCGACCGCGTGCACACGCACAACTTCGCGCGCTACGGCCTGAAAGAACTCTACACGGTCGTGAACCGCGTCGAAGACACGATGCCCGCGATCCACAACTTCCACCGTCAGGCGGCGGAATAACGCTCCCGCCGGATTGCTTCCCAAGTTACCAGTGCGAGCGCGCTCCATATCAGCGCGAACGTCACCGCATGCGCCTGCGTGAACGGTTCGTTGTAGAGGAACACGGCGAGCACCAAGCTGATCGACGGTGCCAGGTACTGTAGGAACCCCATCGTCGAAAGCTTGACCAGCCGGGCACCAGCCGCGAACAGCAGCAACGGTATCGCGGTAATCGGTCCCGCTATAACGAGCAACAAGTCCGTGGTCAGGCTGACTTGGAAGAATGCGCCCTGCCCGCTTGCCACCAAGTATATGACATAGCCAAGCGAAAGCGGCGCCAGGATGATCGCCTCGATCGTGAGCCCTTCGAGCGACTCCACCGCAACCGTCTTTCGGATGAGTCCGTAGATGCCGAAGCTCACCGCAAGCGCCAACGATATCCACGGCAGATAGCCCAAAGCGACCGTCTGATTGATCACGCCTAGAACAGCCAACCCGATCGCCACCATCTGCACCTTGGTCAGCCGCTCGCCGAGCCACGCGACACCCAGCATGAAGCTGACCAACGGATTGATGTAGTACCCAAGGCTCGTGTCGATGATCCGGTCGGCCGTGACCGCCCAAATAAACAAACCCCAGTTTACCGCGATCAAGACCGCGCTGACGACCAGCGCCATGACGGTCCTCGGATTGCGCAATGCCACCCAAAGCTTCGGCAACCGCTCCCACGCCGCGAGCGCCGCCACCGCAAAGATCAGAGTCCACACGATGCGGTGCGCGACGATTTCCACCGCACCGACATGGTCCAAGAACTTCCAGAAGATCGGAATGATCCCCCAGGTCACATAGGCGCTGGCGCCGTAGATCACGCCGCGGTCGATGGAATTGCTCATACCACTCACTTAAGTACGCAGCCGGTCATCCGGCTATGCAGCCCAGGCATGGCTGAACTGCGCGCAGCCGAAGCCCTCACTTCTTTTCCCGGTAGAGGTAGCGTTCGTTCATGAATTCGATGAGCGCAAATTCCGTCACCTTCGGCGGGAGCACGTTCAAGATCTGGTTGAGTTCGGCCGACTTGCGCGGCAACTGCCCGTCTTCGATCCCGGCCGCCCGCATCAGGTCGTTCAACATTGCGGGTTTGAAGTCGGCCGGATTCATCCGCGAAAGCTCCGATTTTACCTTCGCCGCAATCTGGCTGAAGCCTTTGGGCCGGCACGCGTCGGTGGCCTCGCGCAATGCCGCCAGGAACTCGTTCGCTTGATCGAACGTCTTCTGGCCGATCGAGATATGCACATTCGCCTCCGAGCCGTGATAGCCGAACTGCGGCTGCACGCCCCACCCGCGCGCGGCCATCTCGTCGATGAGGTGGAAACAAGAAAAATCCTCGGCGGTAAACGCGACCTGGTTCGAATCCGGCGCGCCAAGCACACGCAGGCCCGGGATCTTCGCAATGCCTTCCACGATCGTTTGGGTCGCTTGATAAATGCGTTCGGCGAAGCGCATGAAGCCGTCGTCGCCGACGCTGTTCAGAACCGCCCAAGCCGCCGCCATCGGACCGCCCGACTTCGCCGACTGAATCGTGGGGTTAACGATCGTGTAGCCCGTCCAATCCGACGTCACGAACATCTGGAAGCGGCGCAACTCCTTGGAACGATGGAGCAGGACCGACGCGCCTTTGGGACAGTACGCGTATTTGTGGAAGTCCATCGACATCGACGTAACCCCAGGCACGCGGAAATCGAACGCACCGAGCTTCGCGCCCAGACGCTTGAAGTACGGCAACAGGAAGCCGCCGATGCAACCGTCGACGTGGAAGTTGAGATTGTGCTTTTGCGCGATGCGGGCAACATCCTCGATAGGATCAAGCACGCCGTGCGCATAGGACACGGCAGATGCCACGATCAGCACTGTGTTCGGCGTAATTGCTTTTACGATCGCCGCCGGGTCGGCCTTGAAGGTCTTCGGATCGACGGGCACCAAAACCTTCTTCACGCCAAGATAATGACAGCCCTTTTGGAAGGCGGCGTGCGCGGTGACCGGCAGGATCGCTTCCGGTTCTTCGATGTGCGGCTTCATCGCGCGGGCATAGTCGCGCGCGGTCTTGACCGCGAGCATGCAGGATTCTGTGCCGCCGCTCGTGAAGTTCCCGACGACGCCCGGCACATCGCCCAGGTGCGCCGCCGCCATGGCAACCAACTCGTTCTCGATCTGCATCAAGCTCGGAAAGGTCGCCGGCGCCAGGGCATTTTCGGTGAGGTAACGCATATAGGCCCACTTTGCGATTTCCTCAACCTCGGGCCCTGCGTCGTAGATATAGCCCAGCGTCTTGCCGTCGCGCCACGTCGCATCGCGCGCCGCAAAGGCTTCGAGTTCGGCTTTGACGTTGGCGTGCGATTTGCCGTGTGCCGGTATTTGCATAAGTGCCCCTCGTCACGCGCGTGACGGAGGCGCCCCGTCGCGCAGCAATTTGTAAGTGATGGAGTCGATCAACGCCTCGAACGAAGCATCGACAATATTGGGCGAAACGCCGACTGTCGACCAGCGATTGCCGGCCCCGTCCGCGCTTTCGATCATGACCCGGGTCACGGCCTCCGTACCGGCCGTCAAGATACGCACCTTGTAATCGACGAGCTTCAGGTCCTCGAGCCACTTGGAGTACCGGCCTAAGTCCTTGCGTAGCGCGTTGTCGAGCGCGTTGACGGGGCCGTTCCCCTCCCCCACGCTCATCAGCCGTTCGCCATCGGCGCTCACCTTTACGACCGCCTCCGACACGGTGACCTCTTCGCCGAGCGCATTGTGCCGCCGCTCGACCGACACCCGGAAACCATCGACTTTGAAGTAGGTCGGCACCTTGCCCAACGCGCGCCGCGCCAGCAGCTCCAGCGACGCTTCGGCCCCGTCATAGGAATAGCCCAGGAATTCGCGCTCCTTGATCCGCTCCAACAGCGCAGCGATGCGCGGGTCCTTGGAATCGACATCGATCCCAAGTGCCGCGATCCGCCCGATGAGATTCGACCGTCCCGCCTGGTCCGACACCGGAATCTTGCGCGCATTGCCCACCGCCTCGGGCGGCACATGCTCATACGTCCGCGGATCTTTTTGAACCGCGGAAGCGTGTAGCCCGCCCTTATGCGCAAACGCGGACGAGCCGACATAAGCCGCATGCCGGTTCGGCGCGCGGTTCAAAATCTCGTCAAGCTGCCGCGAAAGATGCGTGATGTCCGTCAGCTTGGCCGGCGCGATCCCCGTCTCGAACCGGTCCGCAAACCCCGGCTTCAACAGCAGCGTCGGGATCAGCGAAATCATGTTCGCGTTCCCGCACCGCTCGCCAAGCCCGTTCAGCGTCCCCTGAATCTGCCGCACACCCGCATCGACGGCTGCCAGCGTGTTGGCAACGGCGTTCTCCGTATCGTTGTGCGCGTGGATACCGATCCGGTCGCGCGGAAACTTCTTCACGACCTCGGCCACAATCCGCGATACCTCGTGCGGGAGCGTCCCGCCGTTCGTATCGCACAACACGACCCACCGCGCGCCGCCGTCCAGCGCCGCCTCAAGACAGGCCAGTGCGTATTCCGGGCTCGCCTTGTAACCGTCGAAGAAATGCTCTGCGTCGAACATCGGCTCGCGCCCGCGCGCCTTTACCGCGCCCATGCTCTCCTTGATCGCGGCCAGATTATCAGCACGCGGAACCTCAAGCACGACATCGACGTGAAACCCCCACGCCTTGCCGACCAGACAACACGCGTCCGCTTTCGCGTCGAGCACCGAGGCCAGTCCCGGATCGTTCGACGAGCTGCGCCCGAGCTTCTTCGTCATCCCGAACGCAACAAGCTTCGCTCGCTTCAACGCCGGCGGCGCACCGAAGAACGTCGTATCGGTCGGATTAGCCCCAGGCCACCCGCCCTCGACATAGTCGATCCCAAACTCGTCCAGCAGGATCGCTATCTGCCGCTTGTCCTCGACACTGAAATCAACCCCCTGCGTCTGTGCCCCGTCGCGCAACGTCGTATCGAACAGGTAAAGCCGCTCGCGACTCATGACACCACCTTCCACGTCGTACCGCCGGGTCCGTCTTCGATGGCAACACCAAGCGTCGATATCTCGCCGCGCAAACGATCAGCCTCGGCAAAGTTCTTCGCCCTGCGCGCCGCGTTGCGCGCGGCAATGAGGCCTTCGATCTTTGCAGCATCGAGCTCATGCCCCACCGCGAAGTCGGTATCACGTTCATCGGCATAGAGCCCGAGGAAGCTCAACGTACGCTTCAAGCGCCGCCGATCCCCCGTGTTCGCGCGCGCAGCACTCGCAAGACCGTAGATAGCCGCAAGGGCCGCCGGCGAATTCAGATCGTCCGACAGCGCGCTCATCACTTCGTCGTCCGGTGCATCCGCCGAAAGCTCGCCATGTAGCATCCGCGCCCACTCCATAATTGTCGCCTTCGTCTGAGCTAGCCGATCCACCGTCCAATCGATTGGCTGGCGGTAGTGCGTGCCCAGCATTGCCAGCCGAAGCACGCGGCCGTGCCAAACCTGCCCGCCAAACACTTTCTCCGCCAGCAACTCGCGGATCGTGATGAAGTTGCCGAGGCTCTTCGACATCTTCTCGCCTTCGACTTGCAGGAAGCCGTTGTGCATCCAGTAGTTCGCGATAGGTTTGCCGTGATGCGCGCCTTCGCTCTGCGCGATCTCGTTCTCATGGTGCGGGAACTGCAAGTCGATCCCGCCACCGTGAATGTCGAACGTCTCGCCCAGATGCTTCTCACCCATGGCGGAGCATTCGATGTGCCAGCCCGGCCGGCCTTTTCCCCACGGCGAGTCCCACCCCGGCATGTCGCCCTCGGACGGCTTCCACAGCACGAAGTCCATCGGGTTCTTTTTGTAGGGCGCCACCTCGACGCGCGCACCCGCGATCATTTCGTCAAGCGCACGGCGCGACAGCTTGCCGTAGTCCGGGTCGGACGACACGTCGAACAGCACATGCCCCTCCGCCACATAGGCGTGCTTGTTCGCGACAAGCTTTGCGATCATCGCGATGATCTCGGGCATCGAGTCGGTGACGCGCGGCTCCAGAGTCGGCGGCAAGTTGCCGAGCGCCAGCGCATCTTCCTGATAGACCTTCGCCGTCCCTTCGGTCAGGTCCCGGATCGAAACCCCGCGCTCCGCCGCACGCGCGATGATCTTGTCCTCGACGTCCGTGATGTTGCGGACGTAAGTGACATGGCTCTCGCCGTAGATGTGGCGCAGCAGCCGGAACAGCACGTCGAACACGATCACCGGACGCGCGTTGCCGATATGGGCGAAGTCGTAAACCGTCGGTCCGCAGACGTACATGCGCACGTTCTTCGCGTCGATCGGTTTGAAGACCTGCTTCTCGCGGGCCAGCGTGTTGTAGAGCGTCAGTGCCATAGTCCAATCCTCAAATGCCGTCCGTTTGGCCGGCTAAGGGATTCAACCTCTGACGAGAAAAGAATCGGTGAGCGCGGCCGCTTGTGTTCGTTAGCCGCAAATACAAATCGCCGCGCGCGCGTTTTGCGCCGCGGAGAACATGCCGGAAATGGACGTCCGAATGCTCACATCTGCCTCATGCAGTCTGACCGGCCAGCCGTTTTGCCGCCCGCTCAGGACCGATGAGGGGTAACAGCTTTCGCATCTCCGGTCCATGGGGCTGCCCGGTCAACGCTAAGCGAAGCGGCCTAAACAAAGCCTTACCTTTGGCCCCGGTTTTGGCCGAAACCGCGGCGGTCCACTCGGTCCAAGTCGCCTCCGTAAAGGGTCCGGCAGGCAACAGCGCCCGCGCGGCTTCAGCCACCGCAGCATCCTCGATCACCGGCTCAAGCGGCCCCTCGACCACCTGCCACCAACCGCGCGCTTCGTTGAGCAACTGAATGTTGTCGCGCACCGCTTCCCAAAACGGGGCACCGCCGCCGACACCGAGCCGCTGCAAATCGGCGGCGACCGTGTCGAACGCCATGCCGTGCAGCAGCTTATGATTCAGCGTCTTCAGATCGGCCGGATCGAAATGCGCCGGCGCGCGCGAAAACTTCGTGAGATCAAAGTCGGCAACCAGTTCGTCCAACGTGGCACGCACGACGACCGGATCGGACGTTCCCAATTTCGCGAGCAAACTGTTGATCGCCTGCGGCTCGATTCCATCCTCGCGCAAGCCCTCGATAGCGAGCGACCCAAGCCGCTTCGACAACGCCTCACCGCCCGCACCGACCAGCATCGAGAAATGCGCGAACGTGGGCACGGCGGCACCCAGCGCCTCGAAAATCTCGATCTGCACGCCCGTATTCGTGACGTGATCCTCACCGCGGATGATGTGGCTGATCTTGAAGTCGATGTCGTCAACGACACTTGGCAGCGTGTAGAGGAACCGCCCGTCCTCCCGGATCAAAACCGGATCCGACAGCGACGCCGTCTCGATATGCACCGGCCCTCGGATGATGTCGTTGAATTCGACGCTGTTGCCGCTGAGCTTGAACCGCCAATGCGGCTTGCGCCCCTTGGCCTCCAAATCGGCACGTTCTTCCGCGGTCACCTTCAACGCCGCCCGGTCATAGACGGGCGGCTTGTGCTGCGCGAGCTGCCGCTTGCGCCGCCGATCGAGTTCGTCCGCCGTCTCGTAGCAGGGATAAAGCCGCCCCATCGCACGCAGCTTATCCGCCGCCGCATTGTGCTCAGGCGCGCGCTCCGACTGCTTGGCAAACAGATCGTGCTTCAATCCCAACCAGGCGAGATCGGCATAGATGCCCTCAGCGAACGCCTCAGTCGACCGATCGCTGTCCGTGTCGTCGAGCCTGAGCAAAAACTTGCCGCCCGTCTTGCGCGCGAACAAATAGTTGGTGAGCGCCGCGCGAATATTGCCGACGTGAAGCTTGCCCGTGGGGCTGGGCGCAAAGCGAACGACCGTTGTCATGGGCGCGTGTTTAGCCGGTCAGGTCGCATCCCGAAAGGCGTTCGTGATCGGATAACGCCTATCCCGCCCAAAATTCTTGCGCGTGATTTTGACGCCCGGCGGGGCTTGGCGGCGCTTGTATTCGGCGATGGAGAGCAGGTGCTCCACCCGCTTGATCGTGGCGAGGTCGTGCCCCCGCGCAATGACCGCCTCGACCGGCATTTCGTTCTCGACCAGGCATTCGAGGATGTCGTCCAGCTTCGCATACGGCGGTAGCGAATCCTCGTCCTTCTGGTTCGCGCGCAGTTCAGCACTCGGCGGCTTGTCGATCACCCGCTCCGGCATCACGCGGCCCATCGGACCCAGCGCGCCGTGAGGCTTGTGCTGATTGCGCCAGCGCGAGAGCGCGAACACCTGCATCTTGTAGAGGTCTTTGAGCGGATTGTACCCGCCGCACATGTCGCCATACAGCGTCGCGTACCCGACCGACATTTCCGACTTGTTCCCCGTCGTCACCACCATCGGCCCGAACTTGTTCGACAGCGCCATCAGCGTCACGCCGCGGATGCGCGATTGGATGTTTTCCTCCGAGGTGTCCGGCGCACGGCCGGCAAAGAGCGGCCCAAGCATTCCGGCGAACGCATTCACGCCCTCCTCGATCGGAATGTTGTCGAGTTGCGTACCGAGCAACTTGGCCACCGCCGCTGCATCGTCGAGACTGTCCTTCGACGTATACAGCGACGGCATCATCACGCAGCGCACGCGATCCTTGCCCAGTGCATCGACGGCAACGGCAGCGGTCAGCGCCGAGTCGATCCCGCCCGAGAGCCCCAGCACGACGCCCGGAAACCCGTTCTTCCGCACATAGTCGCCAAGCCCCAGCACCATCGCGTGATAGATGGACTCAAGGCCGTCGGGCACGTCGACCTTCGCGCCCGGTTCACACACCCAACGCTTGCCGTCGCGCCGCCACTGCGTGAGCGTCAGAGCCTCCGCCCACGCCGGCATCTGCACGGCGAGACTGCGGTCCGGATTGAGCACGAACGATGCGCCGTCGAAGACAAGCTCGTCCTGGCCCCCGATCTGGTTCAGATACGCAAGCGCCAAACCACTCTCGACCACGCGCGACACGGCGATATTGAGCCGCGTCTCCTCTTTCGTCGCCTCGAACGGCGAACCGTTCGGCACCAGCAAAAACTCGCCGCCGGTCTCGGTAATGCACTCGACCACGTCGCCCTTCCAAATGTCCTCGCAGATCGGCACGCCGATCCGCACGCCGCGCAACTCGATCGGCCCGGGCATCGGCCCCGGCGTGAAAACGCGCTTCTCGTCGAACACGCCGTAGTTCGGCAGGTCGACCTTGTAACGCAGCGCCTTCACCACACCGCCATCGAGGCAGGCGAGCGCGTTGTAGAGCTTTCCATCCTCGACCCACGGCGTGCCGATCAACACGGCCGGTCCCGAGACGGTCTCTTTCGCCAAAGCCTCGACCGCCGCACGCGCATCCGCTTGCAACGCAGGCTTCAGCACCAAATCCTCCGGCGGATACCCGACGATGAAAAGCTCGCTGAACAGCACGATATCCGCACCCATGGCCGCCGCATCGGCGCGCGCTTTCAGCGCCTTCGCCAAGTTGCCGGGCACATCGCCCACCGTGGGGTTCAGCTGCGCGAATGCGATTTTGAGAGATGACGTCATGCGCCTAACGTACACCGCTTCGCAGTGTTGTTACACCGCCGCTTTGACCGCCGCGACGACGCGGTCGATCTGTCCATCGGTCAGGTAGGGATGCATCGGCAAGCTCAACACGCGTGCTGCCAGCTTCTCGCACACCGGCAACCCGCCCTTCGGCGCATAGGCCGCGAACGCTTTATGCTGGTGCAGCGATTTGACGTAGTAGATCGAGGACGGCACGCCATCCTCTTGCAGAGCCTTCGTCACCGCGTCGCGATTGCCCACCATGATCGTGAACAGGCCCCAGGCATTCTGGCTGCCCGCCGGTACGTGCTGCATCTCGACCGCATTGCCGAGGCCTGCGCGGTAGCGTTGCGCGATACGTTCACGCGCCTTCATCTCATCGCAGAAAATCGTGAGCTTCGACAGCAGCACCGCACACTGCACGGAATCGAGCCGCCCATTGACGCCGACCCGGATCGACTCCTTCTTCTGCGCGTCCGTGCCGTGCCAGCGGATCGACGACCAGCGGTCGAACCGCGCCGCATCGTCCGTCGTCATCGCCCCGCCGTCGCCGTAGCAGCCGAGCGTCTTCGAAGGGTAGAAGCTGAGCGTCGTCATGTCCGCGAGCGCGCCGATCTTCCGGCCGCCCTGCGCGCCGCCGAAACTCTGCGCGGCGTCTGCCATGACGAGCATGCCGTGCTTCTTCGCGACGCGATTGATCGCAGCGTAGTCGGCCGGTAGGCCGTAAAGATCCACCGCGATGATCATCTTCGGCGTGAGCTTACCCTCGCGCACCACTGCTTCGATCTGTGCCTCGAGATGCACCGGGTCCATGTTGCAGGTGTGCGCATCGACATCGACGAACACCGGCGTCGCCCCGGCAACAAGAACGGCGTTCGCGGTCGCGTTGTAGGTAAAGCCCGGGATGAAGACCGCGTCGCGGGCCGTAAGGCCCTCGCCCATCAGCGCGATGACCAGCGCGTCCGTCCCGCTCGCGACCGCAAGCGCGTGCTTCGCCCCAGTGAGCGCGGCCAGCGCCGATTCCAGCTCCGTGACTTCCGGCCCGCCGATGAACGCGCCGTGATCCAAAATCTTCTGCCAGCGCTTCTCGATGTCAGCGCGAAGCATCTTCTTGGGCGTTTCGAGATCGAAAAAGCGGATCGGGCCCGCATCCGCCGTCGCGGTGCGGGTTCCAGCATTCGTTGCTTCAGGCATGAGCCAGTCTCTTCTGCGGCAGCCTTGCGGCGTCCAGGATGGAAAG
>JABFRX010000218.1 GCA_013140995.1 Alphaproteobacteria bacterium | reverse complement strand
GTACTCGGCCGGCCGCAGCGAGATCGGGCACCGTTTCGAGATCCCAAACAATCACTGTGTCGTCGGACATGTTGCCCCCACTTCACTTTCGAAATTCCCCGCGCGGTAGGTCGTTGCGGCGCTTCATCGTCCGTACGCGAAGCGGGGCTTCCAGCGTTCTTTGAGGTCTGCTTCCTCATCCTCGGTTTCGTCGGGATCGACGGGCAGGTTGTCGTTCGACAACACAGTCAGCGTAAACCCGTATGCGCCAAGCCCAACGATCTCTTCGTCCAGTTCGACGCCGCGCGGACCATCAAACCAATCGTGCAACGTCGTCGACGCACACTGCCGTTTCGCACGTAGCACGTTGTCGGGGTTCGCATTAAAGTCTTTGGTCAGTGACGGTGGCAAGGGCGTACCCTTACGCAAGAAGGCGAGCTTGCCCAGCTTCTTGAAGCCGTCGGACAGAAAGGCGTACGACACCTTGACCTCGCGACTGACGATCACGGCGATAGGGTAAGTGGAACACTCGGCCGCGCGAATTGCGGCCGCCGTCCGTGAAGCGCGGGCGCGATCGGCAAGAGAAAGGATGCCGTCAAGACCGATGGTGGTGCGCGACAGAAGCTTGCGCGTAAGGTCACTCGGCATGAGAAGGCCGCTCGCAAAATGATCGGCTTCGAGTTCGATGGACGTGTTTTCCGTGAAACCCGCGCGCGAATAATGCGTACCGCCTTGTCGCATGATTATTTCGGGATGATCCGGCAAAAAATAGTGGCCCAACTCGTGCGACAGGCAGAAGTTTTCGAATCCTTCGTTGTTGAACTCGGTTGAGTGCAAGATCGAGAACTTGCTGTTGGCGATGATCAAGGCTCCGGATATGCCGCCAGCCGAGTCCTTGGTGTAGATCGAGATATCCTTGACTGCTTTGATCTTACGCGGATCGATGGGAAAATCAGTGAACCCGAATTCGCCGGCGGTTTTCTCACCCAGCTGCATGGCCATCCTTAGCTGAAAAGATGGCCTCTGCATCACTTCTTGTCCTTCACCATCACGTTGATGATGTCCTGTATGCGGTCGCGATCCGTCTTAGAGAGCTTATGCTCATCTTTGAACGCCATTGCGCTCTTACCTTCGGACCCCAACAGGTAATCGGTCGTGACCTTCAGCGCCGCGGCCAGCACGCGGATGTTGTCGAACGAGGGCTTTCGCCTCTCCGCTTCGAAATGGGCAATGGCCGACGGCTGAAGGCCGGTCAGGCGGGCCAAGTCGGACTGGCTGAGCTCACGTTCTTCTCGGGACGAGCGAAGACGATCAGCGAACTTGCCCGCAAGGGTTGACTTTGTCATGACGATTTCGTATAGGGTAACTCTACCGATCGCCACACCCCTCCGGGGGCTTTTTTGGGCGCCGGGGTATGACAATTCGTCATAGAAGCTATGACGGTTTGAATCGCGTGTCAACAATGGAAGGAAACGAAATGAGCAGGAAAAACCAACACGTGGTCCCACATGCGCAGGGATGGGCCGTCCGAGGCGAAGGCAATTCACGGGTGGCGTCTACCTTCCGCAAGCAGAGCGACGCCATCGACGCCGCGCGCGCAATTGCACAGCGCCAGCACAGCGAATTAGTCATCCACGGGCGTGACGGCAAGATCCGCGACAAGGATTCGCACGGCCAAGACCCCTACCCACCCAAAGGCTGAGGAGGCTACAGCACATGCAGACCCCCAAGGCTCTGAAGGCGTCTAACAACAAGCTGCTGATCCTCGCGGTGGCATCGAACATCGTCGCTTACCAGGTGGTCGCACAGGGTAGCCCGATGATAGGCGGTGACCTCTTCGCCGCATTGAAGGGCGCGGTGACGCTCGTCCCGGCTACGTTCGCGGCGATCCTGGCGAGCGTGCTGAATGCCCAAGTCAGCCAGGAGATGAAGGCGCGCATCGTGTTTTGGAGGTGGAGCGAACCGCTACCCGGAGGCGAGGCTTTTTCCCGTCACGCCGCCAACGACTCGCGTGTGAACCAAGCCGTCTTGGAGAAGAAGTTCGGCCCGCTTCCGAAGGCGCGGCGCGAGCAAAACCAGCTTTGGTACAAGCTCTACAAGTCGGTCGAGAAGCACGAGTCCGTCTCGCACGTTCACAAGGAATTCTTGTTCACGCGCGACTACGCGGCACTGTCGCTGCTGATGATCCCGTCGCTCGGTGGGCTTGCCTTCTATCAGATGCCGTGGATGGCCGCGCTTCTCTATTCCGCCGCGCTGGTCGGCCAATACCTGCTCGTCTGTCGCGCCGCGAGAGCGCACGGGCGGAGCTTCGTCACGACCGTTCTCGCGATCAAGGGGGCCGGCAAATAGCCGGCGGACAGACGATGGGACTTTTTCACTTTCTCAACGTGAAGCAGGGCGACTGCTCGATCATCCAGCATCCCTCGGGTCGCGTCACGATGATCGACGTGAACAACGCTAGCTCGGCACCGGAAGACGTCGCCGCCCACTTTGCCGCGCAGGAGCGGATGGTCTTGGCCGGCACGAGTGGCGCTCTCGTCGATCAGTCGCAGTTTCCGGTGAACCCAATCGCCTACATGCGGGCGCGCGGAATCAACAGCCTCTTCCGGTTCGTTGTCACGCACCCCGACATGGATCATATGGGTGGTATCAAGGACCTGTTCGAAGAGTTCGGCCCGCCAAACTTCTGGGACACAGACATCGAAGAGAAGAAGGACGGGCCCTTTGGCTACGGTCACAATCGGCCGGACTGGACGTTTTATCAGCGGCTTCACAAGGGCGAAGGGCTTTTCGGCACTAAGCGGCTGGTCCTCAACGCCGGTGATACCGCGCAGTTCTGGAACCAAGGACCGCCTTACGGCAGCGGCGATAACCTCCACATCCTTTCTCCCACGCGTGCACTGACCAAGCACGCCAACGAGACCGAGGATCCGAATGACGGCGGCTATGTGATCCTTTACGTCACGCCCGCCGGCCGCATCCTCTTTTGTGGCGACTCACACGACGAGACTTGGGCACACCTCATCGCCAACTACAGCGCCTGGATTCGCAACGTCGACCTTCTGATCGCGCCGCACCACGGTCGTCACTCCGACCGGTCGTTCGACTTCCTCAAGATTGTGAACCCCACGATGACTTTCTTCGGCAACGCGCCGACCGAGCACCTGGCCCACGCGAACTGGCGAAGACGCGGGCTCTTGGTAGTGTCGAATAAACAGGCGAACTCCATGATCGTCGATACGAGCGGCCCCTTGATGAAAGTCTTCGTCACCAACGGCGCATACGCCCGATCGATCGACCCGAACGCGCAGTACTCGACCGTTCATGGGGGGTGGGGGGCGTGGACTATTACGCCACGCAGGCTGGCGGCATGACCCCTCGGTGCTTGTTCGATACCTGCAAACACAATGCAAACACAACGGACGAAACCTCATCCACCATGTGCCGATCGATCAAAACAGTGGCGTCTTTCCGCGGTTTCGGGGTGGTGCCGCCTGCGTGACTCGAACACGCGACCCCCGCATTACGAATGCGATGCTCTACCGGCTGAGCTAAGGCGGCTTGAAAAGTGGCGCGGACCATAC
>JABFRX010000095.1 GCA_013140995.1 Alphaproteobacteria bacterium | reverse complement strand
GTTCGATGATGCCGTCGTGTTCTTGGGATAAGCCCATCTCGCGTTCGGGGCAGGGCATGCCGTTTGACTCGACGCCGCGGATCGACGACTTCTTAAGCTCAAGTCCTGTGCCGGGGACGGTGACGCCCGCATGCGCGAACACACCCTTCATGCCCGCGCGCGCGTTCGGCGCGCCGCAGACGACCTGCAGCTTTTCCTTGCCGGTATCGACGATGCAGACTTGCAGCTTGTCGGCGTTCGGGTGTTTCTCGGCCGAAACGACGAAGGCGACGGTGAAGGCGCTAAGGTCCTTCGCCTTGTCGTGGACGGATTCTACTTCGAGGCCGATCGCGGTCAGCGTGTCGGCGATCTTCTCGACGGGGACGTCGGTATCGAGGTGATCCTTCAGCCAGGAGAGGGTGAATTTCATCGGGCGCTCTCCAGCTTGTCGATAAGGCGGAACCGTTCGCAGACGACGAGCATGTCCGACGAGAAGGGACCTTGGCGGCGGAAGTACTTTTCGTGGGCGTCGCGCCAATAGGCGTAGCTCTGATCGCCCTCGCCTTCGTCGTGCGCGAATTGCGCATCAACTTCGTCGAAGCGCCTGGTTGCGATCTCCGCCGTTTCGATGACGCAGCGCGGGCGTTGTTTGCCGTCGAGAACGATCCAGCGGTCGCCGGGTTTCGGCATCGGCCAGGCTTCATCGTCGTACTGTGAGAGCGAACAGCAGGTCGCTGTCTTCTTGCCGGCGAGAACGAGCGCCAGCAGTTCGTCGGCGAGCTCAGGGCTGTCGCCAAAGGCCCAGCGCTGCAGGTGCGCGTATTTTTCGGGCACGTCGCTCATCGGCTCAAGCCTCCCGCAAGCGAGGGCATGTCCAACGCCGCGAAGCCGTAGTGCTTCAGCCAGCGGGCGTCGCTTTCGAAGAAGGCGCGCAGGTCGGGCGCACCGTATTTCAGCATCGCGAGGCGGTCGAGGCCCATGCCCCAGGCGAAGCCTTGGTACTTCGCGGGATCGTGGCCGCACATCTCGATGACTTTCGGGTGGACCATGCCGCAGCCGAGTATCTCCAGCCAGTCGTTGCCTTGGCCGAGCTTGACCTCGCCGCCGGAGCGGTCGCAGCGGATGTCGACTTCGGCGCTGGGTTCCGTGAACGGGAAATGCGAGGGGCGGAAGCGCATTTCCACCTTCGGCACTTCGAACAGCGCGCGGCAGAACTCTTCCAGGATCCACTTCAGGTGGCCCATATGCGAACTCTCGTCGATGACGAGGCCTTCGATCTGGTGGAACATCGGCGTGTGGGTTTGGTCGCTGTCCATGCGGTAGACGCGGCCCGGCACGATGATGCGGATCGGCGGCTTCTCGCGCAGCATCGTTCGCACCTGAACCGGCGACGTGTGCGTGCGCAGCAGGTGGCGCGTGCCGTCGGCCTTGGGCTTCAGATAGAACGTGTCGTGCATCTGCCGCGCGGGATGTTCGGGCGGGATATTCAGCTTCGTGAAGTTGTTGTCGTCGGTTTCGATGTCCGGGCCTTCGGCGATCGCGAAGCCCATGTCGGCGAAAATCGCGGTAGCCTCATCCAGGATTTGCGACACCGGGTGGATGCGGCCCTGCATCTCCGGCCGCGCGGGGAGCGTCACGTCGATGCGTTCGGCGGCGAGCTTTGCTTCGAGCGCGGCATCGCCGAGCGCGGATTTCGCGGCCGCCAGAGCAGAGGTCACGCGGTCGCGCATGCCGTTGATGATGGGCCCGCGCGTTTTACGCTCGTCCGGGCTCATCGCGCCCAGCGTTTTCAACGCTTCGCTGATCGAACCTTTCTTGCCTAGCAGATCGACGCGCGCGGCTTCGAGTGCCGCCTCGTCGCCCGCCTGGGCAATGCGGGCGAACGCTTCGCGTTCGAGGGATTCTAGGTCTTGCATTTCAATTGCTCCGAATCGCTTCGCGCCGGTCACGGCGCATGTTCCCACGCTCCGGCCCGAAGGTCAGAGGCTGCATGCGATCCGAAGCGAGATTGAAACGACTACGCCTTCGCCGCGCTTGCCGCCTGGTCGACCAGGGCCTTGAAGGCCTCGGGCTCGCGCACGGCGAGGTCTGCGAGAATCTTGCGGTCAACCGCAATCCCCGCAATCCCGAGGCCGTTGATAAATCGGCCGTAGGTCAGACCGTGCTCGCGGACCGCAGCGTTGATGCGCTGAATCCAGAGCGCGCGGAAATTGCGCTTCCGGAGCTTGCGGCCGATGTAGGAATACTGGCCGGCCTTGTCGACGGCCGCGTTTGCGGTCGTGATGTTGTTCTTACGGCGGCCTTTAAAGCCCTTCGCCTGCTTCAAGACTTTCTTGCGGCGGGCGTGGCTGGGCACGCTACGTGGTGCACGTGACATGAGTGTTCGTCCTTACCGGTTATAGGGCATCCAAAGCTTTACGCGCGGCGTGTCACTCTCGGAGAGAATGAAGCTGCCGCGGGCGTGAAGCTTGCGCTTGGATGAGCGCCGGATGAGACGGTGGCGCTTCATCACGCCGCCATGTTTGACCTTACCGGTGGCCGTCATTCGGAAGCGCTTCTTAGCGCCCGATTTTGTCTTCAACTTGGGCATTTCGGTCTCCTTATGCTGGAACGCGTGTGGAGCGGTTAGCTCCGGAACCGCCTGGGCATGCCCCGCCCGGCCGTTCGTCGAGGGGCGGGAAATAGCCCGATCTTCTGCCGGAAAGCAAGGGATGGGGCGGCCCCGCGTCATTTGGGACCGCCCGCACTATTAAGGTACCCGCCGGGACAGCACTGCCCAGCGGATTGTCATGCCGGCGGCAGCGACGGCGAGACCGGCGAGGAGGCCTATCCAGACGCCGAAACCTTCCCAGCCCGCCCATATGCCGAGCGCCCAGGCGAGCGTGAAGCCCACGAGCCAGTAGCTGAGGCCCGCGATCCACATCGGCGCCGTCGCGTCTTTGAGGCCGCGCAAGCTCATCTGGCCCGTCACCTGCAACGCGTCGAACAGCTGGAACAACGCCGCCACATAGAGGAAGACGACGGCGAGCCGAACCACAACCGCGTTCTCAGGGTCGTCGGCGTGGATATAGAGCCCGACGAGCGTGTGCGGGATCGCTGCGATCACGACGGCGCAGATCAGCATGAAACCTGCGCCGAAGACGATCGCCGTCCACCCTGCCCGGCGCACGCCCTCCGCGTTCTTCGCGCCGGCCGCGAGGCCCACCCGCACGGTCGCCGCCAAGCCAATGCCGAGCGGTACCATGAACGTGATCGAACCCACGTTCATCGCGATCTGGTGCGCCGCGACCGAAGCAGCGCCGAACGTGCCCATGATCAAGGTTGCCGCATTGAACAGCATCGCCTCGAAAATCATGGACATGCCCATCGGCGCGCCGAGCCAAAAGATCTCGCGAAGCCTGTCCCACGCCGGCCGCCAGAAACGGTGCAGCACGTGATACTTGCGGAACGCGGGCGCCAGCGTGACGACGCCCAGCATCGCAAAGAACGCGAAGGCGTAGCCGAGCACGCTTGCGATCCCGGAACCCAGCAAGCCCAAAGCGGGCGCACCCCAGTTGCCGAAGATCAGCATGTAGTTCGCGACGATCACGACGACGACTTGGCCGACGGAGATGACAAGCACCTCGCGCTGGCGGTCGATTGCGGTTGCTAAGGCCCTGAGCACGCCGAAGCCCAGCGCAAACGGCAGGCCGAACGCGATGGCGTGAACCCACGGTTCGGCCATCGCGGCGATCTTGGGCTCTTGACCCAAAAACAGCAGGATCGGCTTCGCCCAGATAAGCATGATCATCAAGGGCGGCGAGATCACCGCAACCGCCCAGAGGCCCATGCGGATCGCCGAGCGCGTGCGCGCGCGATCGTTCGGATGTGCGCCCAAGATGTGCGCCACAACCGGCGACACCGCCATCACGGGGCCATAGCCGATCAGCCAGGTCAGGTAGAACATCACCGCGCCGATGCCGGTCGCCGCGAGTGCGTCCTTGCCGAGCCGGCCCACCATGATGATGTCGGCCGTCAGCGTGCCGATGAACGCGAGTTGCATCGCGATCAACGGTGCCGCGAGCCTGAGCAGCGCGCGCGCTTCGTCAACCCAGGGCTTGAGCACTTCGCGCCGGGCGTTTTGGTCCGCTTTCGCGGGATCGAAAAAGGTTGTCATGGTCTTCAACATGGATCAGTCCGTCGACTTGCCCGGCGACATCGCCACTCAGAAATCGGAGGAATCGCGGGCAAACAAAAACCCCTCCTGAGCGGTGCTCGAAGAGGGGCGGGACGGCAGGCCGACCTTATCGGTCGCACAAGCTAATCCATGGCTCCCTCGCGAGCCGCATAACCACACGAACGCGGCGCCGGAAACCCGACACGCCGACGCTCAGCGGTGAAGATGAGAACAGCTGTGTTCATCTTTACGGATGGCTCACAAAGGAGATCGCGAAGCCCCATGCCTCGCGAATACGTCAGGGGATACGCGGGGCATGGGCTCAAGTCAAGGCATGGCTGATATACGGGTGCGTTTGCGTGCGACTGCTGTGACAATTCAGCGAACGCGGGCGGCCCGCTCCACGGGCGCTGCGTCGAAAGTTTCCGAGAAGGACGTGCATTTGCCGTCCTCCATCGTGAGCGCGTCGACCTTTTCCATTTTTACGCGCGCGCCGGTGCCGTTGTGGCAAAGCTCCAAAGCAACGCGCGCAAAAAAGCGGCGATCGTCATGCCCGATCATCTCGACCACGTCGAACGCCAGAATTTGCCACTCGTGAAACAGAGCCGTGAAGTATGCGTAGACGCCGTTTGCGCCGCGCCATTCGCCGGCCGTGGCGATGCGGTTCGAAGCGCCGGACGACGTCCACGTGACGTCATCGGCGACGATGTCCCATTTGGCCTCGAAGTCGCCGCTTCTGCAGCGCGCGTAAGCGTCGCGCACGATCTGCTCGTTTCGCCCCATGAGAATCCGCCAAAACACTGGTTGGGGGCAGGATAGTTCGTTCGTCCGGCGCGCACTGTGGCAAATGCCACAGGCGCCGCACGAGCAGCAAAGCGCTAGCGGGGCTTCTGCTCGTTGAACCAGAACGGCGTCTTCTTGGTCCAGTCCGACGACGGGTAGTGATCGTGCAAGTACTCGAAGGCGGCGCGTGAATAAGCACCATGCGCACCGCTCCGGCGGCAGCCGAAACGCGTCGCGCGCACGGCCAGATGCAACGTCTCGGGCAAGTCCTTGTCGAGGCCGGATGCCCAGGTCAGCCAATTGCTCCACGATGCCCATGCGACGGCACGCTCGCTAAGAATCTTGGGACCGCTCTGAACGTGAGAGAGCGCTTCGAGTTCGGACTTGTCTATCAACCGGAGAAGTGGGTGCCAGGCGATGAGTTGGTCGGCTTGCGCAACACCCGTGGTGCGATCGCTTTTCGGCAGCGAATAATACGAGCCGAACCAGAACCCTTGCGCCCGGGGCGCTCGCAGTGGGTCGGCATAAAAGCCGAACAGCATTTCGGTTTTTATTGCCGACGTGTCTAGCGGGCACCACCAGTTGCCATCGCTCGGGTTTTGTCCGTCGACCGCAAAGATACCTTGCTGAAGCCAGCCGCGTTTGAACCAGCGGGCACGCGGCAAAAACCCCGGGGCGCGCAGCAGCATCCGTGTGATCGCGTGATCGCGGGTAAACGAGAACCACGCGTTGGTTATGTCGTCGATATCACCGGCGAGTTCGGGGAAGAGTTCGCGAACCCTGGGCAGGAGCGCCAAAGCGTCATCGTCGCGGCCGAGAAGGTGAAGACGTGTCCAGCCCGCCGCAAGCAAAGCGCGGCGAATGTCGCGCGCGACACTCCGCTCCGCGGACATGTCAACGAGCGTCTTCGCTGGCAGAAGATCTGCAACGGCAAAAAGCGCGTCGGCGCCGCCATACGACGTTCGCCCCTCCGCCAGCGTCGCTGTAACGAGTTCCTTCGGGTTGACGGCGAGCAGTACCTCGAGTTGCACATCGGGACGAAGCTTGAGCCCGAAGAGATTTGCGTCTTCATTCAAGACTTCACTGGCTTCGTTCGCCCACTTGCGCGCGCCCGCAATGTCGCGGCGCTGGAGCAACCAGCGGACGCCGCCGTTCAGAACGAAGGACGTCGACCACCTGTCGGTGTCGCCGCCGCGATGCCAGCCGGAAAATTCGATATTCTTGATGCGCTTTACAATCGCCAACTGCTCGCGCAACAACCCGATTGCCTGATCCGCGTTGCCCGCCATCAACAGGACGCGTGCGCCTTGGGCCGCCAAATGGCGCCGTAAGAACAGATTCGCTAGCCGCTGTTCAGGCGTCGCCGGGTTGATCGTAAGCGACGCCAGCGCCTCCCGTATGATTGCCACGTCGGCGATGTCGGCGGTTCTGGCGGCAAGCGCATGAGCCCACAGGACGTTCTTCGTTTCCTTCCAACGTGCGCGCGCATGAGCGGTCAACTCTTTCGCGCGGGCGGCGACGGGCGAGGGATCGTACGCCTGTAGGTCAGGCCGGTAGCGCGCGCGATACTGCATGCGGCCGCGCAATCTGGATTCGGGCGGCGCGATGAAGGAGACGTCGTCGGCCCATCCGAAGTCTTGGCCGTAGGGCGTGGGCGATCCCGTCACGCGCAGAAGGTCGACATACGGCATCGACGGCGCGAGGCTGTCCATCACGTAGGAGATCGGCGGGTCGCGCGTGGCTTCGCGCGGGTCGGGGGACTTCTGGCTCTCCAGCCAAGCGAGGTCGTCACGCGCTTCGGCGATCACAGGGACCAATGCAGGGTAACGGCAGACCAGTTGGGGCGAAGCCGCGACGAGATAGGCGATTTGCGCAAACCGGGCGGCAATCAACGGAGCGCTACCGTGCTGGTATTGCAGGGTGCCCACAAGTTTCAGGGAAGCCGCGCGAAACTCCACCAATTGAGGATCGTCGACCAGGCGATCGAGGCGTCTAATGCCATCCTCGTAGCGGCCGAGCATGAGCGCGGCGCGTGCGGCAGAGTATGCCGCCGCTGCACGATAGAACGATCGCTTGTCGGAAACGATCGCGTCGAACAACGGTATCGCCTCGGCGAAATTGCGCGCGCGATAGTGTCCCGCCGCTTCATCGTAAGGGTACTCGTAAGGCGGTTGGGGCCCGCCTGGCGGAATATACACTTCGAAAGACAGCAACTCCCCCTTCGGCGGCGTACGATCTTTCAGGGCCGCGACTGCGGCGATCATCTCGCGGGCCGGGAACGGATCGGCCGTTTCGATCGCACGCTGCGGCCACTTCATGTCCAGATACTCGCGCACAACGTCGAGCGGCAGGAGGGCTCCATTCAAGTGTACGCTGACGGGATACCCCGCGCCGCTTAGCCAAGGGGAGTCTTTGCAGCTCCCCGCAGGCTGTGCTGTTGCGGCACTCACGTGTGCAAACACGGTCATGAAAACCGCAAGTGAACCGGCGAACCCGCAACGCATGAAACCACCCCTACCGTCGCCATGATAGAGCCCGCTTCCTGGCTATTCTGTGTCCAACGCACGGTTTCTTTGAATCGGTTCGTGCTTAACTTCGCGAGGCCGATTTTGGGCAGATGGCCAGCGACCGCCTGCCCTTGCTTGCTTAACCCTTCACGCACACGATTTGGCGCAAGGTGTGGACCACCTCCACCAAGTCCGCCTGGGCGGCCATGACGGCGTCGATGTTTTTGTAGGCCATCGGCGTTTCGTCGATGACGCCTGCGTCCTTGCGGCATTCGACGTGCGCCGTCGCCGCTATGTGGTCTTCGAGCGTGAAGCGTTCCTTCGCGGCGGTGCGCGACATGGCGCGGCCGGCGCCGTGCGAGCAGGACTCGAACGATTCCGGGTTGCCTAAGCCCCGCACGATGAAGGACTTCGCGCCCATCGAGCCCGGGATGATGCCGAGTTCGCCGTTGCGCGCACGCACCGCGCCCTTACGGGTGAGCCAGACACGCTCGCCAAAATGCTCTTCGCGTTCGACGTAGTTGTGGTGACAGTTCACCGCCACGTCTGCCGTTTCGAGATCGGGCCACGTTTCCTGCAACACCGCTAACACCGCGCCCATCATCACGTCTCGGTTCGAGCGCGCGTAGTCTTGCGCCCAACCCACGGCTTCGACGTAGTCGTTGAAGGCCTCTGTGCCCTCACCGAACCACGCCAAGTCGCGATCGCTAAGTTTGAGACCCGCCGCCTCGATCTCCTCCTTCGCTTTCGCAATGAAGTGCCGGCCGATGCGGTTGCCGATGCCGCGCGAGCCCGAGTGCAGCATCACCCAGACGCGACCCTCCTCATCGAGGCAGATCTCGACGAAGTGGTTGCCGCCGCCGAGCGTACCGATCTGCAGCGCTGCAGACTTCTTCTCCATGATCTTCGGGTGCTTCGCCTCGATCGCCTCGTACCCTGCTTTGTGGCGCTGGTACCACGCGGCTTCGGCGCGGGGCGGCGCTTCCTTGTGCGACGCTTGGCCGACCGGGATCACAGATTCGATGCCTGCGCGGATGGCTTTGAGCGAGTCCGGCAGGCGCGATGCTTTGACGTTCGTCATCACGGCGGCCATGCCGCAGCCGATGTCCACGCCGACCGCGGCCGGGATGATCGCGCCTTTGGTCGGGATGACGGAGCCGACCGTCGCACCTTTGCCGAGGTGCACGTCCGGCATCACCGCGATGTGACCGTGGATGAACGGGAGTTCGGCGATGTTCTTCAGCTGCTTGCGCGCTTCCGGTTCGACCGGCACGCCGTTCGTCCACGCCTTGATCGGAACGCCTTTGGATTCGATGAGTTCGTGCATGTGTGTTCAGCGAGGCATGTTCGTGCTCGCTCCTCCTGGTTGATGATAGTGGGTGTAGGGCTTGCCCGCCACGCCTTCGGCGCGCCTTATGCGTGCGCCTACGTCGGCACTCGTGCGCTAAAGCCGTGACGCGAGAGGAGCTTCACGGCATCTTTGTCAAAAGAGACGAAGGTATCGCCACCGAGTTCTTTGCCCTCATACGCGATGGCGCCGTCAGCAAAGTCACCGCCACCTTCGAGCAGTGAATAGCCAGCTTCGGCAGCAGGACGATTGGTCAGAACTTTGGCGCTGTCCAACAAACCGCGAACCGCTGCGGCGACTTCGCTCGTCGGCATCTTGTAGGTTTGCAGCAAGACCCAAACGAGCTCGCAAAACACGGGTATCGGAATGACGACCGCGTCCGCCTTCGCAAGCTCCGCCTCGGCCAATCGGGACTGCTTTGGATCGTCGCCGACAATCGCACGCAACAAGATGTTCGTGTCGGCAATCATGCTAGCGCTTGCCAGCCCAACCGCGTTCGGTTGCCGCCTTGATTTGTTCGATCGTGAGCTTTGGCCCACCGGGCTTCTTTAGAAGGCCGAAGACCTTCGAAATATCGCCGGTCGGTGCAGCTTTCACTTGAATCCTACCATCCGGCAGTTTGTCGACGACGATTTTTTCACCCGGTCCGATGCCCAAGTGCTTCAAGAGATCTTTGCGAAGGGTGACCTGCCCCTTCGATGTTACGGTCAGGGTGCTGCTCATGCGGGCACCGTAAGGCAACTGACCCTTAATTGCAAGGTAAAATTGCCTTACAAACTACTGATGAATACTTTCACCGTGGAGGGCGAGGTCTTGGCCTTCGCGTTCTTGGTCGGTGTCCACGCGCAAGCCGATGAAGACTTTGATCGCCATCAGGATCCCCCACGTTGCGACCGCGCACCAGGCGACGGTGACGAGGACGCCGGCGATCTGGATGCCGAGTTGGCCGGGGTTGCCGTCGATCAGGCCGCGCAAGCCTTCGGGCGAGGCCGCGGTGGCACTGACGGCGCCTGTTGCGAAGACGCCGGCGAGCAGTGTCCCCAATATGCCGCCGACGCCGTGGACGCCGAAGACATCGAGCGTGTCGTCGTATTTGAGGCGCTTCTTGAGTGCCGTACAGGCCCAGTAGCAGACACCGCCTGCAAGTGCGCCGATCACGATCCCATGCCATGGCAAGATGTAACCGGAGGCCGGCGTGATCGTGCCGAGGCCCGCGACGGCGCCCGAGATGATGCCGAGCACGGACGGCTTCTTCCTCTGCCACCATTCGAGCATCATCCAGACGAACGCGCCGGCGCAGGCCGCGAGATGCGTCGCCACAATCGCCATGACTGCGCGCGAGCCCGCACTCAAAGCGGAACCACCGTTGAAACCGAACCAGCCGACCCACAGCAGCCCCGTGCCGACAACCGCGAGCGAGAGGTCGAACGGTGCCAAGTTCTCTTTGCCGAGGCCGAGGCGGGGACCCAACACGTAGGCCGCGACCAGGCCCGCGATGCCGGCGTTGATGTGCACGACCGTGCCGCCCGCGAAGTCGAGCAAGCCCCATTGGCTCAAGAAGCCGCCGCCCCAGACCCAGTGTGCGCTGGGCACATAGACGATGAAGAGCCAGAGAATGCAGAACGCGAGGAACGCGTCGAAGCGCAGGCGTTCGGCGACGCTGCCCGCGACGAGCGCCACCGTGATCACCGCGAACGTCATCTGGTAGATCATGAACAGCGCTTCGGGGATGTTCGTTGCGAGTGCGTTCGTGCTCTCCATGCCGGAGCCCAGCATCAGGAAGCGGTCGAGCGTGCCGATAAAATCACCGCCGCCCACGAAGGCGAGCGAGTAACCCGCAACCACCCAAAGGATCGACACCAGCGCCGTCGCCGCCGCCGATTGCGCCATCGTGGCGAGCACGTTCTTCCGGCGCACCATGCCCGCATAGAAGAGTGCTAAGCCCGGCAGCGTCATCATGAGCACCAGCGCGGTTGCGCCGATGATCCAAGCTGTATCGGCGGCGTTGATGGTGGATTCGGACATGCGGGTTTCCTTGAGCGGCAGATGGCGGGAGAGATGTCCTAGCTTTCGCGGCGCGGGGCTGTCCATGCGCAAGCGCACGGCAGTTGTGGGTTGCGCGCCCCCAGCCAATCCAAATGCTGTCATCCCGGCCGCGGCGAAGCCCGCTGCAAGGCAGCGCGGCGAAGCTTGCGAGCCGGGACCTAGGAGAACTGGCTCAAGCTTGCCCTCCTGGGTCCCGGCTCTCGCTTCGCTCGGCCGGGATGACAACATTTGGGTTCCGCCGCGTGCGGACGCGGACTAGTGTTGTCTCATCAGACATTGAGGAGACACGCATGGACTTCCGGATTCCGCCAAATGTCAAAGAGTTGCTCGGCCAGCTCGACGATTTTATCGAGCGCGAGATCAAGCCGCTTGAGAACCAGGACGACAACATCCGCTTCTTCGATCACCGGCGCGAGCATGCGCGGACGGACTGGGATCGCGATGGGTTGCCGCGCCACGAGTGGGAAGCGCTGCTGCGCGAGATGCGCAGGCGTGCGGACAAGGCGGGGTTTTTGCGGCTCG
>JABFRX010000265.1 GCA_013140995.1 Alphaproteobacteria bacterium | reverse complement strand
CGCTGGAACAGGCGCTGCGCTTGCTCTCGCTCCCCCGTGAAGTGGGCCTGCATCCGGAAACAAGCAAACCGATCGTGGCAAACTTCGGCCGCTTCGGACCCTACATCCTGCACGACGGCATGTACGCGAACCTCGACAACGAAGAAGACGTGTTCACGATCGGCCTCAATCATGCCGTGACCGTGCTCGCCGATAAAAAGGCGAACCCGAAGAGCCGCTTCAACCAAGCGAAGGCACCGCTGAAGGAACTGGGCGAACACCCGGATACAAAAGCGGCCGTCAAGGTGATGAGCGGCAAATATGGCCCCTACATCACAGACGGCGACGTCAATGCGAACGTCCCGAAGGGTACCGACCCGCAGTCGGTCACGCTCGCGGAAGCCGTCGAACTCTTGCGCGCCCGCGCCGAAATGGGCGGCGGCAAGAAGAAGAAAAAGAAAGTGGCAAAAGCCCCCGCAAAAGCGGCCAAAACAAACGGCGACGCAAAAGCCGCCGCCAAACCGGCAAAGGCCGCAAAGGCCGAAGCCAAAGACAAACCAACGGCGCCCAAGAAAGCGCCTGCAAAAAAGAAAGTACTTGAAGAGACGTGAATACAAAGAAGCGCGAACCGCGTGAGCCTCAACAGCGCGGATCATTTCCGACGCGCGAAGAGTTGCTAGCCTACCTCTCCGAACATCCCGCAGCCACGAAACGCGAAATCTCGCGCCAATTCGACGTGAAAGGCGGCGCGAAGATCGCGCTCAAGCGCCTGCTGCGCGATCTGACGGATGACGGCGAAGTCAAACGCGGCCGCGGCAAAAAGTTGACCCGCACCGGCGATCTCCCCGAAGTCACCGTCGTCGAAGTCGTCGAACAAGACACGGATGGCGAACTGATCTGCCGACCCACCCGTTGGGACGGCGACGGCGAACCGCCGACGATCGTTCTTGCACCGGGCACGGAGCCGAATGGCCGCGCGCTCGGCATTGGCGAACGCTTCCTGGCGCGGCTCAAGGCGACCGGCGAAGGCTACGAAGCCCAGGTGATGAAGCGCCTCGGCGCCAGCGCGCACAAAGCAATCGGCATCTTCCGCAAGCTCGGCCGCGGCGGCCGTGTTGAGCCGGTGGACCGCAAAGCGCGCCAAACCTTCATGATCGACGAGGGCGATACCGCGAACGCCGTCGACGGCGAACTGGTCGTCGTCGAACCGCTGGCCGGCCGCGCGCTCGGCCACCCAAAGGCGCGCGTTCGCGAAAAACTCGGCCGCATGAGCGAACCGAGAGCGATCAGCCTGATCGCCGTCCACGCGCACGGCATCCCGGACGAGTTCCCCTCTGCCGTGATCGACGAGGCGGAACGCGCGAAGCCCGCAACGCTCGAGGGCGGCCGCGTGGACCTGAGAAAAGTTCCGCTGGTCACGATCGACCCCCCGGATGCGCGCGACCACGACGATGCCGTCTGGGCGCAACCCGACGACGACCCTGCGAACAAGGGCGGATTCCAAGCGATCGTTGCGATCGCCGACGTGTCCTATTACGTCAGGCCGAGCTCCGCGCTCGACCGCGAAGCGGTTCGCCGCGGCAACTCGGTCTATTTCCCCGACCGCGTCGTGCCCATGCTGCCGGAGCAACTCTCCGCCGACCTCTGCTCGCTCAAGGAGAAGGTCGACCGCGCAATCATCGCCTGCCACCTGACGTTCGACGCGCAAGGCAAACTGAAGCGCCACCGCTTCGAACGCGCGCTGATGCGCTCCGCTGCGCGCCTCTCCTACAACGAAGTGCAAGACGCGCTCGACGGCAAGCCGAACGACAAGACCGGCCCACTGTTGCAGCCGATCCTGAAGCCGTTGGAAGCCTGCTATCGCACGCTCGTGAAGGCCCGCACGAAGCGCAGCCCCATCGACCTCGATCTGCCCGAACACAAAATCGAGATCGACGAACAGGGCAAAGTGAAGTCGATTGGCCTGCGCGCCCGCTTCGACGCGCACAAACTCATCGAAGAGTTCATGATTCAGGCGAACGTCGCCGCCGCCGAAGCGCTGGAGGCCAAACGCTGCCCACTGGTGTTCCGCATCCACGCGCCGCCGTCGGACGAAAAGCTGACGGCATTGTCCGACTTCCTGGGCACGCTGAACATCAACCTGCCCAAGGCCCAAACGATCACGACCGCGATGCTGAACCGCATCCTAGAAATGGCGTCAAAAACGCCGAACACCGAACTCGTGAACGTTGTGATGTTGCGCTCGATGAGCCAAGCCGAATACAACCCCGACAACATCGGCCACTTCGGCCTGGCGCTGCGCCGTTACGCCCACTTCACCTCCCCGATCCGCCGCTACGCCGACCTGATCGTTCACCGCGCTCTCGTCCGCGCGTTCAATCTGGGTCCAGGCGGCCTGACCGACAACGAGATCGACAACCTAGAAAAGACGGCCGAAGACATCTCCGCCTTCGAGCGCCGCGCGATGGCGGCCGAGCGCGACTCCACCGACCGCTACATCGCCGCCTACATGTCGAACCGCCTCGGCGCCGAATTCGTCGGTAGAGTGTCCGGCGTCACCCGCTTCGGCCTGTTCATTCGCCTGGCTGAAACCGGCGCCGACGGCCTGCTCCCCGTCCGCGCGCTCGGGCGCGAGTTCTTCCACCACGACGAACGCACCCACGCGCTGATCGGCGAGAAAACGGGCCTAACGTTCCGTCTCGGCGACACAGTGCGCGTGCGCCTGGAGGAGGCGACGCCGCTCACTGGCGGCCTCCGTTTCGACCTCGTCGAAGGCGGCAAAGCGGGCTCACCGATGCGCGCGCGCGCACCGAGGAAGACCTTCCAGCGGCGCGACCGCCGCCGCTAGCTCCACAGGTGCGGCGGAAACGTCTCTTGCAGAACGATTCAACAACTATTATTTGCTACGACTCGTAATGACGCGTAACGCACGTGCCGCTGGCCCTCGGTGGTGTATGCAACGACGGAAGCGTCCTTTTTGATCAAGCCGGTTTAGAGCCGGGTCTTTAAGGATGTTGACGATGCTGACCAACCGGGGCGTGAAAGCCCGCAAGCGTCAATTCGATTCCCAAGATCTGGCCGACGACCGCGCAGAATCAGCGCCACGTCCGCGCTCGAACTTGCCCGCCGAACGCGGCGGCTTGTCGCCTCGCATTGCGCGCTTCCTGGAGACGGCAAAGCTGCCCTCGCCCTGCCTCGTCGTGGACGTGGACATGGTGGAGCACCACCACGCAGGCCTCGTCCGCGCCCTACCCGAGGCGAACATCTTCTACGCCGTGAAGGCGAACCCGGCTGTCGAAGTTGTCAGCCGCCTCGCCACCGCCGGCTCGAATTTCGACACAGCAAGTCTCGGCGAAATCGACCTATGCCTGAACCTCGGCGTAGCGCCGGAGCGCATTTCCTACGGCAACACGATCAAGAAGCAGAGCGACATCGTGGCAGCCTACGCCCGCGGCATCCGCCTCTTCGCCTTCGACAGCGAAGCGGAACTGGAGAAATTGGCCGTCGCAGCGCCCGGCGCAAAGGTCTTCTGCCGCATTCTCGTCGATTGCAGCGGCGCAGAATGGCCGCTCTCGCGCAAATTCGGCTGCGAGCCCGCGATGGCGGCTGAGTTGCTCGTGCGCGCACGAGCAACTC
>JABFRX010000145.1 GCA_013140995.1 Alphaproteobacteria bacterium | reverse complement strand
GTGGCCAAGCAGTTGGAGGCGCTTGGCCACCATGTCGAGCAGCGCGGACTCGGCATCAACTATCGCAAGCTCTATGCGGCAAGCCGCGCCGTGTTGGCCTCGAATTTTGCGCACGGTATGCGCGAGCGGGCGAAGGCGATGGGGCGCGAGCCGCGGCAGGAGGAGCTCGAGCCGCTGACGTGGCGCAACTGGAAGGGCGGCGAGCACATTCCGGGGCACGAAGTGATGCGCGGGTGGCAGACGCTCAAAGCCATGACGCGCGACATCTTCCGCGTGTTCACCACGATCGACGTTTTGCTGACGCCCGTGCTGTCGACGCCAGTGCCGAAGGTGGGCTTCATCGATCCCGTGCGGCTTGAGCCGCGCGAGGTGGACGAGCGCCAGGCGCAGACGTTCGGCTTCACGCCGCCGTTCAACATGACCGGTCAGCCGTCGCTGTCGCTGCCGCTCACGCACTCCGCGAACGGGTTGCCCGTCGGCATGATGTTCACCGCCAAATGGGGCGACGAGGCGACGCTTTACCGCATCGCGGGCCAACTCGAGCAAGCGCATCCGTGGATTGGGCGCAAGCCCCCGGTGTGGAACTAATTCTCGCCGGGGAAGTTTTCGACGAAGGTGATTGTGAAGTCGGGGGAGCCTTCGACGTACTCGATCGTGAAGTCTGGCAGGCTGTTCACCCACTGCCACTTGCCGCAGGAGTCCGGGAAGCTCTTCACGCGTTGCACGTTCAGGTCGGCGAAGTTTTCGACCTGCTGAACGCGGAAGTCGGGGAAGCTTTTGACGACTTGCACTTTGCCGAACAGTTGTTTGCCGTTCAGCGTGCATTTGTTGAATTTGCTTGCGGCCGTCGCGGGGCCCAACGCCGCGGCCATCGCGGCCACCAACGCGAATTTGATTGCTGCTCTCAAGGTGTTCACTTTGCCGCCCTACCGTTTCAAGGCTCGAGCGTATAGCAATACGCGCATGATGACCAAGAACGCCCCTTCCCCGGCTCTGCCGCTTGACGAACATGGTGTGCGCGCGGCCGTTGCGCGTGCCGAGAAGGCTTGGAACGCGGCCGATGCCGCCGCGTTTGCCGCGTGTATGGCGGAGGATGTGGACGTCGTGGGCCTGCTCGGCGAGCGGTATCATGGGCGCGATGTCGTCGAGATTGGCCACCGGCATATTTTCGAGACCATTTATCGGGGCTCGCGCGCTGCTTACACGATCGAGCAGTTGCGGTTTTTGCGCCCCGATGTGGCGATCGTTGTCTTGCATCAGAAGATGCGCTCCTATCTTGAGCCGCATGCCGTGATTTCGACCGCGCGCCAGCGGCAGATCAGCGACGAGATGCACCACAGCGAGGCGCGAGCCACGCTGACGCTTGTTAAACAGCGGTCGTGGGCGATCGCGGCGTTCCACAACACGGCCGTTGCCTCCACCGTGACGGCGCTCGCGTGATGCGCCCCATTCATGTCATCGGCGGCGGCCTCGCGGGGAGCGAAGCTGCGTGGCAGATCGCGCGCGCCGGCGTACCGGTGATCTTGCACGAAATGCGGCCGGTGAAGATGACGCCCGCGCACATCGGCGAGGCCTTGGCCGAGCTCGTGTGTTCGAACTCCTTCCGCTCCGACGACTGGGAGAACAACGCGGTCGGTTTGCTGCACGAAGAGATGCGCCGTGCGGGCTCGCTCATCATGCGCGCCGGCGACGCGCACAAAGTGCCGGCGGGCGGTGCGCTGGCGGTCGATCGCGTGGGGTTCTCTCACGCCGTGCAGGCGGCGCTCGAGGCCGAGCCGCTCGTCACCATCGCGCGCGAAGAGGTTGCGGGTTTGCCGCCGGCTGAGTGGGACAACGTTGTCATTGCCACCGGGCCGCTCACCTCCCCCGCGCTTGCGTCGGCGGTCGGCGCGCTGACGGGCGAGGACTCGCTTGCGTTCTTCGATGCGATTGCGCCGATCGTGCATAAGGAGTCGATCGATCTTTCGAAAGCTTGGTTTCAGTCGCGCTACGACAAAGGCGACGGGGCCGACTACATCAACTGCCCGATGGACGAGGGCCAGTATCGCGCATTCGTCGCGGCGCTGCTTGAAGGTGAGAAGACCACGTTCAAGGACTGGGAGAAGGACACGCCGTACTTCGAGGCGTGCCTGCCGATCGAGGTGATGGCGGAACGTGGGGCCGAGACGCTGCGCTTCGGGCCGATGAAGCCGGTGGGGCTCACCAATCCGCACACGGGGCGCCGTGCCTACGCCGTCGTGCAGCTGCGCCAGGACAATGCGCTAGGCACGCTTTACAACATGGTCGGCTTTCAGACGAAGCTGAAGCACGGCGAACAGACGCGAATTTTCCGCACCATCCCGGGACTCGAGGGCGCTGAGTTCGCGCGGCTCGGCGGTCTGCACCGCAACACGTTCATCAACTCGCCGAAGCTGCTCGATGCGCAGCTGCGGTTGCGGGTTCAGCCGCGCTTGCGCTTTGCGGGGCAGATGACGGGCGTCGAGGGGTATGTCGAGAGCGCCGCGATCGGCCTCCTCGCCGGGCGGTTCGCGGCCGCCGAGCGGCACGGCGAAATTCTCAGCCTACCCCCGCGTACGACCGCGCTCGGCGCGCTGATCGCGCATATCACCGGTGGGGCGGATGCGAAGACGTTCCAGCCGATGAACATCAACTACGGCTTGCTGCCGGAGTTGCCGCCGCCGCCGCCCGGTGTGAAGGGCAAGGAGCGCGGCCGCGCGAAGAAGCAACTGATGTCGCGCCGCGCGCTCGCCGACGTGGATGCGTGGCTCGGGCGGGCGAGCGACGCGGCGGCGTGAGCGGTTACGGTGTCCCCGTAATGTGCGAAACGTCCCGTTTGCTGCAAAACAGCATAAATTCTGCCGCTACGCCGCTACATTGGCGGATTGCCGCCGTTTTTGCCGCTACTACGGCGCTACTGCGCCGCTACTTGTAGCGGCCCCAAGCACCGGCGCGTAGCGCCCAGCCGCCAGTTGCGAAATCAGACTCGATCGGATCCGTAACAGCAGTAACATCGGCGGCGTTGCGCGGTTTCTGACGTAACTCTGGTGTAACTATGCTGCCTTTTGTTACGTCAGTGGGGATCAACCCAGACGTCATCACGCAGACGCCGCCCATCGCAGCGTCCGATTTTTCCAAGGCTCCAACAGGTTCAAGTCGCAGCCGCGCGAGCCACAAAAGCCGCGGGAAAGTGCGCCCCTTTGAGGCACACTCAGGTTGGAACATATATAGAACAAATGTGTGGAAAAGTCAAGAGCAGCGCCGAGGTGCAGAACAAGGTCTCGACCGTGATCCCCACGCCCTGGAACCAAATCGAAGGCGCGATCGCCTATGCGAGCGAGAAGCCAATCCTGGTCGTGGCGCACTCCGGCATCTCAGGCGGCGCCTTCGACCACGGCATCACGGGCGAAGGCGTGATCCATTTGGACTTGAGCGAGAGCGGGTGGTTCGAGAAGCCGGAGTTGCAACAACCGTTCGCGGAGTGGTTTGGGGAGGTCAAGGGTGGGGCGTGAATTTGTTACGTGATGAAGTGGACGGCCTCCGCTTCCGGCATCTAGGTGCCATAGTGTGGTTGTTGCAAAGCCACGCAAGGAGAGCCGTCCATGGGCAAGATTATCACAATCGGTTTGGACATTGCGAA
>JABFRX010000277.1 GCA_013140995.1 Alphaproteobacteria bacterium | reverse complement strand
ACCACCAACAAATGCGCGCGAGCCGCCTCCTTTCGATCCTGATCCTGCTGCAAATGCGCGGCCGCGCTGCTCGACGGCTACCGCACAAAGCTGACCGGCTTCACGCCGGCCGAGGCGGAAGCGCTGCTGCTCGCGGGCGTCGGCGATGCGGCAACAGGCCTTGGCCTAGGCGCCGACGCGGCTGCTGCGCAACTGAAGCTGCTCGCAAGCCTCCCCGCCGATAGCGGCGCGAGCGCGCAGCGCGTGTCGGAGCGGTTCCACCTCGACCCGCTGAACTGGTACCGCCGCGCCGAGCAGCCCGCGCACTTAGCCCAACTCGGTACCGCCGTCTGGCGCGACCGCAGAATTCGCGTGACCTACGAAAGCTGGAAAGACACGGTCACCCGCGAACTCGACCCACTCGGCCTCGTCTTTAAAGCGGGTACCTGGTACCTCGTCGCCGCAAGCGAAGCCCTGCCACGCATGTACCGCATCTCGAACATCAAGACGCTGAACGTACTCGATACGCCTGCGCGCCGCCCGCAACGCTTCGATTTAGCAAAGTACTGGGCTCAAGCATCGAAAGAATTCGAAGCCCGCCTCATGAAAGAGCGAGCCACAATCAAGCTCTCCCCGCGCGGCCGCCGCTTGCTCCACGACATCAGCCCGGCAGCGGCTGAGGCCGTCGAAGCAGACCACCGCCCCTGCAAGCCGGACGGCTGGATCAAAGCCACAATCCCCGTCGAAGCCGACGAAATCGCGGCGCGCCAATTGCTGTATCTCGGCGCCGAATTGGAAGTGTTGGAACCGCGCGACCTGCGCACCGCGATCGCCAACTTGGCGCGCGGGGTCACAGCCGCCTACCCCGCAAAATAGTGGTGACCCCGAGACGATTCGAACGTCCGACCTACAGATTAGGAATCTGCCGCTCTATCCTGCTGAGCTACGGGGTCATGCTGTGGCATACTTCGCCCATGGGAAGCTCCCGATC
Source organism: Alphaproteobacteria bacterium (assembly GCA_013140995.1). GTDB lineage: Bacteria > Pseudomonadota > Alphaproteobacteria > Micropepsales > Micropepsaceae > SZUA-430. The sequence continues at coordinate 10,667 of JABFRX010000277.1, read as the reverse complement.
AAGACGGCACGAATGTTGAGACGGTTGGCGCTCTTTTTCGTCGTTTTTCTGACGCTCACCGCGGCGCGCGCGCGCGAGTGCGACGTCACCGTAGCCGAGCAAGCGACGATCGCGTCTGTCGCGGGCGGCGGCAGCTTCACGCTGACCGACGGGCGCCGCGTGCGCCTTGCGGGAATTGAGGCGCCGCGCGAAAACTGGCCGCTGGCGGAAGAGGCAAGGGCGAACCTCGCGAAATTGCTTGAGGGCAAGACCGTCGATCTGGGTTACGCCGATCGCGGCACCGATCGCCACGGCGATCTCCTGGCGTACGCGTTCATCGGCAACGCATGGCTTCAAGCTAAGCTGATCCAGAGCGGCTTCGCCCGCGCCTACTCGCGCACCGACACCCGCCGGTGTGCCGCTGCCTTGCTCAAGCACGAGGACGACGCGCGAACCGCAAAGCGCGGCATCTGGGCAGACGCCTTCTACCGCATCCGCAAACCTGATGACCTCACCTCCGACATCGGCACGTTCCAACTCGTCGAAGGCAAAATCGTCTTGGTGAAGACGGGCCGCGAGCGCACGTTCCTAAACTTCGCCTCCGACTACCGCACCGACTTCACCGTTACGATCGCGGCGCGCGACGTGAAGCGCCTGGCAAAAGAGGGCATCGACCCCGCGACTTGGAACGGCAAAGCCGTCCGCGTGCGCGGCTGGCTCTCGTTGCTAAACGGCCCTGAGATCGAGCTCACGCACGCCGAACAGATTGAGGTGCTGGACTAAGCGGCGATCAGCCCCGCCTCAACCGGATCGCCGACCTGCTCGATCAGCGCGCGCTTCAGCTTGCCGAGCGCGTTCGCCTCAATCTGCCGCACGCGCTCCTTCGATATGCCGAGCCTGGCGCCAAGCGACTCCAGCGTCACCGTGTCTTCCTGCATCTGCCGCTCGCGGATGATCACCTGCTCGCGCGGGGTCAGCGTGTCGAGCGCAAGGTTGATCCACTTCGCCCGCGTCGCCGCATCGCGCGTCAGCATCACGTTCTCGTCCGGCCGCGGCGCGTCGTCGGCGAGCATATCCTGCCACTCGCCTTCGCCGGGTTCGCCCGGCGCCGCGTTCAGCGAACGGTCGCCGCTCGTCAGCCGCGCATCCATATCTTCGACGTCGCTCACGTTGACACGCAGCGCCTTCGCGATCTTCAGCGCGCCCTCCCGCGAAAGATCCTTCGACGGATTGCCCGCGATCTTCGCTTTCAAGCGGCGCAGGTTGAAGAACAGCGACTTCTGCGTCGCCGTCGACGTCAACCGCACGATCGACCAGTTGCGCAAGACGTAGTCCTGAATCGCCGCGCGGATCCACCACGTCGCGTAAGTTGAAAAACGCACCTGGCGCTCCGGCTCGAAGCGCTGCGCCGCCTGCATCAGACCCACGGCGCCCTCTTGGATCAGGTCGCCCATCGGCAGGCCGTAATTTTTGAAGCGGGCGGCGACGGCTACGACAAGACGGAAGTACGCCGTCGTGAGCGAATGCAACGCCTTTTGGTCGCCCTTATCGCGCCATGCGCGCGCAAGCTTTTGCTCGTGATCGGCCTCGAGCAAACCCGTGGTCATCGACTTCTTGATGAACTGACGGTTCGCTTTGACGGCGAAGGAGGTGTCGAACGTGGCCATGTGCACTCCTATTCCCTACTTGCCTACTTGGGTATGCGTTCTACGCCGTTCAAGCCTCTTTAGATCAATTCCAAATTACGTTCGGGTAATGGAAATACCCACGTCCATAACGGAATTAGGCCCGGCGGGGTTCCCGCCGAGCCTCATAATTTCCAGCGATCGCGAGGGAATTAGGCCGCGCGTTGCAGCGCCACTTCCAGCCGCTTCACAGCCGCGTCCTCGTCGATCCGCTCGACCGCCGCAACCTCGCGCGCCATACGGCCCAGCGCCGCCTCATAAAGCTGACGCTCGGAGTACGACTGCTCAGGCTGCCCGCTCGCGCGGTGCAGGTCGCGCACAACCTCGGCGATCGAGATAAGGTCGCCCGAGTTGATCTTCGCTTCGTATTCCTGTGCCCGGCGACTCCACATCGTCCGCTTGATGCGCGCACGGCCCTTCAGCGTCTGTAGAGCGTTTGCCACCACATCCGGCGAAGACAGCCGACGCATGCCGATGGACGAGGCCTTCGCGACCGGCACCCGCAAGGTCATCTTGTCCTTGTCGAAGTTGATCACGAAAAGCTCGAGCTTCATGCCCGCCACTTCCTGCTCGACCACCTGGATGATCCGGCCCACGCCATGGGCGGGGTAGACGACCCAGTCGTTCGTGCGGAAATCCGGCCGTTTTGGCTTCGGCGGCACCACCTTTGGGGCGACGGCCACGGGGGCAGCCACGACCGGCTTGCCATGGCTGGCAACCAGCTTCGGCTCGACCTTGACCTGGGCAAATGCCGCGGGCTTCGGCGCCAATTTCAATTCGACCTTGGGAACGGCTTTCAGCTCGGGCTTCTTGTGCGCAGCCTTGGCCTCAACCTTTGGGGCAGGCTTCACCGCAGCCTTGACAGGGCCCTTTAGAGCCACTTTCACAACCTTTGCCGGTGCAGCCTTCGTCATCTTTTTCGTGGTCATCGCAGCTTTATCTTTCCCGTTCAGCTTGGCCTTTGCCGCCGTTTTTCGAACATGCAGCAGGTCAGCATCGCTTGGCCGTTCCACGCGATGCCGCTTCGGAAGCTCCGTTGTATTGAAAACGGCCCGGTGCGAATTTTTTGCACCGCGTTCGCGGAGGCTAGTTTGCGTCCCCACGTTCTTTATCAACCACCGTTTTTCTAAGGTCAGTTCCGAGTTGCCAGAATGTAACACAGAAAATGGGAAAAATAAAGGCAGGGTGGGGCTTTAACTATTGTTTCACCACTGTAGCAATCGCTACAAAGCGGCGGGATTCAGCCAAAACAACGGTTACCGCGGCGGCATCCGTAAATAGAGGAAGTTGTCGCACGCAACCGTGAAATGGGGAAAACCAGTTAACGGCCCGCGTTAACTGCCAACACCCGGCTTCGGGCTGAAGAACTTTTCGAACTTGTCCGGTACGGTTTCGAAGTCTTTGGAGTCCGCCGGCGGCTCGCCCTTTACCGTAATATTCGGCCACTTGCCCGCGAACTCCTTGTTCAGCGAGAGCCACTTCTCGATCCCGGGCTCCGTGTCCGGCTTGATGGCGTCCACCGGGCACTCCGGCTCGCACACCCCGCAGTCGATGCATTCGTCGGGGTGAATGACAAGCATGTTCTCCCCCTCATAGAAGCAATCGACGGGGCAAACCTCCACACAGTCCATCAGCTTACATTTGATGCAGCTCTCGTTGACGATGTAGGTCATGGCCTAAGGGCGCGGATACGCGGTTGTTGAACGGCCGAAACGCGTAGCACTTCGCAAATGCGGCAACAACCCCTTGGACGATGCGCGCTCAGTCGTCGCGGTCGTCGCCGCTCAGCGCATCCGTCTCGCGCCGTTCTTTCTTCGTTGGCCGCCCCGACCCGCGTTCGCGCTTGGCAGGCGTCGGCGGCTTGGCGGCGCGCACCTCCGGCGGCGGCGTGAGGTCCTCATAAAGCGTCTGCGCTTCGCTGGCAGGCCCGCGCCGCTCGCCGCCGTTGACGACTTTGATCACCCGCACCAGTGACCCAGCAGGGAACGTCAGCACGTCACCCGCCTTCACGATCGCACTCGCCTTCTCACAGCGCGCGCCGTTGATCCGCACCCGGCCCGCGGTAACGACAGTCGCGGCCAACGTTCGGCTTTTGAAAAAGCGCGTGAACCAGAGATATTTGTCGACCCGCTGCAATCGCTACTTCCGCAGCTTCAACGCCGCCAGCACCGCGAACGGTGAATCCGGATCCATCGGCTTTTCCTTCCGCTCGCGCGGCGGACGCGGCTCATGCTGCGGCTTACGATCTTGCGGCTTGCGATCCTTGTGCCGCGGCGGACGGTTGTCCGTGCGCTCAGCTTTGACTTCAGGCTTCGGCGCCTCACCGGCCGGCGCACCGTAGGGCACCGCGACCGGAGTCTGCGCACGCCGCTGTTGCTGACGCTCGGGCCCCTTGCGTTGCGGCCGCGGTCCGCGCTCGGGCCGTTTCGTACGTTGCTGCCACAGCGTCGTCTCTTCACCCGCCTCGTTCTTCACCTTCGCATCGCGGAAGCCGAGCGAGCGAAGCACCTGCGCGATATCGTCTTCGCCGCAACCCAGCACCGACATCATGTCGTTCGACACGGCAAAGCCATCCGGCATCTGCCCGCTCTGTCCCTTGCCGCGGATGATGTCGCCAAGCCGCTCCAACATATCGATGCGAACGGCACGCGGTCCGCACAAGCGGAAACCCGCCGCTTCATAGAACCCCGCAGGCACCGACGGATCGGACGGCAGCGACGTCAAGCCCGCGGCAGGCGGCGGCGGAATCTCGGTGATCCCCTGATGCACGGCCCACAACAACGCTTTCAACCGCGCCGCAGCGGGCTTCACGAGGGCCGGCAAGAAAATCGAGAACGCGCCAAACCGGACGCCAAGCCGTCTCAGCGGCGTGCGATCTCCTTGCGCCACCGCGCGCAACTCACGCATGACCGACTGGCGCGAAACGGAACCCAGGTTCTCGTATATCTGAAAGGCCAAACCCCGCGCCATTCCTTGCAGCGGCGAGGCGAACAAATGAGGCGCCGCGCTCGCTTCGGCGTGGGCTGCGTCTGAAGCTGGCGCATCGACAGTTTCGGAGGTGTCCACGACATCTTCCGCCGCATCACCGGTAGCCTCTTCGGCCGCAGTTTCTTCGGCCGCTCCTTGCGCCGGCTCTGCCGCCTTCACCTCGTCGACCGGCACCGCTTCCTTCGGCATTTCTTTGGCGAGTTCGGCCTGCACGCTCAGCAGCGGCGACAGCGTCTTCGCCACATGATGCGCGAGCCATTCCTCAAGCCGCTCCGTCGCCCGCTCCCGCGCCGATGTCGATAGCAAGTCGTCCGCAAGCAATTCGACACGCGGATGCAAGGGATCATGTCCCTTCTTCAACTGCGCAACGATGCCGCCGTTCCACCACAGCCGCCCATGCTCGGAGAGCGTGATGGCAGCCTCCGGCGCATTAGTCAGCGCATGCGCACGCGAAGCGATCTCGCCTGCCAGGCCCTTCAGAGCGGCCGCGCGCAACGCGCGGCCATGGATCCCGATCGCGCGCGGATCCGCGACGAACGAGAACCCCCGCAGTCGCCCCACATACTCGCCCTCGACCAAAACCTCGCCTTCGTCCTCGATCGTGGCCGCGAACTCTTCGTCCTCGCGCAAGCGCTTCATCAGCACGCTCGTGCGCCGGTCGACGAAGCGTTGCGTCAGCTTCTCGTGCAGCGCATCGGAGAGGCGGTCCTCGATCGCCCGCGCGCGCTCCTGCCACTGCACCGCATCGGCCAGCCAATCCGGCCGGTTCGCGACATAGGTCCAGGTTCGGATATGTGCGATGCGCTGCGCGATCGCATCGATGTCGCCTTCGACATTGTCCAGCCGCGACACATGCCCGTTCATCCAATCGTCGGGCAGCACGCCTTCGTTGCTCATCAAATGCTCGAAGATGCCACCAATCAGACGTGCGTGCTCTTCGGTCGCGGACTTCCGGAAGTCGGGAATCTGACACGCCTGCCAAAGCCGCTTCACGCCGGCCGGGTCGCGCACCATCGCTTTGACATTCTCTTCGGCACCCAAGATGCGCAACACGAGTTGATCGTCGGCCGCTCGCGCGCGGGTCAACCCACGCGTCGGCGGCAGCATATCGAGACTGCGATCCAGCGCTTCGACACTGCCAAAATCGAGATTGGAGTTGCGCCATTGAATAACGCGCACAGGATCGAAGCGGTGGTTCTCGATCGCCTCGACAAGCTCACCCTCCAGAGGCTCCGCATCGCCGGTGACGCCGAACGTGCCGTCATTCATATGCCGCCCGGCGCGGCCCGCGATCTGTGCCAACTCGTTCGCGCGCAACGGACGCCGCACGGAACCGTCGAATTTCTCCGACGCCGCAAAGGCCACATGGTCGATATCCATGTTGAGCCCCATACCAATCGCATCGGTGGCCACAAGGAAGTCGACGTCACCGTTCTGATAGAGCGCCACCTGCGCGTTGCGCGTGCGGGGCGACAACGCTCCCATCACGACGGCCGCGCCACCCCGCTGCCGCCGCACGAGTTCCGCAATCGAATAAACCGCATCGCTTGAAAACGCGACGATCGCCGAGCGCCGCGGCAACCGCGTGAGCTTGCGCGCACCCGTGTAAGCCAAATCCGAAAACCGCGGCCGCCCGATGAACTGCACGCCGGGCACCAGCTTTGCGATTAACGGCCGCATCGTGTCGGAGCCGAGGAAAATCGTCTCCGACCGGCCGCGCGCACTCATCAGCCGATCGGTGAACACATGCCCGCGCTCGAAGTCGGCGGCGAGCTGAATCTCGTCGATCGCCATGAACTCCGCACCGATATCGATCGGCATGGATTCAACCGTCGCAACCCAATGCGTCGGCGCTTTCGGTACGATCTTTTCTTCGCCCGTGATCAGCGCAACGGCGTGTGCGCCCTTCACCGCAACAACGCGCTCGTAAACCTCGCGCGCAAGCAGACGGAGCGGCAGCCCGATCATCCCGCTCTGGTGGGCAAGCATGCGTTCGATGGCGAAGTGGGTTTTGCCCGTATTCGTGGGGCCAAGGACGGCGGTAACCCGGCCGTACGGAGAGGACATCGATATGGTTTCCGGAAAAGGCGGGTTCACATGCCCCACGCCGCACTGCAAACGCAAGAACGCCCGGCGTTGCCGGAATAGCGCTGTGGATACCGCTAGGAGAAGATCAGACTGAAACCGGAACGTACCGTGTCCGAATCACTGACTCAGCTCACTTCACGGTTCGTTCTCACACTAAGTATAGACAAATCAAACGCTTATTTCACAGACCTGTTGCTGCATCGCAATTACGGTGACACTGCCAAGACTGGCAGCATGGGTGCGCCAGCGCGCCACTCGTCCGTGCACGGAGCGAGCAGCAATTTACAGGGATTCGCGCTCGCGAAAACACCGTGTGCGGAATGTATTCCTCCGTGTCCGGATCATCCTAACGCGAGCCCGGTGCGCTGTGGATAAATCCGGGAGAGGCGCGAAACAAAAAAGGACCAAAGGCCGATCAAAGGACTCACCCCTGACGAATTCCATTTCGTTCACCCCCAAGCCGTTGGGGGCACGTCGCAGGCGCGGCACAACGAGATTCTTACCGGCGCGTCGTTTGACGCTCATCGCACCCCGCGCAAATAGTCTAGGAATGACGCGTCTGCGAAACCGAACCTGAGATCAACCTATGAGCGACTTCCCGAAAGCGAGCCTCGGCGACTGGCAAAAACTGGCAGTCGGCGATCTCAAAGGAAAATCGGCGGAAACGCTCACCTGGGCCACGCCGGAGGGGATGCCCGTAAAAGCCCTCTACACATCGGCGGATCTCGAGAAACTCGAAATCTCAAGTGAAATGCCGGGCCTGGCACCGTTCACCCGCGGCGTGCGCGCGACGATGTACGCCGGCCGCCCCTGGACCGTCCGCCAATACGCGGGCTTCTCGACGGCGGAAGAGTCGAACGCATTCTATCGTCAAAACTTGGCCGCCGGTCAGATGGGCTTATCGATCGCCTTCGACCTGGCCACACATCGCGGCTACGACAGCGATCATCCGCGCGTATTCGGCGACGTCGGTAAGGCGGGTGTCGCAATCGACAGCGTCGAAGACATGAAGATCCTGTTCGACGGCATCCCGCTCGACAAAATGTCGGTGTCGATGACGATGAACGGCGCCGTCATTCCGATCATGGCGAACTACATCGTCGCTGCGGAAGAGCAGGGTGTGAAGCAAAGCCAACTTTCGGGAACGATCCAGAACGACATCCTGAAAGAGTTCATGGTGCGTAACACCTACATCTATCCGCCCGAACCTTCGATGCGCATCGTGGCCGACATCATTGCCTATACGGCGGAGAAGATGCCGAAGTTCAATTCGATCTCGATCTCCGGCTACCACATGCACGAAGCCGGCGCGACGGCGGTGCAGGAACTAGGCTTCACGCTCGCAGACGGCGTCGCCTATGTGAAGGCGGCGATTGCGAAGGGCCTCGACATCGACGATTTCGCCCCCCGCCTCTCGTTTTTCTTCGCGATCGGCATGAACTTCTTCATGGAGATCGCAAAGCTCCGCGCCGCCCGCCAAATGTGGGCGAAGGTCATGAAGGACCTGGGTGCCAAGAAAGCGGAGTCGCTGATGCTCCGCACGCATTGCCAGACGTCGGGCGTCTCGCTCACCGAACAAGACCCTTACAACAACGTCGTGCGCACCGCGTACGAGGCGATGGCCGCGGTCTTGGGCGGCACGCAATCGCTGCACACGAATTCGTTCGACGAAGCGATCGCGCTCCCGACCGAAACCTCGGCCCGCATCGCGCGCAACACGCAGCTCATCCTGCAAACCGAAACAAAGGTCACGCACGTCGTCGATCCGCTCGGTGGTTCGTACTACGTGGAAGCGCTGACGCATGCGCTCGCTACCCACGCCGGCGCGCTCATCGGCGAAGTCGAAGCGATGGGCGGTATGACGAAGGCCGTCGCCTCCGGTTGGCCGAAGCTCAAGATCGAAGAGGCAGCCGCTCGCCGTCAAGCCGCAATCGACCGCGGCGAGGAAGTCATCGTCGGCGTCAACAAATACCGCCTCGAAAGCGAATCCGATATCGAAGTCCGCGACATCGACAACGACAAAGTCCGCGCACAACAACTCTCGCGCCTTCAAAGGGTGAAAGGCACACGCGACCAAGCGAAAGTCGATGCCACGCTCAAGGCGCTCACCGAAGGCGCAATGGGCCAAGCGAACTTGCTCGCACTCGCCGTCGAGGCCGCGCGCGCCCGCGCCACCGTCGGCGAAATCTCGGACGCGATGGAAAAAATCTTCAAACGCCACCAAGCCGAAACGAAATCGATCTCCGGCGTCTACGGCGCGGCCTACGAAGGTGACGAAGGCTTCGCGCGCATCCGCAACGAAGTCGACGAATTCGCCAAGGACGAAGGTCGCCGCCCGCGCATGCTGGTGGCCAAGATGGGCCAAGACGGCCACGACCGTGGCGCCAAGGTCATCGCCACCGCCTTCGCCGACCTAGGCTTCGACGTCGACGTGGGTCCATTGTTCCAAACCCCCGCCGAAGTCGCGAAGGACGCCATCGACAGCGACGTGCACGTGATCGGCATCTCGAGCCAAGCCGCAGCCCACAAAACCCTCGTCCCGGAACTCAGCGTCGAACTGAAAAAACAAGGCGCCGAAGACATCCTGATCGTCGTCGGCGGCGTGATCCCCGCCCAAGACTACGACATGCTAAAAAAAGCCGGCGCCGCCGCCATCTTCGGCCCCGGTACAAACATCCCAAAGGCCGCAAGCGAAGTCCTCAAACTCATTCGCGCCAAGTCAAAACAAACAGCCTAAGAGAGTAGCCCGACCTGGGAGCGCGGGCTTCCACCAAAAACGGTGCGCGTTCAGCGCCGCACGATCTCGACGCTCATCGAATTCGTCTTGGTGCGAATGACGATCGCCCGCACATCAGCGCCGAGTGGAAGTTTCGTCTTCGTCTGAATCGGTGTCAGCACTTGCGCCGACACCTCCGGCCGGCACGCGACGAAATCCACCGTCGCCGCCCCGTTCGCAATCTCGCCCGCCTTCATCAACGTCGGCTCGCTCCACCCCGCGCTCTCCGCCGCGCCGAACGCATTGATCGTGACACCATCGCTCTCAACCGTGATGTAGGCGGAGTCGATCTGCATCACGAGCTGCCGATCGCACGTTTGGCTAGCCGCCCACGTTTCGTTGTGCGCTGCAAAACCCGCCGCCAAACCAACGGCCAAAACAAATGACTGCCAACTCATACGCACCCCTCCACAAACTCGACCTCCGGCTCGCGTCCAGACCGATACATCGTGACAATTCCCTTATCGTTGGTTTCGAAGATCAAGCGCACCTTTCCGGCATCATCATAGATGCGCAAATAATGGCTCGGCAGCCCGCCATAGAAATGCGGGCCGACTTTGATCCGGCCTTTGTACAGCTCAAGCACGCGCGCCTCTGCATCGCCGGTCTTGGCCCCTTCACGCGTCGCGATTGATACGGGGTCGGCAGGTTTCTCTGACCGGTGGACATCGATACGAACAATCTTACCGAGAGACGTCATGAACGAGAGCCCGCGATAGCCAGCTACGGGCGTGTGATATCGGCAGTCTTCGTGGTCGAGATAATCGTCTTTCTGCAAGCGTACGCCAAGGAGCTTCTCCGCTTCCTCAATCGACATGCCGAGCGCCACCGGTCCGAATCCTGCTTCGGTGATGGTGTACGATTTCTCCGGTCCGCACGACGTGCAGGCGATTGCAATCGCCACAGCAGCCGCGCGTACGACCAATCTCACGAACACCCCTCCACCCACTCGACCTCGGGCTGCCTTCCCGCGCGGTAGCTGACGACTTTGCCGCCGTCCGTTTCGAACACGATTTGCGCTTTGCCGTCCGGCCCCAGCACCAGCACATAGTGCCCCTCCGGCCCCGTATACTTATGCGGCTGCACGGCGGTACGGCCCTTATAGAGATCGAGCACGTGTTGCTCGCTGTCGCCGACCTTCGCGCCCGTGT
>JABFRX010000247.1 GCA_013140995.1 Alphaproteobacteria bacterium | reverse complement strand
TCGTTCGAGCCGGCGACGCGGTCGAACACAGCCGCCTCGATCGCGAGCCGCATCGGCGGGCCTTGCGCGCTCGGAATCGCTGCCGCTTTCATCTGGTAGTCCGGGTTGATCCATGTTCCGTCGGCGCGTGGCAGAAATGTTAGTTCGTGTCCGACCATAGGCCAACTCACGAGGAGCTTTCCTTCGCCCGGCGCTTTCACGGTCATTTGCGTGGCGGCGGCTGCCATCACCGTAAAATCGGCGCGGGCGCGACGCACGGCCATATAGGTGCCGGCCAATGCTTGCGCACGTTGTTCCGCGTGCGCGCTCGGCTCTGAGACGATCTCTGCCTTTGCGGGCCAGAGCGCATTGAAAAGCGCTTTGCGCAGCGACGCGCTCGCCGCAAAGTGGCAGTCGGCGTTGTAGACAAGGAAGAAGCCCGTCTTCGTTTCGGGCACCATCACAAGCTGCGCGCAGTAGCCGAGCCACGAACCGTCGTGGCCGATCCAGCGCACGCCGTTGCGGTGACCCTCGGCAAAACCGTAGGCCCAGCCGTCGAGGCTTGACGCTTCGGTGAAGTGCTGCGCGTGCATGCGATCGATCGTGGCTTCCGTGAGCAGATGCTCGTCATCGCCGTAGACGCCTTTGTTCATGTGCACGAGCATGAACTTCGCCATGTCGGCGGCGGTCGTGAGCAAGTCGCCGGCGGGTGCCGCTTGCACGCGGTCGAGTCCGGCGCGCGTGAAACCGCCTTCATCGCCGCCCTTGTAGTACGGCACCGCAATGCCCTCAGGCATAGGATAGGGGATACCGAACGATGACGATTCCATGCCGAGCGGCGCGAAGATGTTCGTTTGAATGTACGCGCGAAACTCTTCGCCCGATGTGTTCTCTACGACGTGGCCGGCGAGCGCTAGTGCGTGGTTGGAGTAGGAGACGACTTTGCCCGGAGGATGAACGCGCGCGGGCATGTTTTGCGCGAGATACGCGCCGAGCGGCAGCGGGGCACCGGTGAGCGGCGTGCCGAGCGCTAGATAGCGGTCGTCGAAGCCGGCCGTGTGGGTCAAGATGTTTGCGAGCGTTACCGGCGCCGGGTAGTTCGCGGGGATTTTGAAGGTTTGCAGGTACGTATTCACGTCGGCGTTCAAGTCGGCCTTGCCCTGCTCCACCAGCTGCATCACGGCGGTCGCGGTGAACAGCTTCGAGATCGACGCGACGCGAAAGCGCGTGCGGTTTGGATCGACGAGAATGCGTGCGCGGACGTCGGCGAAGCCGTAGCCGGATTTGAGCACGACTTTGCCGTCTTGGATGATCAGCACCGCGGCGCCCGGAAATTCACCCGCAGCGATCAGGCCCGACATCACGCCATCGATGTAGCTCTTGAGGTTTTCGACTTGGGGCGTAAGTTCCACACTCGCCTCGGCTGCCGCTTCGGGATCGAATGTGCCGGACGGCAGGCGCGCCGGATCTTCAGCACCGATCGGACCGCTTTCGGTGCGCGGCGGCGCGTCCAGTACCGCGCCGCCAAAGCCCGGACCAGGGTCGTCATCGGCAGGCTGCGCGAACACAGCGCGAGCGCACGCCATGAGCAGCAGACAGAAGAGAAGAACGCGCCGGCCCATTCAGTGCCCTAGAGATGCCGCGGCAATGTCGCGGCCCCGCTGGCGGTCATTTACACGGGGCCCGTACCTATTATCAACATTGTCCGCTTCCGAATCCTGAACGCTGCGCGTGTTGCGTGTGGTAAATGTTTTCTTTCCCTCGGCCGTTACGCGAGGCGCGCCATGCTTTTCCGCCAGCTCTTTGAAGCTCAATCGTCAACTTATTCGTATCTCCTGGGCGATGAGGCGTCGCGCGAGGCAATCCTGATCGATCCGGTGTTCGAGGAAGTGCGCCGCGAGATCGCGCTTTTGGAAGAGCTCGACCTGCGCTTGGTTGCTACGCTCGACACGCACGTTCATGCCGATCATGTCACCGGCGCCTGGCTGCTGAAGGCGAAGCTGGGCTCGCGGATCGCGCTGTCGGCGCAGTCGGGTGCGGCGGAGGCGGACCTCTATCTCAAGTCGGGGGATCGCGTGGCTTTCGGCAAACGCTATGTCGAGGCGCGAGCGACTCCCGGACATACGAACGGCTGCATGACCTACGTGCTCGACGACCAGAGCATGGCGTTCACCGGTGACGCCCTGCTCATCCGCGGCTGCGGACGCACGGACTTTCAGCAAGGTAGCGCGCGAGCGTTGTTCCGGTCGGTGCGCGAGCAGATATTCTCTCTGCCTGCGGCCTGCACGATCTATCCGGCGCACGATTACACGGGGCTGACGGCGTCCTCGGTCGGCGAGGAGATGGCGCACAATCCGCGGCTCGGCGTTCAGATTCGCGAAGACGATTTTTGCGGCTATATGGACAATCTTGGGCTCGCGCATCCGAAGAAGATGGCTGTCGCAGTGCCTGCCAACCTGAAGTGCGGCAAGCCGGATTTGCCGGTAGCGCCCGAAGCGGACTGGGCGCCGGTGCATGTCACGTTTGCCGGCGTACCGGAAATCGCGCCGCTGTGGGTGGAAGAGCATTCGCGGCAGCTGCAAATCATCGACGTTCGTGAGGTGACAGAGTTCAACGACGAGCTTGGGCATATCGGCGGGGCCCGGCTGATCCCGCTTGGCGAACTCAAAGGGCGCTTGCCGGAGATCGATAAATCTGCACCCACCGTCGTCTATTGCCGCTCTGGTGCACGGTCGGCGCGCGCGACCTTGCTGCTGCAGCAGAATGGGTTTCAGCAGGTTGCGAATTTGAGCGGCGGGATGCTGCGCTGGCGCGCCCAAGGTCTGCCTGCGGGTGCGTGAGACGGCCGCATAGCGCCTGCTGTTTTGCGGCCGTTTCGGGGCTTGCCTCAGACGCGCCGCCCCTATAGAAACCGCCGTTCCGCGCCCTTCGTCTATCGGTTAGGACTCAAGATTTTCAATCTTGCAAGAGGGGTTCGACTCCCCTAGGGCGCGCCAGTCTTCACGCAACCGCCGCGTCGCGGATCATCGCTTGGACGCGCAGGTTTCCGTTCCACTCTTCCGCCTTTAGCGACGCTGCGATGTGCAGCGGGCGGCCTTTGCTGTTGAGCAGTGTGGGGCCGAGTTCGGATTGCAGTGCGCGGAAGGCGATGGCGTTCAGGCGTGCGCCGTCGGCCGATGTGAGGACGCAGCGGACGTGCTGCTCGCCGACGATGGCGGCGAAGTTCACCTTGACGGCGGGGATGGCAAACAACGGCTCCGGATTGCCGGCGCCGAATGGGCCGCAGCGGGCGATGAGCGCGCAGAGATCGGCTGTCGCGCCGCCCGGCGACACAGCGCCGTCGAAGGTCAAGTGTTTGCCTTCGGATGAGGCCGTGCAGTCGGCGCCGAGGGCCTCGCCCAGGAACGCGGCGAGGGCTTCGATGCGGCCGGGCTCGATTGTGAGTCCCGCCGCCATCGCGTGGCCGCCGCCATTCACCAGGATGCCTGCTTCGCGCGCGGCGACGATGGCGGTGCCCAGATCGACGCCGTTGACGGAACGGCCGGAGCCTTTGCCGACGCCCTCGTTGATTGCGATCACGATAGCGGGTTTGCCGTAGCGCTCCTTCAGACGGCCGGCGACGATGCCGATGACGCCGGGGTGCCAGCCTTCGCGGCCGACGACGATGACCGGCGCACCAC
>JABFRX010000299.1 GCA_013140995.1 Alphaproteobacteria bacterium | reverse complement strand
CAGCAATACTTCGCCAGATGGTATCTGCCCGCCGACGAGGCCCGTGTTCCCGCCCTGCGGCACGAGCGCCGTGCCCGCCCCGGCCGCGATCCGCACGATCTCCGCGACCGAAGCCACCGTCGAAGGCTTCAGCAACAGCGGCGTCGACCCTGTCCACCGCTCCCGCCACTCGACCAGATGCGGCGCGATCTCGTCCGCGTCGACAGTCCACCCGCCGGGGCCGGCGGCGGTTTTCATACGCTCGAGCGTGTCGTTCGTGGGCCGCGTCATCGTCTCTCCACGCACACCGCATAAGGGGTTAAGCGGCGCGACTCAACTCTCCCGCACGGCCGCGCGTTGAAGCCGGTCGTTGATCGCCTCGCCGAGCCCCTGCGCGGGGATCGGCATCACCGCAATGCCGCGCACGTCTTCCGCGTCCAACTTGCGCAGCATCGCAAACAAATGCGCCGCCGCCTCTACGAGGTCGCCCGCCGCGCTCAAGTTCAGCGTCACCCGCGCACCGGCTAGCGGTGCACCGAACGCAAGCAGCGCCTCCTCTCCGGCCGCCGACGTGGCGTTCAGCCGAAGCGGCTTTGCCGTCGCGTAATGCCGCTTCAACCGCCCCGGTGAAAACGGCGCGTCCTCGGTATCGGTTCCCGCACCGAGCGGCCCCGCAACCCCCTCGATCTCCGCCCGCGTAATTGCGCCCGGCCTAAGCAGGATAGCGTCGCTGC
This sequence comes from Alphaproteobacteria bacterium, assembly GCA_013140995.1. Classification (GTDB taxonomy): domain Bacteria; phylum Pseudomonadota; class Alphaproteobacteria; order Micropepsales; family Micropepsaceae; genus SZUA-430. Next base: position 2,985 of record JABFRX010000299.1, on the reverse strand, counting down.
CGGTAAACCCCACGATCGTCGACTCAAGCCCATGCGTCGTTGGCCCGCCGTCGAGGATCAGCGCCACGGCGTCGCCCACGCTCTCCGCCACATGCCGCGCCGTTGTCGCCGACACCGTGCCGGAACGGTTCGCGCTCGGCGCGGCCAGCGGCCCGCCGAACGTCTTCAGAAGCTGCTGCGCAATCGGATGAACCGGCACGCGCAGCGCAATCGTCTCAAGCCCCGCCGTCGCAAGCCACGACGCGTCGCATCCCGGAGCACGGGGGACGACCAGCGTCAACGCCCCAGGCCAGAACCGCGCAGCAAGCGCCTTCGCCCGCGCATCGAACATACCGTACCGCTCTGCCGCAGCCAAACTCTCCACATGCACGATCAGCGGATTGAACTTCGGCCGCCCCTTGGCCGCGAAGATGGAGGCCACAGCCTCGTCGCTGCGCGCATCTGCGCCGAGCCCGTAAACCGTCTCCGTCGGAAACGCGACGAGCTTACCCTCGGCAAGCAAGCGCGCGGCCTTGACCAGCGCGGCAGGCGTCGGATCGGCGATGTTGGAGGCAGGTATCATGCGCCACTCATAGCGGCGCCGGGCCCTGCCTGGAAGCTACTTCGCGCGCCTGGCGGTGACGTTCACCAACACTCTGACGCCGAGTGAGACCCGAGTTGCGTCCGCAAAATCCGGCCCCTGGCCGACGCCGAAGTCGAGCCGTCGCAACACTGTCTCGCCCTTCACCACGGCGGTGTCGCCCTTGATGTCGAGCGTGAAGGGCAGGGTGATGGCTTTTGTCACGCCCTTCAGTTTCAGTGTCCCCACGGCCTCGTATTTGTTGCCGCCCTTCGCCACGAACGACGCCGTCTGAAACACAGCCTGCGGGAAGTCGAGGATGTTGAACCAATCGGGCTTCAGCAGCATCGCATCGCGCGTCGCGTGTTCCGTCTTCGCCTCGTCCATCGGCAGCGTGATCTTCGCGGACGAATGCGCGAGGTCGGCGGGATCGAACGCGATCAACGCCCCGAAGGCTTTGAACTTGCCAACGACGGTCTGCCCTTCGATCGCGACGGCAAAACGCAGCGAACTCTTCGTCGGAACGACGTTCCACTGCGGCGGCGCCGCCGATGCAGGGACAGCAACCATCAATGCAATCACCGCAAACCAGAACTTCGACATAGCTTCAAACTCTTGTAAACGGCAGCATCCGCCGTAAAACCGTATCGCGGTCGACGAAGTGATGCTTCAGCGCGGCGACCACATGCACGATCAGAAGCAAGATCATGAGGTTGCCGAGCAGCTCATGCGCCTCCTCATAGAACTCGTGGGTATCACGATCGTTCCCGACCGGCAGACTGGGCAGCTCCGCGGCGCCGAAAAGCATCGTTGGGATACCGAGGCTCGACGAGGAGGCGGCCGCCCACCCGCTAAGCGGGATCGCGAGCATCAGCGCGTAGAGCCCGAAGTGGCTGACATGCGCCCCCCACCGCTGCCAAGCCGGCATGCCCGCAGGCAGAGCAGGCACCGGATGCATGACCCGCCAGATGATTCGCACGACGGTCAGCACCAGCACGGTGATCCCGAACGACTTGTGCAGCTGATAGAGCGCAAACTTGTTCGGGTCGTTGTTCGGCAATCCGTTCATATACTTGCCGACGATCAACAGTGAGACGATCGCGATCGCGATCGTCCAGTGCAATGCCATCGCCACCGTACCGTAGCGCGTGGGTGCGTTCGAAGTCATCAAGCCTATTTCTCCGCCAACATTTCCGTTTCGATAGTGAGCGTCACTTCATCGCCCACAAACGATCGCCACGCAACATTGGGGAAAGCAAAATCCGCATGCTTGATCTTCGCACTCGCGGAAAAGCCGACGACATAAGTGTTGGCAAACGCATGCATCTTGCCGCCGCCGAACGTGGTTTTTAGCGTCACGGGCTTCGTCACCCCGTGCAGCGTCAGGTCGCCGGTGATCTCGCCCTCGTTTTTGCCCGTGACCTTGATCGCGGTCGACTTGAACGTCGCGGTCGGGAATTTGGCCGTCTCGAAGAACCCGCTCTTCAACTCCGCGTCCAACTTGTCGCTGGGTGTGTCCAAACTGTTCACGTCGATGTCGATCGCAAGCGCGCTCTTCTCCGGCTGGCTGCCGTTGAACGACAGTGTTCCGGTGACGCCCGCAAACCGGCCGCAATAACCGCTGATCCCGTTGTGGCGAATACAGAAGAGGACGCTAGTGTGGTTCGGCTCGACCTTGTACTTGCCCTTAGGCGCGCTCATCGGATTGGTCGACACGTCGTCGGCAAGGGCGGGCATCGCGGCCGAAGCCAGCAGCGCAGCTGTCAGGGATAAACGCAACATAGGTGGGGTCCTTGTCTGAGGGGTGTGAATAGCGTGAGATATACATAGTCCAGTCCACTTTGCCGAAAAGCCCGAACGCGTCACCAAACGGCCGGTTTCCAACGCCCATGACCTATCACGCCCCTGTGAAGCAACTCCGGTTTGCATTGGAAGCCGTGGCCAATCTACCGCGCCTCTTTGGCAATTCTGCATATGGCGAGCTGAGCGCCGACCTCGTCGACGCGGTGTTGGAAGAGGCGGGGCGATTCGCAGGCGAAGTCATCGCGCCGCTCAACCGTACCGCCGACAAGGAAGGCGCGCGGCTTGAGAACGGTAAGGTGCTGCTGCCTTCAGGCTTCGACGCCGCCTACAAAAAATTCGTCGCAAACGGCTGGAACGCGATCACCGGCCCGGCCGAATTCGGCGGCCAAGCGATGCCGCATGCGGTAGGTATCGCCGTGCAAGAGATGTGGCAGTCGGCGTCGATGGCGTTCGGCCTCTGCCCGCTGCTCAGCCAAGGCGCGATCGAAGCGCTGACCGTGCACGGTACGCCGGAGCAGAAGCGCCTATACCTCCCGAAGCTCGTAGCCGGCACCTGGACCGGCACGATGAACTTGACCGAACCGCAAGCCGGCTCCGACGTTGGCGCGCTGAAATCGAAAGCG